>JAYSXE010000239.1:0-45683 GCA_043717565.1 Burkholderiales bacterium | reverse complement strand
CGGGACTTGTGCCAGGCCATACGGTGTGCCGCGCCCGGTGGTGAACACGTGCAGGTTCATGCCGGCGGCCAGCTGCAGCGTGCCACAGATGAAGTCGCTGGCTGGCGTGGCGGCGTACGTCAGGCCCTTTGTCTGCAACCTTTCACCCGGTGCAATGCAGCCCGCGATGGGCGCGGTGCCCGACTTGACGATCGAGCCCATGGCTTTTTCGACGATGTTGGACAAGCCACCGGCCTTGTTGCCCGGCGTGGTGTTGGCGCTGCGGTCGACGCTGCCGCGCTGCAGGTAGGCGTCGTACCAGGCCATCTCGCGCACCATGGCCTGCGCCACTGCGGGCGTGGTGGCGCGTGATGTGAGCTGCGCGATGCCGTCTCGCACCTCGGTGGTTTCAGAGAACATCACGCTGGCGCCAGCGCGCACCAGCAGGTCGGTGCAGAAGCCCACGGCCGGGTTGGCCGTGACGCCGCTGAAGGCGTCGCTGCCGCCACACTGCACGCCCACCACCAGTTCGCTGGCGGGTACGGTCTCACGGCGGCGCTGGTTCAGGCGCTGCAGGTGGGTTTCCGCCTGGCGCACGATGTGGTCCACCATCGACATGAAGCCCACGTGGCTGTCGTCCTGCAGGCACACCACGTCCAGAGCGTTGTCTGCAGGCTGGCGCACGTCCTGGATGGGAAAGCTGCCCGGCGGCAGCAGGCGTTCGGGTTGCAGCTTTTCGCAGCCTAGGCTGACCACCATCACCTCGCCGCCGAAGTTGGGGTTCAGGCTGATGTTGCGCAGCGTGCGGATGGGCACCACGGCGTCTGGCGCGTCGATGGCCACGCCGCAGCCGTACGCATGTTCCAGCGCCACCACGTCGTCCACGTGCGGGTAGCGCGGCAGCAACCCGGCCTTGATGCGCTGCACCGCAAAGCTGGTAACGCTGGCCACACACTGCACCGTCTGCGTGATGGCCAGGATGTTGCGGGTGCCCACCGAACCGTCGGCGTTGCGGTAGCCCTGGAACGTGTAGCCCTGCAGCGGCGGCTGGGGGTCGGGCTTCACGGTGGCCATGGGCAACCCGTCCAGGCCGCGGGCGTCGGGCATCTGCAGCAGCCGTTCATGCACCCAGCTGCCCGCTGCAATGGCTTTCAGCGCGTGGCCGATGGGAATGCCATAACGCAGCACCGGTGTGCCCGCTGCGATGTCCACCAGGGCCACTTTGTGGCCTTGCGGCACGCGGTCGACCAGCTGCAGGCCGTGGCCGGGGCCTTCAACCAGCAGCGTGCCCGCAGGCAGGCCACCGTCGTTGGCCACGATGGCGACGTTGTCGCTGTCGTGCATGCGAATCGTCAGCGGCCGCATCAGGCCGGTGGAGCTTGCCGCGGCAGGAGCCGCAGGTGGGGGGCCGGGGATGGTGCTGAGCATGAATCGATCGTAAGCCTTGGGCTGGCCGACACCCGGCGCGGCGCAGGCGGTGCTGGCAGGTCATTGGGACCGGGTTACTGGGCGACGGCACCGGTCAGACTGGCTGGCGGCGTCGGGGGCGTCGGGGGCGACGGGGAAGCGTCCACTGGTTGCAAATACAGCTGGATCCATATACAGTTGTTTTTCGCCAGGAGCCGCATCATGAGCAAGACCGATTTCCGCCAGACCTACAAGCCCGCCCCCGACCGCCTGCCACGGTGGATGTGGCGCGTGTGGGGCTGGTTCTGACCCACCCTCAGCATCTCCTTGTCCCCCAGCGCCACATCTCAGGTGCACACGCCGCCGCCGCTGCTGGGGTTCTGACCGCCCACCCATATTCGGCCTTCCACGCCACCATGAACGCCCCGTTGTACCCCGAGGTGCTGCTGCGCAGAAGCGATGACCAGCAACCGCCCTTGCCACTGGCCACCGACGGCGTGGCGCGCTGGGTGTGGAACTCCCGCTTCGGTTCGATGTTGATCGAAGTGATGGGTGACGCCGTGTACGTCAATGGGCAGCGGGTGGTGGCGCACGGCACCGACGCTTCCGGGGTCGCCACAGGCCCTGGCTGAGCCGGGCTGAGTCGGGCTCGAGGCCAGCACGGCCGCCGCGTGGTAGCAAGCGGCGACGGTTGGCCTGCCCGGCAGGACTCGAACCTGCGACCCCCAGCTTAGAAGGCTGGTGCTCTATCCAGTTGAGCTACGGGCAGAAGGCCTGCATTGTAGGAACCTGTCCCCCACGCAAGGCATCCTGGGCTTCTTCCGCACAAACAGAAGTACGCGCAGTGTTCAGCGCTTCTCGTATTGCGTGTTGCCGAACAAGGTGGCGCGCGCCTTGTCGTCAGTCAAAGGCTTGCGCAGCCCGGCAAGCACTTCCACGCCGCGCATGACCGCAGGCCGCGCGCCAACTTGGTCAAACCAGGCCTTCAGGTTGGGATGGTCGGCCCAGTCGATGCCCTGGTTCTTCCAACTGCGGATCCAGGGAAAGATGGCGATGTCAGCGATGCTGTACGCGTCGCCGCCGACATGGCGGCTGGTCGCCAGGCGCTTGTCCAGCACCCCGTACAGGCGCTTGGCTTCGTTGGTGTAGCGGTCCACCGCGTAGGCGATCTTCTCGGGCGCGTAGATGCGGAAGTGGTGCGCCTGGCCCAGCATGGGTCCCAAGCCGCCCATCTGGAACATCAGCCACTGCAGCACGTCATAACGGCCGCGGGTGTCTTCGGGCATGAAGCGGCCCGTCTTGGCGGCCAGGTACAAAAGAATGGCTCCGGACTCGAACAGCGAGATGGGTTTGCCATCGGGGCCGCTGGGGTCGGTGATGGCGGGAATCTTGTTGTTCGGGCTGATGGCCAGGAAATCGGGATTGAACTGGTCGCCGGCGCCAATGTCCACCGCGTGGGCCCGGTAGGGCAGGCCGCACTCCTCCAGCATGATGTGGACCTTGTGTCCGTTCGGGGTGGCCCAGGAATACACTTCGATCATGACCATTCCCCCGTTGGCGGCGCGTGTGTTGGCGTGTTCGCGGAGACTCTAAACCATGCTGGAAGGCTTGAAGCGCTTGTTCACGCGCGGCACCACGGCGGCGGCCCCTGACTGGGACGGCGTGCAGCCCTGGGCGGCCGCCAAGGGATACGACTTTCGCGGCGTGCAGTCTGAAGGCTTCGTGGTGGACGGGCGGCTGGGCGCCACGCCTTGGCGGCTGGAATGGGGCCCGTCGCAGCGGTCCTACGTGTCCGGGCGTGAACTGCGCATCCGCAGCGAGCTGGGCCTTGGTTCAGACCTGCACGCACTGGTCATGAACCGCGCGCTGCAAGAGCAGATGGAAGCGGCGGTCTTCAGCCAGTACGTGGAAGGTGTGCAGACCCGCATCGACGACCAGACGCCGCCCGAGATGCGCTGGCTGGTGATGTTCCCCAAGCTGTCGGCCGCCGAAATGGGTGACCTGCGCGAGCGCTATGTGGCACTGTGCAGCAAGAAGAGCTGGATGCTGCGCTGGATGCAGGGCCCGCTGGCGCTGTCGCTGGCCTCGCACCGCGTGAACGCGGCCATCCCGCTGGTGCTGATGATCGGCCGCGGCCGGCTGATGCTGCGCACCGAAATGCCTGAGGCCGAGCTCAACGAGATCGAACGCTGGCTGCGCTTGTTTGAAACCGCGGTGCGCGAAGCCCGCCGCGCCGCCCAGGAAAGCGGCGAGGCTGCGAACCCAGGCGCCGAGCCTGCGCCGCGTGCGCTCCCCACGCCCGAAGGGCAGTCCGACGCGCATTCATAGCAGGGCGAGACCGCAGCGTTGTGGCGCAAGCCCCACGCGCCGCTTCAGACGGTAGGCCGCGACTTGCCCAGTTCCAGCTTCGCAATCGCGTTGCGGTGCACCTCGTCGGGCCCGTCGGCAAAACGCAGCGTGCGTGCCGAGGTGTAGAAGTAGGGCAGTGGCGTGTCCTGGCACATGCCCGCGCCACCGTACACCTGCATGGCCCAGTCAACCACCTGGCAGGCCATGTTGGGAGCCACCACCTTGATCATCGCGATCTCGGCCCGGGCGCTCTTGTTGCCGGCCACGTCCATCATCCATGCCGCCTTCAGCGTCAGCAGACGGGCTTGGTCGATCATGCAGCGGGCTTCGGCGATGCGCTCCTGCGTTACTGTCTGCTGCGCGATGGTCTTGCCGAAGGCGGTGCGGCTGGCCGCCCGTTCGCACATCAGTTTCAGCGCGCGCTCGGCAATGCCGATCAGGCGCATGCAGTGGTGGATGCGCCCGGGGCCCAGGCGACCCTGCGCGATCTCAAAACCACGCCCTTCACCCAGCAGGATGTCGCTGACGGGCACACGCACGTTCTTGAACTCCACTTCCATGTGGCCGTGTGGCGCGTCGTCGTAGCCGAACACGGTCAGCGGCCGCAGCACGGTGATGCCTTGCGTGTCGGCGGGCACGACGATCATCGACTGCTGCGAATGCTTCGGCGCCGTGACGTCGGTCTTGCCCATGAAGATGTACACCGCACAGCGCGGGTCGCCGGCGCCGCTGGTCCACCACTTGCGCCCGTTGATGACGTATTGGTCGCCGTCGCGGCGGATGTCGGCTTCGATGTTTGTGGCGTCTGACGAAGCCACAGCCGGCTCGGTCATTGCAAAAGCGCTGCGGATCTTGCCGTCCAGCAGCGGCGCCAGCCAGCGCTGCTTGTGTTCAGCCGAGCCATAGCGCGCAAAGACTTCCATGTTGCCGGTGTCTGGCGCCGAGCAGTTGAAAACCTCGCTGGCCCAGGGCACCGCGCCCATCAGTTCGGCCAGCGGTGCGTAGTCCTGGTTGCTCAGGCCGAAGTTGAATTCGGCACCTTCGCCGGCCGACCCTGCGCCGGCCGCTCCGTCGGCGCGCGGCGGCAGAAACAGGTTCCACAACCCAGCTGCACGGGCCTTCGGTTTCAGTTCTTCAATCACCTGCAGCGGCGTCCAGCGCTTGCCGGCGGCGGTGTTGGCCTCGATCTCGGCGAAGTAGCGCGCCTCGGCCGGGTAGACGTGCTCGGCCATGAAGGCGCTGAGCCGGGTTTGCAGTTCCTGCGTGCGGGGTGAATAGCCAAAGTCCATGGGTGCGCCTGGTGCGTGAGGTGGGTTGGGGGAGGGCGGGTGTACGGTGCAGCAGCGTTCAGGCCTTTTGTGCGAAGCCCCAGGCCATGTCGGCCAGGGTGCGCGTGGCCGAACCGGTGGAGCGGGCCTGGGCGCTGGAGGCGATGCCATCGACCACGCGCTTGGCAATGCCCTGTGTGATGGAGGCCAGCCTGAACAGGTTGTAGGCGAGGTAGAAGTTCCAGTCCGCCATCACCGCGTCGGGGTCGGCGCGGCCGGTGCGCTGGCAGTAGCGGCGCACGTATTCGCGCTCTGACGGGATGCCCAGTGCTTCAAGGTCCAGCCCGCCAATGCCGCGAAACACGCCAGGCGGAATGTGCCAGGCCATGCAGTGGTAACTGAAGTCGGCCAGCGGGTGGCCCAGCGTGGACAGTTCCCAGTCCAGCACCGCCAGCACCTGTGGCAGTTCGGGTGCGAACACCAGGTTGTCCAGGCGATAGTCGCCGTGCACCACCGACACCTGGCTGTTGTCGCGCGCCGTCGCCGGCAGGTGGCTGGGCAACCAGGCCAGCAGTTCGTCCATGGCGGTGATCGGCTCGGTGATGGACGCCAGGTACTGCTTGCTCCAGCGCCCGATCTGCCGTTCGAAGTAGTTGCCGGGCTTGCCGTAGTCCTGCAGGCCCGCAGCCACCACGTCGACGCTGTGAAGCGCTGCAATGACGCGGTTCATCTCGTCATAGATGGCGCCCCGGCCCGCGCGGTCCATGCTGGGCAGCGACTGTTCCCACAGCACGCGGCCTTGTACGAACTCCATCACGTAGAAGGCGCGGCCGATCACCGATTCGTCTTCGCACAGGTGGTGCATGCGCGGCACGGGCACGCCGGTACCGTGCAGGGCCTTCATGACCTTGAACTCGCGTTCCACGGCATGGGCTGATGGCAACAGCCTGGCAGCGGGCCCGGGCTTGGTGCGCATGACATAAGCCATGCCGGGGGTGACCAGCTTGTAGGTGGGGTTGGACTGCCCGCCCTTGAACTGCTCCACCTGCAGCGGCCCGGCGAAGCCTGCCAAGTGCTGCTGCAGGTGCGACTGCAGGGCCTGGACATCAAAAGCGTGGCTCTCGGCCATGGCCTTGGTGCCGGTGAACTGTTCCATGGGGTGCGTGCCTGTGGGATGGTGTGAATGGGGGGCGAAACGCAGGTCAGCGTTCAGCAATGGCCAGTAGACGGTCGCGCGACAGCACCACCAGCCGTGTCGGTTCCACGCGCACGGCGCCTTCGCGCTCGAAGCCCTTGAGTTCCTGGTTCACGCGCTGGCGAGACGCGCCCAGCAGTTGCGCCAGGTCTTCCTGGGCCAGCGCCAGGCCGATGCGGATTTCCTCGCCTTCGTTGATGCCGTAGCTCTTCGCCAGCAGCAGCACCTGGCGCGCCAGGCGCGCCTGCAGCGGCCGGGTGTTGAGGTCTTCGAACTGGTCGAACAGCAGGCGCAGGCGGCGACAGTTCAACCGCAGCAACGCGTCGTACAGCTCCACATGGTGCGCCAGCAGGTGCTTGAAGTCGGGCTTGCGCACCACCAGCAGCGTGGTGGCACCGTGTGCGTCGGCGTTGTGCGTGCGCGGCAGGCCGTCGAACAGCGCGATGTCGCCAAACCAGGTGCCGGGCTCGGCGTAGGTCAGCGTCACCTGCTTGCCGGCCAGCGACACCGTGCTGATGCGCACCGCACCGTGCGCCACGCCACACCATTCCTGTGCCGGCGCGCCGCGCGAGGCCAGTGCGTCGCCGTCGCCCAGCCGGCGCACGGCAGCGCGCGCCAGGATGTCGGCACGCAGCGTCGCCGAGAGTTTGCTGAACCATGGCCCGTTCTCTATATTTTGCAGCTCATCGATGGTAAGAACCGGGGGCAGCATGTCTTGTCTCGGTGGGGACAGAGGGGTTGGAGTGAGGGGGTTGCAACCGTGCGGTGGCGGCTGTGCGATTGTGCGGGCCCAGCCCCCGGTCCGACGTTGGTTTTGGAAGCGTTTTTCAGCTGGCTTGGGCGCGCGAGCGGGCAAGTCGCGGGCCTGCCAGCGGGTCAACTTGCAACGGCGCCCAGAACCGCGGGAGCCCACCCTTTGGGGCAGCGGTTTTCAAGGGCCTTCATGCTAGAGTCAAAACGTAATCTCCTGAGACCTCGCGCCCACCGCCACAGCATGCCTGCCAGCTGTTCCCGCCTTGCTGTCGCCCTCCTCGCTGTTGTGTCGGCCGTGGGGTCAGTCTCTGTGTCTGCAGCAGGCCTTTCGGCTGGCCAGGCGGGCACGGTGCTGGGGCAGCCGCTGGACTTTCCGGTTCAGGTCAGGATGGACGGCGGTGAGACGCTGACGGCCGAATGCGTGAACGCCGAAGTGCTGGTTTCTGACCAGCGTCTGCCGCCCTCTGCGGTGCGCACGCAGATCGACCAGCAAGGCAACGGCACGGCGCGGGTGCGGGTGCAGACGCAGCAGTCCATCGACGAGCCGGTGGTCAGCATCCTGCTGCGCGTGGGCTGCGTGTCGCCCATCAGCCGGCGGTTCGTGGTGTTTGCCGACCCGCCCTTGATTGCTGTACCGACGGTGCCACCGTTGACGGCCCCCGCTCCGATTGTGTTGCCCCTTGCCGGCGTTGGTGCCGATGGCGCGCGGTCTGGCGACGCACAGGGCACACCGGCCCGGGCGGCAACGGCGCAAAAGGAATCGCCAGTGGCGTCACCGCAGCCTGCTGCGGCAACGCGTACGGTCGCCAGCAAACCGGCGCGGCCTTCGGCTGGGGCGTCGGCCGCCCGCTCGGCCGCTGCGCCGCGGCCTGCAGCCACGGCGGTGGCGCGGGCAGAGACCCCGAGGGCACCACCGGCAGGCAACGCATCGCCCGCGCCCGCCGGGCCGCGCTTGACGCTGGAGCCTGCACTCGTGTTGCCGTCAGTGGCACCCGACGCCGCGCGGGCCGAGGCCGACGTGGTGGGCCAGGCATTGCAGGCCGTTGCGAATGCCGCCAGCGCGGCGCAAACCGCCGCGACTGCGGCGTCGGCTTCGCTGGACCGCATGGCCAGCCTGGAACGCACGGTTGCGCAGCTGCGCAGCGAAGCACAGGCCAACCAGGCCCTGGTGGTGCAGTTGCGTGAAAAGCTAGACGGGGCGCAGGGGGGCAGCCCGTGGCTGTGGCCGTTGCTGCTGGCGGCGCTGGCCGGCTTGTCGGCCTGGCTGTCTTGGCGCCTGGGCCGGGTGCAGGGGCAGCGTCAGCAGGCCTGGGCTCAACAGCAGCAGCTGGCCGAAGCGCCCGCCGATGTGCCGTCCAACATGCAGGGTCCGGAATCGCTGGTCGAGCGCCATGGCAGGGCGGCCACTGGTCCGGCGTCGTTCATGTCCACCGACCTGCCGACGTTTCCTCCGCGCAGCGGGCTGGGGTCGGTGCAGTCCGCTCCGTCGGGGCACTCGGTGTCGCCCACCGGCTTCGTCACTCAGTCCATGGCTGCGGCGCGTACCAGCCCGCCCGCGGGGCCTGCTTCAGCAGCGGCCTGGAGCCGCGCCGAGTTGCCAGACATCACGCCGCTCGACACGCCCATGGAACCCGGCATGGCGCGCACGCAGCCCATGGCTGCGCCGCTGCGCGATGGTGAGGCGGGGGTGCGCGATGTGTCCATCGATGAGCTGATCGACCTGGAGCAGCAGGCCGAGTTCTTTGTCGTGCTGGGCCAAGACGAAGCAGCCATCGACCTGCTGGTGGACCATCTGCGAAGCACCGGTGGCGGCAGCCCCTTGCCGTACCTGAAGCTGTTGGAAATCTACAGCCGCAACAACAACCGCAGCGCCTACGAACGCAACCGCGCCCGCTTCAACCACCGCTTCAATGCCTATGCACCCGAGTGGGGCAGCGACCTGGCGCATGGTCGTTCGCTGGAAGACTACCCCGGCATCCTGCCCCGCCTGGAACAGGTGTGGCCGCGGCCACTGGACGCGATGGCCGAACTGGAGGCGCTGCTGTTCCGCAAGTCGCGGGGCGAGCTGTTCGAGCTGCCCGCCTATCGCGAGGTGCTGTTCCTGTATGCCCTGGCCCGCGACCTGCTGGACCGTGAAGCCGCCGACACCGGCAGTGTGGACCTGCTCTTGCCGCTGTCCGACGGTTCTGCGTTCGGCGCGACGGCGCCCGTGCCTTTCATGAACAGCGAGCAGGGGTCCGACGCCCGCCTTGATGCCGACGACAGGCCCACGCGGCCCGTGGACTTCGACCTGACCATTCCTGCGCAGCAGACCAGCATGTTCGACCCCATGGACGAACCGCCGCGCCCAGCAACGTCGCGCCGCTGGTAAGTCCACCGCGGCACCTTCCCCGCGCTGACGGCGCCAAATGCGTGGCGGTGTGCCGTGCCGCTACAACTTCTGCAGTCGCTGCAGCGCCAGTTGCAGAGTCTCGTCAGACTTCGCAAAACACAAGCGTGCCAAGCGCTGTTCAAAGCCACCCGCGTAGAACGCGCTCAGCGGAATGGCCGCCACACCAACCTCCCGCGTCAGCCACTGGCAGAAGTCGGCTTCGGCCAGGTCGCTGACGGCGCTGTAGTCCACCAGCTGGAAATAGCTGCCCTGGGTGTGCAACGGATTCAGCCGCGTCTGCCGCAGACCGTCCAGGAACAGGTCGCGCTTGCGCTGGTAGAAGGCCGGCAGGTCCAGGTAAGGCTGCGGGTTGGCGAGGTAGCGTGCCAGCCCGTGCTGCATGGGCGTGCTGACGGTAAACACGTTGAACTGGTGCACCTTGCGGAATTCCGCCATCAGCGGCGCCGGCGCCGCCACGGTGCCCACTTTCCAGCCGGTGACGTGAAAGGTCTTGCCAAAACTGGACACCACAAAGCTGCGCGCCGCCAGAGACGGTATCGACGACGCGCTGACGTGCGGTTCGCCATCAAACACCATGTGTTCGTACACCTCGTCGGCCAGCAGCAGCACGTTGGTGGGTGCCAGCAGCGCGGCCAGTTGCTGCATCTCTCCGCGCGTCCAGGCGGTGGCACTGGGGTTGTGCGGGCTGTTGACGATCAACAGCCGGGTGCGCGGCGTCAGCGCCGCGGCGATCAAGCCGAAGTCGGGCCGAAAGCTGCCCGGTGTCAGCGGCACGCGCACCACGCGCCCGCCGGCCAATTCGATGTTCGGGCCGTAACTGTCGTAGCAGGGTTCCAGCACCACCACCTCGTCGCCGGGGTGCACGCAGGCCAGCACCACGGTCAGGATGGCCTGTGTGGCACCGGCCGTGACCGTGATCTCGGTGGCCGGGTCGTAGCGGTGGCCGTACAGCGTTTCAATCTTCTGCGCCACGCGTTCACGCAACACCGGTACGCCCGTCATCGGCGGGTACTGGTTCAGGCCTTCGGCCATGCTGGCGGTCACCAGGGCCGGCAGCGCGGGGTCGCAGTGGAAGTCGGGAAAACCTTGTCCCAGATTCACTGCGCCGGTTTCCTGGGCCAGGGCGGACATCACGGTGAAGATGGTGGTGCCCACCGCGGGCAGTCGGCTTTGCAGGGTGGGGGTGCGGTGCAGTGTGGCTGAGGTCATGGTGGTGGGTGCGGGCGTATGCGGTTCATCTTCAACGGGTTATAGGCCGAAATCGCTGCCCTGGCCCGACATGGCTTTCTCGATCAATGCCGCAGAAAGGTGCGGCGACAGCATCTCGGCAAAAGACAGCACGAAGTGCCGCAGGTACGCCCCGCGCTTGAAGGCCACGCGCGTGACGTTGCTTCCGAACAGGTGGCCCAATCGCCGCGCCACCAGGTCGGTGTCGCCGGCGGCCTGTTGCATGGCCAGTTCGGTGACGATGCCCACGCCCAGGCCCAGGCGCACGTAGGTCTTGATGACGTCGGAATCGATGGCTTCCAGCGCCACAAAGGGCTTCAGGCTCGCGCGTTCAAAAGCGCCGTCGATGCGCGTGCGCCCGGTCACCGCGGGGTGGTACAGCACCAGCGGAAACTGCGCCAGTTGCTGCAGCGTCGGCTTTTCCACCGCCGCCAGGGGGTGGTCGCTGGGCACCACCATCACGTGCTGCCATTCGTGGCAGGGCATGCTGACCAGCTGGTCGTTCAGCGCCAGCGCTTCGGTGGCCAGTCCCACGTCGGCCACGTCGTCCAGCAACATGCGCACCACCTGCTCGGGCACGCCTTGGTGCAACACCACCTGAACCTTGGGAAAACGCTGCCGCAACTGCGCCACCGGCCCGGGCAGGAAGTAGCGCGCCTGGGTGTGCGTGGTGGCTATCGACAGCGTGCCCGCGTCCTGCTTGGAGAATTCCTCGCCAATGCGCTTGAGGTTGGCCACTTCGCGCAGGATCACGTCCACCGAACGCAACACCTGCTGGCCGGGCTCGGTCACCCGCTTCAGCCGCTTGCCGTGGCGGGTAAAGATGTCCACTCCCAGCTCTTCTTCAAGCTCAAGAATGGCTTTGCTGACGCCCGGCTGCGACGTGAACAGCGCTCGCGCTGTTTCCGTGAGGTTCAGGTTGCGTCGCACCGCCTCCTGCACGAAACGCAATTGCTGCAGGTTCATGCTGGCGTGGCCCCGGCGGCCGGGGCCACGCCAGCCAGCGTTGCGGCCGCTGAGACGGCCATCGCCTGCATCACGCTGTCAATCTCACCGATGGACCGCTGCAATTCCACCGCCACGTTTGGGTGGCTGGCACGCACTGCGTCCAGCAGCAACGGCAGGTCCTTGCGCACATGGCCGCCTGTGCCCAGGAACAACGGCACCACGGTGATGCGGTCGCAACCCGCCGCCACCAGCTGTTCGCACGCGGCCGGCAGGGTGGGGCTCATGAATTCCAGAAAGGCCAGGCTCACCGCCACTCCGGGGCAAAGCGCTTCTACGCGGCGTTGCACTTCCTGGAAGGGTTCGGCCCAGCGGGGGTCGCGGGCGCCATGGGCAAACAGCAGCAGTCCGGTCTGGGTGGTCATCGGCATGGGTTTCAAGAAAAGGGGCGTTCAACGGTAGCGCACCAGCCACGCAAACGCGCCCATGGACAGCAGCAGGTACAGCAGGCTGGGCGTGGCGGCGGCCACCCAGGGCGTCCACCCGCGCAGCATGCCCAGATGGCCCGACAGGTTGCTGAGCAGGACGAAGCTGATGCCCAGCAGCACACCACCAAACACCTTCAGGCTGATGCCGCCCGCCCGGGCATTCATGTACGCGAAGGGCAGGGCCAGCGCCACCATCACCATGCAAGCCAGCGGGTACAGCGCCTTGCGCCAGAAGCGGATCAGGTGCGTTTGCGACGCCTGCTCCTGGTCGTTCAGGTGGGTGCTGTAGCGCCACAGCTCCAGGGTGGTCATCGTGCTCACCGGCAGCACTGCGGCAGACACTACGCCGGCGCTGAGCGTGCTGTCCCAGGTGGCGCTGGCCTGGCGCTGCACGTCTACCGCCGATCGGCCGATGGCGCCGGCCCGCGGCCAGGTTGCCGTCTCGACGTCGGTCAGTGTCCACACCGAGACTCCGGCGGCGTCCCTGGTGGTGTCCTGCGCCGCGGCCACCCGGCCCTCGCGCGCTTGCATGCGGCTGATCAGGCGGCCCTCGGTATCAAATTCGAAGATGCGGATGTCGGTGAGCTTGCCGGCGCCGTTGACGCCGCCCACATTGACGGAAAAGCTGCGCTCCCCCGTGGGCGTTGGGCGCTTTTCCTTCAGCCAGGCGCCGGCGCCTGCAAGGCGGGTGTCGCCGCCGCTTTGCGCCTTCAGCAGCACCGACTGGCGCTGTGCGGCCGGCGCGGCATAGTCGCCCACCACAAAAGTGATGCCGGCAAAGGCCAGGCCCAGCACGGCCAGCAGCCCCAACGCACGCCAGGGCCCCAGGCCACCGGTGCGCAAGATGGTGAATTCCGACCCCTGCGCCATGCGCGCCAGTGAATAGATGGTGCCGATGAGCACCGCAATCGGAAACAGCTCATAGAAGTCGCGTGGCAACTCCAGCAGCGCCAGTTGCAACGCCAGCACGGCACCACGGCCGCGCGCGCCCACCGATTCCAACGCGTCAACGAAGTCGATAAAGAAAAACAGCGACAGAAACGCCAGCGAGACAAACAGCACTGAGGCCAGGATGTCCTTGTAGAGCAGCTTGCGTATCGTCTTCATTGCGCAGCCACCGTCGGGCGCTGCCAAGGTTTGGCGGGCAGGCGCGCCGCACCATGGTCGCGCCACCACAGGAGGGCCAGGGCCAGCAGCAGCACCAAACCGTGCAGCACCGGCAGCACCAAAGCCATGGACCAGCGGCCGTTGGCCACCCAGGCCTGCGACAGGTTGATGAGGTTGTAGTAGATGACGAAGGTCAGCAGCGCGAACAGCAGGTTCCAGTTGCTGGCCCGCCGTGGGTTGGTGGCTGCCAGGCCAATGCCCATCAGCAGCAGGTTTACCGCACCCAGGATCATGCCCAGCCGCCAGGTCAGTTCACCCTGGTTGGCAGGCGTGGGCTCGCTCACCAGGCTCAGCGTTTCGGTCTGCTTGGGTGGCAGCCGCTGCGCCGACCGCACCACCTTGTCGCCGGCCGGCACGCGGTAGGTCTCGAAGCTGGACAGCGTGCGTTCGCCCGACGCCGTCTGCACCTGGTTGCTCTGGCCGCGCTGCAACACCAGGTAACGGGTATCGCCTTCCACCTGCAGGCGGCCGGCCTTGGCGGTGGTGACACTTTCAGACTGGTCCAGGTTGGCCAGGATGAACACATTGCGGGCGTTGATGCCGTCCACACTCTCGCGTTCCACAAAGAACACGCGGCGGCCATCGCTGGAGCGTTGAAAGACCCCTGGCGTGACGCGTGCCAGGTCCGACCGCTGTTGGTAGCGGTCGCGCAGTTCCTGGCTGCTGCGGTGCACCCACGGCCAGACCATCAGCAGCAGCACTGCGCTGACCAGCAGCACCGGCCAGCAGGTGCGCAGCACGGGCCGGATGAAGCGACGCAAGGCCACGCCGCTGGAAAACCACACCACCATCTCGCTGTCGCGGTACATGCGGCCCAGGCCCAGCACCACGGCCACGAACAGCGACAGTGCCAGCATCATGGGCAATTGCCCCAGCGACAGGTAACCCAGCAGCAACACCACATCCTGTGGCGCCACGGCACCGCTGGCGGCCTGGCCGACGGTGCGGATCAGCGCGTTGGTGAGCATGATGGTCAGGATGACCACCAGCGTGGCCCCGAAGCCGCGCGAGAGCTCTTTGCGCACTGTTGAATCGAATAACATCCGCCGACTTTTTTGACTGGGTGCAATTATGGACTTCAAGACTTTGGTACCCGGTGCCACGGGACTGGCCGGCGTTGCTGCCGACGCCTTGCTGGTGCTGGTGTGCGGCAAGCCCTCAGCCGACGAACAAGCCGCGGGCCTGGGCCAGGCTCTGGCCGCCGCGCTGCAAGACGCCGAGAAGCTGGGCGACTTCGCCCACAAGCCCGCCCAGGTCTTCTACGCCCACCGTGTGCCCGGCGTGAAGGCGGCGCGGGTGGTTTTTGTGGCCTGCGCTGACACGTCCACCAAAGCCTGGCGCCGCGGCGTCGTTGCCGGTGTCTCGGCCTTGAAGGCCGGTGGTTCAAAGTCGCTGGCGGTGGCCACATTGGCTGCCGGTGACAACCGTGGTCCCTCCGCGACACAGACCCAGATGCTGGCCTGCGCGGTGGACGAAGCGCTGTACGTCTACCGGGCCACCAAGCCTGGCGCTCCTGCCGCGCCGGCTTTGTCCTCTGTGCTGCTGGTGTGTGAAAAGGCCGCGGCGGCGGTTCTGGCCGCCCCGCTCCGGTGCGGCCAGGCGCTGGCGTCGGGCACGGCGCTGGCGCGTGAGTGCGCCAACCGGCCGGCCAACCACTGCACCCCCAGCGACCTGGCCGACCAGGCGCGCAAGCTGGGCAAGCAGTGGGGCCTGAAGGTGCAGGTGCTCGAGCGCAAGGACTGCGAGAAACTCGGCATGGGTTCATTCCTGGCCGTGGCGCAGGGTTCTGACGAAGCGCCGAAGTTCATCGTCGCCCAATGGCTGGGTGGCGCCAAAGGCGAAGCACCGGTGGTGCTGGTGGGCAAGGGCATCACCTTTGACACCGGCGGCATTTCAATCAAGCCCGCAGCCGAGATGGACGAGATGAAGTTCGACATGGGTGGCGCGGCCAGCGTGTTGGGCACCTTGCGCGCCGTGGCCGAACTGAAGGCCAAGGTGAACCTGATCGGCATCATCCCGGCCTGCGAAAACATGCCCAGCGGCCGAGCCGTCAAGCCGGGCGATGTGGTCACCAGCATGTCGGGCCAGACCATCGAGGTGCTGAACACCGACGCGGAAGGGCGGCTGATTCTTTGTGATGCTCTGACCTACGCCGAGCGCTTCAAGCCCGCAGCCGTGGTGGACATCGCCACGCTCACCGGCGCCTGCGTCATTGCCCTGGGCCACCACCGCAGCGGCTTGTTCAGTTCCAACGACGCGCTTGCCCAGGAACTGCTGGCTGCCGGCGACGCTGCACTCGACCCCGCCTGGCGCATGCCGCTGGACGACGAATACGACGAAGCCCTGAAGAGCAACTTCGCCGACATGGGCAACGTGGGTGGCCGTGCGGGCGGCGCTATCACCGCCGCGATGTTCCTCAAGCGCTTCACCGGCAAGTTCTGCTGGGCGCACCTGGACATTGCGGGCACCGCGTGGAAGTCGGGTGCTGCCAAAGGCGGCACCGGCCGCCCGGTGCCGCTGCTGACGCATTTCGTTCTGGGTCGCGCCCAGTAGGGCGGCGCGTTGCGCCGGCCGCCTGCCATGCCGAAAACCGCTGAGCCCGATCTGCAGCGCAGGTAACGACGTGGAGGCTGTTGAATTCCACACCGGCATCGACGACCCGGCGTCGTTCACCGTTCGCATGCTTCGCAAGGCGTATGGGCAGGGCACGCGTGTGCTGGTCACCGCGCCAGCGTCGCTGCTGGAACAGCTGAGCCGCCTTCTTTGGCAGGAACACGAAGACGAATTCCTGCCGCACGTGTTTGCGGCGCGCAGCAACCCCGGCCAGCTGGCACGCACGCCCATCTGGCTCGCCGCTGCGGTGACCGCGGCGGAACATGAACCCCGTGTGCTCATCAACGTGGGCGCCGCCGCACCGGACGACCCTGCACGGCTGGACCGGCTTATCGAGGTGGTTTCGGCCGACGCGGACCAAGCCAACCAGGGTCGCCAGCGTTGGCGGTTCTACAAGGCCGCCGGCTGGAAGCTCGAACACTTGACAGGGCGCACTGCGGCCTGAGCCATGGCAGCGGTTTCACGGCTTGATCTCTTGCAAGCAGCCCAGGCGTTGCAACCGCGTTTATCGTTACCCGATGCCCGGTGTGCACCGGCCGACGGTCTGCCGCGTTGAAGCGGTGCGGTTGGCCGAACAGGCCAGCCGGCGCAGCCGAGTTAACCCCCAGTTACCCAGGGGGGGTTGTGCGTTATCGTCATTGATTGCTTTTTCACTGTTTGTCTGATTCGACAACACATTACCAGGAGTTTTCTGCATGCAAGTCAAGTTCAACCTGATCGCCGCGGCCGCAGCGCTGATGCTGGGCGGCTCTGTTTACGCGCAAGACATGGTCGTCAAGATCGGCCATGTGGCCCCCACCAGCGGTGGCATTGCGCACCTGGGCAAGGACAACGAAAACGGCGCTCGCATGGCCATTGACGAGCTCAATGCCAAGGGCACCACGATTGGTGGCAAGAAGGTCAAGTTTGAACTGCTGGCTGAAGACGACGCGGCAGACCCCAAGCAAGGCACCGCCGCTGCCCAAAAGCTGGTCGACAGCAAGGTCAATGGCGTCATCGGCCACCTGAACTCGGGCACGTCAATTCCCGCTTCCAAGATCTACAGCGACGCCGGCATTCCGCAGATCAGCCCCTCGGCCACGAACCCCAAGTTCACGCGCCAGGGCTACAAGACCACCTTCCGCGTGGTGGCTGACGACGTGCACCTGGGTGGCACGCTGGGCCGTTACGCCGTGAAGAACATGAAGGGCAAGAACATCGTCGTCATCGACGACCGCACGGCCTATGGCCAGGGCGTTGCCGACGAGTTCGAAAAGGGCGTCAAGGGCGCCGGTGGCAAGACGGTCGGCCGTGAGTTCACCAACGACAAGGCCACCGACTTCACCGCCATCTTGACCACCCTGAAGGCCAAGAAGCCTGACATCGTGTTCTTCGGCGGCATGGACGCCGTGGCCGGCCCGATGATGCGCCAGATGAAGCAACTGGGCATCGAAGCCAAGTTCATGGGCGGCGACGGCATTTGCTCGAGCGACCTGCCCAAGCTGGCTGCTGGCACCATGGCCGACGGTCAGGTTGTCTGCGCCGAGGCCGGTGGTGTTGAAGGCACGGCCAAGAAGTCGATGGAAGAGTTCTACGCCGCCTACAAGAAGAAATTCAACGACGACGTGAAGGTGTACGCACCCTACGTGTACGACGCCACCATGCTGATGGCCGCAGCGATGGTCAAGGCCGGTTCCGCCGAACCTGCCAAGTACCTGCCCGTGTTGGCCAAGACGGCCGGCTACAAAGGCGTGACCGGCACGATCTCGTTCGACGACAAGGGCGACGTCAAGAATGGTGCACTGACGCTGTACACCTACAAGGGTGGCAAGCGCGACGAAATCGCCGTCGTGCGCTGATCCAGCATCAGCTGCAGGCTGATGGCAAAAAGAGGCTCCTCGGAGCCTCTTTTTTTATGCCGCAGCAGATTGTTCGAAGGGCGGCGGGGCCGGAAACTGCCACACCCTGAAGCGCGATCCGAAAAGCAAAAATCCCGCCATTGGCGGGATTTCTTTTTGCCTGCAAGGCAGGCTCTGTGATCTGCCTGGCCAGCCTACTGAGGCTTCAGCCGCAACGCCCGCACAAACCAGTTGCGTCGGACCGTGCAGAATTTCAGTACCGCCAACGCCCTTGCGGACGCAGCAGTTATTTCAGCTTGATCTCTTTGTACAGCACGTGCTTGCGTGCCTTCGGATCGAACTTCAAAAATTCCAGCTTTTCGGGCGTGGTCTTCTTGTTCTTGCTGGTGGTGTAGAAATGGCCGGTGCCCGCTGTGGACTCCAGCTTGATCTTTTCGCGTCCGCCTTTGCTGGCCATGGTGCTCTCCTAATTGTTCAGAGTTCGCCGCGGGCGCGCAGGTCGGTGACGACCTTGTCGATGCCCACCTTGTCGATCATGCGCAGAGCGGCGTTACTGATGCGCAGGCGCACCCAACGGTTTTCGCTCTCGACCCAGAAACGACGGTATTGAAGGTTCGGCAGCCAACGACGCTTGGTCTTGTTGTTGGCGTGCGAAACATTGTTGCCCACCATGGGGCCCTTGCCGGTGACTTGACAGACGCGTGCCATGACGCTTCTCCACAAAAAATTGATTCGGGTGCTGGTCTCTGTCTGCCCGTTTGTTTGCCTTTGCGCATGCCCCCTTAGGGGCCGCTTGCACAGAGGCCAGATCCAGCAAAGCCACTGATTATAGCCCGGCTTCTGCGCGGCATGCCAGTTCAGGCTTCGTGCTGTTCCAGGAAACGTTGCGCATCCAATGCCGCCATGCAGCCGGTGCCGGCACTGGTGATGGCCTGGCGGTAGATGTGGTCCTGCACATCGCCGGCCGCAAACACGCCGGGCACGCTGGTCATGGTGGCCATGCCGTCCAGGCCGGTGCGGGTGATGATGTAGCCGTCTTTCATTTCCAACTGCCCCTTGAAAATGTCGGTGTTGGGCTGGTGGCCGATGGCGATGAAACAGCCTTTGAGGGCCAGGTCCTGGGTGGTGCCGTCCTTGGTGCTTTTCAGCCGCACGCCGGTGACGCCGGTGCTGTCGCCCAGCACCTCGTCCAGCGTGTTCCACAGGTGCAGTTCAATCTTGCCTGCGGCCACCTTGGCCATCACCTTGTCCATCATCACGGCTTCGGCGCGGAACTTGTCGCGCCGGTGCACCAGGTGCACCTTGCTGGCGATGTTTGACAGGTACAGCGCCTCTTCCACCGCGGTGTTGCCACCACCCACCACGCACACCGTGTCGTTGCGGTAGAAAAAACCGTCGCAGGTGGCGCAACCGCTGACGCCGCGGCCCATGAAGGCCTGCTCGCTGGGCAGGCCCAGGTACTTGGCGCTGGCCCCAGTGGCCAGGATCAGCGAGTCGCAGGTGTAGCTGCCCGAGTCACCGGTCAGCCGGAAGGGGCGCTGGCTGAAGTCGACCTGGTTGATGTGGTCGAACACGATCTGGGTGTTGAATCGCTCGGCATGGTCCAGGAAGCGCTGCATCAGCTCCGGGCCTTGCACGCCAGCCACGTCGGCCGGCCAGTTGTCCACTTCCGTGGTGGTCATCAATTGCCCGCCCTGCGCCATGCCAGTGACCAGCACGGGCCCCAGGTTGGCGCGCGCGGCATACAGCGCGGCGGTGTATCCGGCAGGGCCGGAGCCGAGGATGAGGACGCGTGCGTGGGTCGTTTTTGCTGTCATGTTCAAAGCGGTGAAGGGTGGTGGAATGTGCCGGCGCAAGGCACCGCTGTACGGCGCTTCGGGCTGTTGCCAGACGCCCGCATTTGCAGGCGGGCCGCGGCGAATCTGGGGCCCAGAAGCGTGTCACTTCCAACGGAAACGATCAAGTTCCTGGGCAGAATAGCCCGATTCTTGCAGACCCTTTCGCTTCGGTTGTTTTTGGCGGTTTGCACGATTTGACCATCCCAGCACGAGGAGTTCTGACATGTCGATGTTGTCCAACCTGGACCTGATTCGCCGCGTACCGCTGTTTTCCATGCTCACTGTGGACCAGGCGCAGGCCATCGCCGACAGCGTGGTGAAGCGCCGCTACCGGCGCGGCGAGTTGGTGGTGGAGCAGGGCCGCAAGAGCAACGCGCTGTTCATTCTGCTCAACGGCCGCGCACGGGTGCTGACTGCCGACACGCGGGGCCGCGAGGTCATTCTGGCGGTGCTGGAATCGGGCGACTACGTGGGCGAAATGAGCCTGATCGACAACGAACCGCATTCCGCCACCGTGCGCGCCGAAATCCAGACTGACATGCTGGTGCTGGCGCGCGCCGACTTCGCGCGCTGCCTGCCTGAAAACTCCACGCTGTCCTACGGCATCATGCGTGGCCTGGTGCGGCGCTTGCGCAATGCCGACCGGCAGATCGAGTCGCTGGCCCTGCTGGACGTTTACGGCCGGGTTGCCCGAACGCTGCTGGACATGGCCGAAGAAGTGGAAGGCGTGAAAATCATCCGCCACAAGGTCAGCCGCCAGGACATGGCCAAGGTGGTGGGTGCATCGCGTGAAATGGTCAGCCGCGTGATGAAGGATCTGGAAGACCGTGGTGTCATTGAGACGCAGGAGAACGGCTCGGTGGTGATCAAGGAACGGCTGCAGAACGACTGACCCTCCGCTGACCAGCCAGCGCCAGTGCGCCCCTGCGCCCCTCGGGCGCGCTGCGGATAGCAGGCTGAACGGGGTTGAACCCGCTTGTGATCCTTCACAATCGGGACATGAGTTTTCCCTTGGGTTCATTGCGCGGTGATGGTGCCGCCGCGGCCATACCGGTGGCCGCACCGGGCGCCACCGCCACGACAATCGCCGGGCCGGCGCGGCTGAAGCAGCAGGCATTGCTGCTGGCCGGCGCCCTGGCCTGGCTGCTGCTGCTGTTGGCCATGGCCACGCACCATGCCGACGACACGGCCTTCAGCACATCGGGCGCGCAGGCTGCGCTGCACAACAAGGCGGGCGTGCTCGGCGCCCGCGTGTCTGACGCGCTGCTGTTCCTGTTCGGCTTCTCGTCATGGTGGCTGCTGCCGGTGTCGTTGCGGGCTTGGCTGAAGGCCTTGGCCGGCATGCTGCGCGGCCCGCACACCGAAAAGACCTCGCCCCGCTGGCATCTCTGGCTGGGCCTGCTGCTGTTGCTGGCCGCCAGTTGCGCGCTGGAATGGACACGCCTGTACCGTTGGGAAGGTCTGCTGCCCGGCCATGCCGGTGGTGTGCTGGGTTATGCACTGGGGCCCTTGTCGATGCGCTGGCTGGGCTTTGCGGGCTCGGGCGTGTTGTGGATTGCCTTGCTGGTGGCGGGCCTGGCCCTGGCGCTGCGGTTTTCCTGGCTGCGTCTGGCCGACACCATCGGCAGCCGCCTGGACAGTCTGCGCGAGCGCCGCGCCGACCTGCGTGAACAGGAAGAAGACCGCCGCGTGGGCGAGGCCGCCGCGCAGGAGCGCGAGGTGGTGGTGCAGGTACTTCGCGAAGAAGAAGAGCAGCAGCCCCACGTGCCGTTGGTCATTGCCCCTGTGCTGACCGACATCGTGCAGTCGCCACGCGTGGCCAAGGAACGGCAGAAACCGCTGTTTGCCGAGCTCAGCGACACCAAGCTGCCGCAGGTGGACCTGCTGGACGGTGTCAGCGCGCGCCAGGAAACAGTGACCACCGAGTCGCTGGAGATGACGTCGCGCCTGATCGAGAAGAAGCTGAAGGACTTTGGCGTCGAGGTGCGCGTGGTGGCAGCGTCACCGGGGCCGGTGATCACGCGGTACGAGGTCGAGCCGGCAACTGGCGTGAAGGGCTCGCAGGTGGTGAACCTGGCGCGCGACCTGGCGCGGTCGTTGTCGCTGGTCAGCATCCGCGTGGTGGAGGTGATACCGGGCAAGAACACGATGGCGCTGGAGCTGCCCAATGCACGCCGGCAGATGATTCGCTTGTCCGAGATCCTGGGCTCCGACATCTACAACAGTTCATCGTCGATGCTGACCATGGGCCTGGGCAAGGACATCGTGGGCCAGCCCGTGGTGGCCGACCTGGCGAAGATGCCGCACTGCCTGGTGGCCGGCACCACCGGTTCGGGCAAGAGCGTGGGCATCAACGCGATGATCCTGAGCCTGCTGTACAAGGCCGAAGCGCGCGATGTGCGCTTGATCCTGATCGACCCGAAGATGCTGGAAATGAGCGTCTACGAAGGCATTCCGCACCTGCTGGCGCCCGTGGTCACCGACATGAAGCAGGCGGCCAACGCGCTGAACTGGTGTGTGGGCGAGATGGAGCGCCGCTACAAGCTGATGAGCAAGCTGGGTGTGCGCAATCTGGGGGGCTACAACCGCAAGCTTGCAGACGCTGCCGAGCGCGGCGAGAAGCTGCCCAACCCTTTCAGCCTGACACCGGAAGAGCCCGAACCGCTGGAGCGCCTGCCGCATGTGGTGGTGGTGATCGACGAGCTGGCCGACCTGATGATGGTGGTGGGCAAAAAGATCGAGGAACTCATTGCCCGCCTGGCGCAGAAAGCGCGTGCTGCCGGCATCCACCTGATCCTGGCCACGCAGCGGCCCAGCGTGGACGTCATCACCGGTCTGATCAAGGCCAACATTCCCACCCGGCTGAGCTTCCAGGTCAGCAGCAAGATCGACAGCCGCACCATCCTGGACCAGATGGGAGCCGAAGCCTTGCTGGGGCAGGGCGACATGCTGTACCTGTCGCCCGGCACCGGCCTGCCGGTGCGGGTACACGGCGCCTTTGTCAGCGATGAGGAGGTGCACCGCGTTGTGGATTACTTGAAGACACAAGGCGACCCCAACTACATCGAAGGCATCCTTGAAGGCGGCGTGCTCGACGGTGACGGCGCCGGCGGCGACGCGGGCGCTGGCGGTGGCGCAGGGCCTGGCGGCGAGGCCGACCCGATGTACGACCAGGCGGTGTCCATCGTGCTGCAGCACCGCCGGGCTTCGATTTCGCTGGTGCAGCGCCACCTGCGCATCGGCTACAACCGCGCGGCGCGCCTGCTGGAACAAATGGAACAGTCGGGCGTGGTGTCGTCCATGGGGCACACCGGCAACCGCGACATCCTGGTACCCAAAAGTGAATAAGCTCGTTCTAACAACCGCTCACGCCGTTTCTGACTGCGGCAGAGCCAACCGCTCGGTACGGCCGGTTGGTCGGCTGCCGTGGGTGGCGCAGCGGGCCCGGTTGGGGCCGTTGAAGCGCGCGGCCGGGGCGGCCGCGTTCCGATTGTTTGGCGTGGTGCTGGCGATGTGTGCGCTGTCCACCGCCGCCTTCGCCGACGGCGTGGATTCACTGCGTGCTTTTGTGCGCGACGTGAAGAGCGGGCAGGCCAGCTTCACGCAAACGGTGACTTCGCCTGACGGCGCGCGCAAGAAGACCAGCAGCGGTGAATTCGAATTCGCCCGCCCCAACCGGTTCCGGTTTGCCTACAACAAGCCCTTCGAACAGCTGATGGTGGCTGACGGGCAGAAGGTGTGGATCTACGACGCCGACCTGAACCAGGCCAGCTCGCGGCGACTGGCGCAGGCCCTGGGCGCCACGCCAGCGGCCGTTCTGGCCGGTGCCGCTCTGGAGCCGGAGTTCAAGCTCGCCAACCTGCCCGCGTCACAAGGCCTTGAATGGGTGTCGGCCACGCCGCGCGCGGCCGGCGGCGCGTTCCAGGAAATGCGGGTTGCCTTTCGGGGCAAGGAACTGGCCGCCATCGAGATCGTCGACAGTTTCGGCCAGCGTTCGCGGCTGGACTTCACGCGCTTCGCCGCCAACGTGAACCTTCCCGACGCGCGGTTCGAATTCAAGGCGCCACCCGGTGCCGATGTGGTGGAACAGTAGGGCTGCGCTGAAGCCCGCTGACCCGCCGCGCGGCTGCGCGCTGCGCAGACGGCGCCACAGGCCCGGTCAGTACACCAGCTTCAAGCCCATGCTGAACGCGCGGGCCTTGTCGTCTGCCGTTTGCAGCGCATAGGCCGCGCTGAAGAAGACGTCTTTCAACGCGCGCCAGCCCACGCCCACTGACACCGAAGGCTTGTTGCGTTCGGCGCCAAAGACGTCGACAGCAAAACTCAGCGCATCGGTGGTCTCGACGCCCAGCGACCACAGGCCGGTGGTGCGGGCCTGCAAGCGGTCGCGCGTGAAGCCCAGATTGGCGTGCACCAGCACGCCGTTTTTCACTTCGCGAGTGGCCACGGCCAGCACGGTGGCCGACTCCAGTTCGGTGGGCCGGCCTTGGCCCGCGGCCCAGCCCAACCCGTAGCGCAGCCCGAGGGCGGTGGTGCCGTCTTCAGGCGCCACCAGCGTGGTCTTGCCCACGGCACGGTAGGTCTCAGCGCGCAGCCCGTTGGCGCGGCTGCTGTTCAACCCGATGGCGAATTGCGAGTGCGTCCCCGCCCCGCATGAAAACTGCATGTCGGAACTGCCAGTGGTGGCTTGCGTGCGGGCTTTTTCTTGCGCGCGCCCCAACTCGACCTGGCAGTTTCCGCGTGCCAGCGAGTCTGCGGTGTCGGTGACCAGGGGGCGGTCAGCCAAAGCGCTGCTGCTGGCCACGAACAGGGCAATGGTCAGGCTGTGGGCGGTGGTCTTCATCGGTGCTCCAAGGGGCCTTCAGGGGGCGGGCGCGGGTCGGTTGTGGGCGGCAGAGCCAGTGCTGGAATGCTGCGGCCCCGGGGCGCCGCAGACCATGATGGAATCAGTGCGAAACCACGTCGATCAAGCCCATTTCAGGGCTGCTCATCACCTGCTCGATGTCCATCAGGATCAGCATGCGCAGCGTGTCGCCGGTTTTCACCGCGCCCAGACCGACGATGTAGCCGGCATCGATGGCGCCATTGAATTCGGGCGCGGGCCGAACGTCTTCGCCGCCGAGTTCAAGCACGTCACTGACCGAATCGACCACCATGCCGACGGTGCGGCCGGCGATGTTCAGGATGATCACGACGGTGAAGGTGTTGTATTCCACCTTGTCGAGACAGAAGCGGATGCGCATGTCCACGATGGGCACGATCACGCCCCGTAGGTTCACCACCCCTTTGATGAATTCGGGTGCGTTGGCGATGCGCGTGGGGGCTTCATAGCCCCGGATCTCCTGCACCTTCAGGATGTCGATGCCGTATTCCTCGGCGCCGAGCCGGAAAGACAGGAATTCGCGTTTCGCGTGGCCGGTGGGCAGTTCGACGCTGGTGAAGGCCGCGTTGGACTTCGGGCTTGATGCCGCGACGATGCTCATGGGATGCTTTCTCCGTAGTGCTGGTGTTCGGGTAAGGCGCGGGCTGTGGTCGGCGCCTGGGGGCTGACATACAAGCCCGTTCGCAATGCCCAGTTTGCGGGCATCGCCCGGGCAGCGATGCACGGAAGTGGGCGCCGCGGTGCCCCCATTTCAAAGCGTGCGCGGCGGCGCGCCACAATGCCGTCATGGCTGCCCCGCCGAACCCGCACCCACAGCCCGATAGCCAGCCTCAAGCGGGGCTGTTTGAAGACGCCGGCCCTGCCTCAGGACCCGTCCCAATACACGCCACGCCAGCGCCGCCGCCCGAGCGCCTGCCGCTGGCCGAGCGCTTGCGCCCCCGAACCTTGGACGAAGTGGTGGGCCAGGTTCACTTGCTCGGCCCCGGCCGCCCGTTGCGCGCCGCCCACCAGGCACCGCGCCTGCCGTCGATGATCCTCTGGGGCCCGCCGGGGGTGGGCAAGACCACCTTGGCGCGGCTGCTGGTGGGTGCCAGCCAAGCGCAGTTCATCGTGCTGTCTGCGGTGATGGCCGGTGTCAAGGACATCCGCGACGCCGTTGAACAGGCGCTGGCGGTGCAAAGGGCAGGTCGCGCGTCAGTGGTATTCGTTGACGAGGTGCACCGCTTCAACAAGTCGCAGCAGGACGCCTTCCTGCCGCATGTCGAGTCGGGCTTGTTCAGTTTCATCGGCGCCACCACCGAGAACCCTTCTTTCGAGGTGAACTCTGCGCTGTTGTCGCGGGCCACCGTGCATGTGCTGAAGCCCCTGGAAGCGGCCGACCTGGAACAGCTGTTGCACCGCGCGCAGCTCCTGCTGCAAGCGCCCGCACTGAATACCGAAGCCCAGGCGCAGTTGGTGTCGTATGCCGACGGTGACGCCCGCCGCCTGCTGAACGCCTATGAAAACCTGGTAACCGCCCATGCCGGCAGCACGGTGCTGGGCGTGCCGGAACTGGAAACCACCCTGGGCGCGATGCTGCGGCGCGGTGACAAGGGCGGCGACGTCTTCTACGACCTGATCTCGGCGCTGCACAAGTCCGTGCGCGGTTCCAGTCCCGACGGCGCGCTGTACTGGCTGGCCCGCATGCTGGACGCCGGCGCCGACCCGCGCTACGTGGCCCGCCGCATCGTGCGCATGGCCAGCGAAGACATCGGCTTGGCCGATCCGCGGGCGCTGCACATGGCGCTGGACGCTACCGAGGTCTTTGAACGGCTGGGCTCGCCCGAAGGTGAACTGGCGCTGGCGCAGGCCGTGGTCTATCTGGCGGTGGCACCAAAGAGCAACGCCGTCTACAACGCGTGGAACAGCGTGCTGGACGTCGTGCGGGGCGACGGTTCGCGCCCCGTGCCGGCGCACCTGCGCAACGCCCCCACGCGGCTGATGAAGACGCTGGGGCACGGGGCCGGATACCGCTACGCGCACGACGAGGCCCAGGGCTACGCGGCCGGCGAAAAGTACCTGCCCGAAGGCCTGAGCCGTCAGCGCTTCTACGAGCCCGTTCCAAGGGGTTTGGAACAGCGCATCGGCGAGCGCCTGGCGGAACTGCGCCGCCTGGACGAAGAGGCCCAGCGGAAGCACGCTGACCCGAACTAATCACGGCCAACACCGCTTGTTGGCGTATTTTCTGCGGGGGCCAAAGGGGTAACTCCGCCCCAATGCACCACGGGCGCGAACCTAGAATGCCGCCGCAACGTCGCCCATGCAGGTTTACAGACCTGTGCAAGCCGGCGCAAGCAGCGGCCCGCTTCTTGCGTGACCCCGGTTCCGGCCCAGACCGGATGCGACAAACGGAGCGAGTCTCGATGGAAACCTTCTTCCAACAGATCATCAACGGTCTGGTGCTGGGCAGCATGTATGCCCTGGTGGCACTGGGCTACACGATGGTCTACGGCATCATCAACCTCATCAATTTCGCCCACGGCGAGGTGCTGATGGTGGGTGCCATGGTCAGCTGGACCGTGGTCATCCTGCTGGCCGACAGCGGCATGCCGGGCTGGCTGATGATGCTGATTTCGCTGGTCTGCGCCATCGTGGTGTGCGCAGCGCTGAATTTCACCATCGAAAAACTGGCCTACCGCCCACTGCGCAACGCGCCGCGCCTGGCGCCGCTGATCACAGCCATGGGCATGAGCCTGTTGCTGCAGACCATTGCCATGATCATCTGGAAGCCCAACCCCAAGCCCTATCCGATCCTTCTGCCCAGCGACCCCATCAACCTGGGCGGGCCGGTCATCAGCGTCACGCAGTGTCTGATCCTGGGGCTGACAGCGGTGATCCTGGCTTCGTTGATGTACCTGGTGAACAAGACCAAGCTGGGCCGTGCGATGCGCGCCACTGCAGAGAACCCGCGCGTGGCCGCGCTGATGGGCGTGAAGCCCGACATGGTGATCTCGGCCACCTTCATCATTGGCGCCGCTCTGGCGGCCGTGGCCGGCGTGATGTGGGCGGCCAACTACGGCACCGTGCAGCACGCCATGGGCTTCCTGCCGGGCCTGAAGGCCTTCACGGCCGCAGTGCTGGGCGGCATTGGCAACCTCGCGGGCGCGGTGGTGGGTGGCTTGCTGCTGGGCCTGGTGGAGTCGCTGGGCGCAGGTTATCTGGGTGAACTGACTGGCGGTGTGCTGGGCAGTCATTACGCCGACATCTTCGCGTTCGTGGCGCTCATTCTGGTGCTGACCTTGCGGCCGCAGGGGCTGCTGGGCGAACGTGTGGCAGACCGTGCCTGACGCGGGAACAGACCATGAAAAACAAGATCGTCGTCTTCATTCTGTGTGCGCTGGCGCTGGTAGCGCTGCCGCTGTTTGCGCAGCAGTTTGGCCAGGGCTGGGTGCGCATCATGGCGCTGGCGCTGCTGTACGTGCTGCTGGCGCTGGGCCTGAACATCGTGGTGGGCTATGCAGGCCTGCTGGACCTGGGCTTTGTCGCCTTCTACGCCGTGGGCGCGTACATGTATGCGCTGCTCGCCAGCCCGCACCTGATAGAGAACATTCCCTGGATCGCGGACTTGTTCCCGCAAGGCCTGCACACGCCCATCTGGGTGGTCATACCGCTCGCTGCCTTTCTGGCCGGGCTGGCTGGCGTGCTGCTGGGCACGCCGGTGCTGAAGCTGCGTGGCGACTACCTGGCCATCGTCACGCTGGGCTTTGGCGAAATCATCCGCGTGTTCATGAACAACATGGAACACCCGGTGAACATCACCAACGGGCCGCGCGGCCTGGACCGCATCGACCCGCTGATCATTGGCCCACTGGCCGACCCCTGGATCAACTTTGGCAAGAAGCTGGAGATCTTCGGCTTCACCATCCCGTCGGTCACGATGTACTACTACCTGTTCCTGGTGCTGGTGGTAATCAGTGTGGTGATCTGCCATCGTCTGGAAACCAGCCGCATCGGCCGCGCCTGGATGGCCATTCGTGAAGACGAGATCGCCGCCAAGGCCATGGGCATCAACACCCGCAACATGAAGCTGCTGGCGTTTGGCATGGGCGCCACCTTCGGGGGCGTCAGCGGCGCCATGTTTGCGTCGTTCCAGGGTTTTGTGTCGCCCGAATCGTTCAGCCTGATGGAAAGCGTGATGATCGTGGCCATGGTGGTGCTTGGCGGCATGGGCCACCTGCCCGGCGTCATCCTCGGCGCCGTGATGCTGGCCGCGTTGCCCGAAGTGCTGCGTTATGTGGCCGGGCCGCTGCAGCAGATGACCGGTGGGCGGCTCGATGCTTCTATCCTGCGCCAGCTGCTGATCGCATCAGCCATGATCAGCATCATGCTGTTGCGGCCTCGCGGTCTGTGGCCTTCACCCGAACACGGCAAAGCCGCGCCCAGCCCGGCCAACCCGCCGGCACCCGGCCCCGCCGGCAACAGCAAGGCGGCCTGACCATGAGCGACATCGTTCTTCAAGTCCAGGGTGTCAGCAAGCGGTTTGGCGGCCTGCAGGCCCTGTCAGAGGTGGGCATCACCATCCGCCGCGGCCAGGTGTACGGACTGATCGGCCCCAACGGTGCCGGCAAGACCACCTTCTTCAACGTCATCACCGGCCTGTACACCCCCGACGCCGGCACCTTCGAGCTTGCGGGTCAAACCTACAAGCCCAGCGCGGTGCACGAGGTGGCCAAGCAGGGCATCGCTCGCACCTTTCAGAATATCCGCCTGTTCCAGGAGATGACGGCGCTTGAAAACGTGATGGTGGGGCGTCACGTTCGCACCCATTCGGGCCTGCTGGGCGCGGTGTTGCGCACACGAAGCTTCAAGGCCGAAGAAGCCGCCATTGCACAGCGCGCTCAGGAACTGCTGGACTACGTGGGCATCGGCCGCTACACCGACTTTCGCGCCCGCACGCTGAGCTACGGCGACCAGCGCCGCCTGGAAATTGCGCGGGCCCTGGCCACCGACCCGCAGTTGATCGCGCTGGACGAACCGGCCGCCGGCATGAACGCCACCGAAAAGGTGGTGCTGCGCGAGCTGATCGACCGCATCCGCAAGGACGGGCGCACCATCCTGCTGATCGAGCATGACGTCAAGCTGGTGATGGGCCTGTGCGACCGTGTCACGGTGCTGGACTACGGCAAGCAGATCGCCGAAGGCAACCCCGCCGAAGTGCAGAAGAACGAAAAGGTGATCGAGGCTTACCTCGGCGCCGGCCACCATTGAAGGCGCAGCAGCGATGAGCACCACACTACTCAAAGTCACCGGCCTGAAGGTGGCCTATGGTGGCATCCAGGCCGTCAAGGGCGTCAGCTTCGAAGTGCAGCAGGGTGAACTGGTCAGCCTGATTGGCGCCAACGGTGCTGGCAAGACCACCACGCTGAAGGCCGTCACCGGCACGCAGGCGCCGGCCGATGGTCACATCGAATTCATGGGCCGGTCCATCAAGGGGCAGGGCGCGTGGGACCTGGTGGCGCAGGGACTGGTGATGGTGCCCGAAGGGCGCGGCACCTTCACGCGCATGACGATCACCGAAAACCTGCAGATGGGCGCCTTCGTGCGCAACGACAAGGCCGAGATCGAGGCCGACATCGACAAGGTGTTCACCATCTTCCCGCGCCTGAAGGAACGGGCCATGCAACTGGCCGGCACCATGAGCGGCGGCGAACAGCAGATGTTGGCCATGGGCCGCGCGCTCATGGCCCGGCCCAAGGTGCTGCTGCTGGACGAGCCCAGCATGGGCTTGAGCCCCATCATGGTGGACAAGATCTTTGAAGTCGTGGCCGACATCCACAGCCGCGGCACCACGGTGCTGCTGGTGGAACAGAACGCCAGCCGCGCACTGGGCCTGGCTGACCGCGGCTACGTGATGGAGTCGGGCGAGATCACGATGACCGGGCCCGCCAAGCAGTTGCTCAGCGACCCCAAGGTGCGCGCGGCCTACCTGGGCGAGTGACACGCCGCAGGGGCGCTGCCCCAGGTGCGGGACTGGCCACCGTCAGTCGACGCTGGCGCCGCTGGCCTTCACCACTTTCTCATACTTCTGGTGTTCGCTGCGCACGAAGTCGGCAAACGGCCGCGGCGCCATCGGCGACACCTGTGCCATCAGGCTGGCCATGCGGGTGCGGGTTTCGGGCGCGTTCAGCGCATCAGTGAAGGCCTTGCTCAGGGCCTCTGTCTGTGCGGCGGGCAGCCCTGCGGGTGCGAAAAGGCCGAACCAGGTGCTGATGTCGAAGCCCTTCAGGCCCAGCGCGGCGCCTGCCTCGGCCACGGTGGGCACGCCGGGCAACGCGGCAGCACGCTGCGCCGTCGTCACCGCCAGCGCCTTGAGCTTGCCGCTCTGGATGTTGGCTGAAGCCGCGGCCAGGTTGTCGAAGTTGAAGTCCACCTGGCCGGCCAGCAGCGCAAGTTGCGCCGGCGGGCCACCGGCATAGGGGATGTGCACCACGAACAGGCCGGCCTGCGACTTGAACATCTCGCCGGCCAGGTGGCCCGCGCTGCCATTGCCGCCGCTGCCATAGTTCAACCGCCCCGGGTTGCGGCGTGCGTAGGCCACCAGGTCTTGCAGTGAGGCGATGCTCAGCCGTTGCGCGGTTTCGCTGTTCATCACCAGCACGTTGGGCACTTGCGCCACCAGTGTCAGGGGCGTGAAGTCGCGCAGCGCGTCATAGGGCATACGCTTGTACAGCCACGGGTTGATGGCGTGCGTGGCCACGGCGCCCATCAGCAGGGTCTGGCCGTCAGGCGCGGCCTTGGCCACCACGTCGGCGCCCAGATTGCCGCCAGCGCCGGGGCGGTTTTCCACCACCACCGGGCCGAGGCTGTCCTTCACGCGCTCGGCCAGCATGCGCGCCGCGATGTCGAGCGGGCCGCCGGGCGGGTACGGGACGATGAGTCGAACCGGCTTGGCTTGCGACCAGGCCAGCGGCGCTGCGCAGCACAGCGCTGCGGCCAGCACAGCCGCGCGGCGGCGCAGTGATGCGGCAGCGGTGAAGCGGGTTGCGTTGTTCATGCGGTGGGCCCGTGCTTGTCGGCTTCCGAAGTGAACGAATCGGCAAAGAATTCCTCAGGCGGCAGGCCGCAGCGCTGCACGAAGTCGCGCTGCGCAGATTCCACCATCACCGGGGAGCCACAGGCGTAGACCTGGTGGCCTGAGAGGTCGGGCCAGTCCTGCATCACGGCCTGGTGCACGAAACCCGTGCGGCCGGCCCAGGCGTCAGCTTCCGTGGGCTCGGACAGCACGGGTACGTAGCGCAGATGGGGCATGCTTGCGGCAGCCTGCTCGCACCAGTCGTTCTGATACAGATCGCTCTTGCGACGGCAACCCCAGTACAGCACCGACGGCCGGGTGCTGGCCTTGTGCTGCAGTTGTTCGACCAGCGCCTTGATCGGCGCAAAGCCGGTGCCGCTGGCCAGCAGGATCATGGGTTTGCTGGACTCATCACGCAAGAAAAAGCTGCCGAAGGGGCCCTCCATGCGCAGGATGTCTTTCTCCTTCAAGGCCGAGAAGACATGGTCGGTGAACTTGCCGCCGGGCATGTGGCGAACGTGCAGTTCGATCGACGGCGGGCTGCCCAGGTTGTGCAGGGCGTTGGCCATGCTGTAACTGCGCCGCGCGCCGTCGCGCAGGATGAATTCGACGTATTGGCCGGCGCGATACTGCAGGTTCTGGTTGGCCGGCAACTGCAGCCGCAGCACCGCCACGTCGGGCGCGGGTCTGTCGATGCTCAGCACGCGGCTGGGCAGCTTCAGCACCGGAAAATCACCGACGCCGGGCACGTTGCGCGCTTCCACCAGGCAGTCGGTCTGCGGCAGGGCGCAGCAGGTCAGGATGAAACCGGCTTCTTCCTCGGCCGCCGTCAGCGCCTTGAGCTGGTGGGCCCCGTGCACCACGCGTCCTTCCAGCAGCTTGCTCTTGCACGAGCCACAGGCGCCGTCTCGGCAGCCGTAGGGCAGGCCAATGTTCTGGCGAATGGCCGCCGGCAGGATGCACTCGCCGTCGTCAACTGTGAAGCTGCGTTGCGCGGGGGTGAGGGTGATGTTGAAACTCATGGGCGGTGGGGCGGCGACTGGGGTCGCGCAGATTGAACGGGGCTGCAAACGTACACTCGTTGGGGATTGTGCCCGCCCCCAACGCCACCCTTGACGCCACGGCTTTTGTTGATGTCTGAATGGCCCCGCTCCATGGCTCGAAGCCCCACCTTGCTGATCGTGGGCTGCGGCGACGTTGGCTTGCGCGTGCTGAAACTGGTGCGGCCGCGCTGGCGCGTGCTGGCTTTGTCATCGTCACCCGAGCGATTTGACGCGCTGCGCGCTTTCGGTGCCTGCCCGGTACCGGGCAACCTGGACCGGCCCTCCACACTGGGCCGCCTGCAGCAGCTGGCGCAAGCGGCCGACGCCGTGCTGCACCTGGCACCGCCTGCCGCTTCGGGTAGCACCGACGGCCGCACACGCCGCCTGCTGCAGGCGCTGTTGAACGCACGCCGCGTGCGGACGCTGGTTTATGCCAGCACCACGGGTGTTTACGGCGACTGCAACGGCGAGCTTCTGGACGAAACCCGCCCCATCAGGCCCGGCACAGACCGCGCCTGGCGACGCGTGGATGCTGAAGCCCAGGTGCGCCTATTCGGCCGCACCACCGGGGCGCGGGTCAGCATCCTGCGCATACCCGGCATCTACGCCGAGGACCGTGAAGGGGGCCGGCCGCGAGAGCGGGTGCTGCGCGGTTCGCCGGTGCTGGCCGCCGAGGATGACGTGTACACCAACCACATCCACGCCGACGACCTGGCCCGGGCTTGCGTCGCGGCGCTGGAGCACGGCGCACCCCAGCGTGCGTACAACGTCTGCGACGACACCGACATGAAGATGGGCGACTACTTCGACCTGGTGGCGCAGCTGGAAGGGTTGCCGTTGCCGCCGCGCATATCCCGCCACCAAGCGCAGCAGCAGCTGGGGCCGATGCAGATGAGCTTCCTGAGCGAATCGCGCCGCATCGGCAACCGCCGCCTGCTGAAAGAACTGGGAGTACGGCTTCAGTACCCCACGGTGTTGCAGGGCCTGCAGGCCAGCTGAAAGACGCTCTGGCGTCAGCAGGTTTTCAGCGCCTGCGCCGGCCGAATGGCGGGTGGCCGCGCCAGTAGCGGATCATCAGAAAGCCGCCGACCATGCCGCCCAGGTGCGCGAAGTGGGCGATGTTGCCGCCGCCCGCGCCCAGCAGCGAGTCCAGCAGTCCCGACCCGAGCAGCAATTCGATGCCGCCGAACACCAGCACAAAGGTCCGAGCCTTCATCGGGATGGGCGGAAACAGCGGCATGATGACGCGGTTCGGGAACAGCATGCCAAAGGCCAGCAGCAGTGCAAACAGCGCACCCGAAGCGCCGACCGTGGGGTTGTTGGAACCGCCCAGCGCACTGGTCACCATCTGGGCCACCGCGGCGGCCAGCACGCCGGCCAGCAGGAACTGCGCGTAGCGTTTCTGACCCCACAGCCGCTCGAGCTCAGAGCCGAACATCCACAGGCCCAGCATGTTGAAGAACAGGTGCCCCATGCCGCCGTGCAGGAAGGCGTAGGTCACCACCTGCCAGGGCCTGAAGTTGCCGCTGCCCAGCGGGAACAGCGCAAACCAGGTTGACAGCGAAGGCAGGAACAGCTGCAGGCAGAACACGGCCGTGCAGGCGATCATCAGGGACTTGGTCAGCTGAGGAATTGGCGGCATGAACTTGCGGACAACGGAGGAACCGGAGGGAACCTGATGAAGGGTTGGCAAGATGCCGACATGGTGCCCGCGGCCAGACTCGAACTGGCACGCCTTGCGGCGGCGGATTTTGAATCCGCTACGTCTACCGATTTCGTCACGCGGGCAAGGGTGTTGGGGCCAACACGCCTATCGCTTCAGATTATCACACGCTGTTCCAGGGCCGCCGTGCCACGCTGACACAATGGCGCGGCAGAAGGAGTGAAGGATGATGCAAGTTCCCCGGTACAAGACACTGGAAGACGCCATTGGCGGCACACCCCTGGTGCGCCTGCAACGCTTGGCCGGTGCGGCCGGCAGCGACCGTGGAAACGTGGTGCTGGGCAAGCTGGAAGGCAACAACCCGGCGGGGTCAGTGAAAGACCGGCCCGCCATCGGCATGATCCGCGGCGCCGAGTTGCGCGGCGAGATTCGACCAGGGGACACCTTGATCGAAGCCACGTCGGGCAACACCGGCATCGCCTTGGCGATGGCAGCCGCCATCAGGGGCTATCGCATGGTGCTGATCATGCCGGAGGACCTGTCGATCGAACGCGCCCAGACCATGAAGGCCTTTGGGGCTGAATTGATCCTGACGCCAAAAAGCGGTGGCATGGAATACGCGCGCGACCTGGCTGAGAAGATGCAAAGCGAAGGCAAGGGCCGTGTGCTGGACCAGTTTGCGAACAGCGACAACCCTGGCGTGCATTTCCAGACCACCGGCCCCGAGATCTGGGCCGACACCGGTGGCCGCGTGACGCACTTCGTCAGCGCCATGGGCACCACCGGCACCATCACCGGCGTGTCGCAGTTTCTGAAGAGCCAGAACACCGCCATCAGGATCGTCGGTGCCCAGCCCAGTGAAGGCTCGCGCATCCCGGGCATCCGCAAGTGGCCCGAAGCCTACCTACCAAAAATCTACGACGCGCGCAACGTCGATGAACTGGTGCTCGTCAGTCAGGCTGATGCCGAAGACATGGCGCGCCGCATGGCGCGCGAAGAGGGCCTGTTTGCCGGCATCTCGGCTGCAGGCGCGTGCTGGGTGGCGCTGCAGCTGGCGCAGCGGCTGGAAAACGCCACCATCGTGTTCATCGTCTGCGACCGTGGTGACCGCTACCTGTCCACTGGCGTGTTCCCTTCATGAACCAGGCCCGCTTTTGCCTGAGTTGCGGTACCGAACTGCAACCCATCACCAGCCAGGAAGACGGCGGCCCCAAGCAGCGGCTGCGCTGCCCGGCTTGCGGCTGGACACACTGGAACAACCCGACGCCCGTGCTGGCCGCCGTGGTGGAATGCACTGACCAGGCTGGCCGTGTGCTGCTGGCGCGCAACGCCGCATGGCCGGGCCGCATGTTCGCGCTGATCACCGGATTCATGGAGGCGGGCGAAACGCCGGAAGACGGCATTGCGCGCGAAGTGCTGGAAGAGACCGCGCTGCAGGTGCAGCAGGTGAAGCTCATCGGCGTCTACGACTTCCAGCGCATGAACCAGCTCATCGTGGCTTACCACGTGCAGGCAACTGGCACCGTGCAACTGTCGCCCGAACTCGCTGAATACAAATTGTTCGACCTGCCCGACCTGCGCTGCTGGCGTGCCGGCACCGGTTACGCATTGGCCGACTGGCTGCGCGGCCGGGGCCTGGAGCCCCAGTTCATCGAACTGCCGCCGCGCGCCTAGAATCCCGGCACATGGACGTACAGAAAGAACTGGATGCGCGGGGCTTGAACTGCCCGCTGCCGATCTTGAAAGCCAAGAAGGCTTTGGCCGACATGGCCAGCGGCGACCTGTTGCGCGTGTTGTCAACAGACGCAGGCTCAGTGCGGGACTTCCAGGCGTTCGCCCGCCAGACGGGCAACGAACTGGTGAAGCAAGACACCGCCAGCGGCGAGTTCACCCACATATTGCGCAGGCGCTGAACCGCGCGCTGGGGGCTGCTACAGCTCCAGGTTCTTCAAAAACTGCCTGAAGCCTGGCCCCAGTTGCGGGTGCGCCAGGGCCAGCTCGACGTTGGCTTCCAGAAAGCCTTCTTTGCTGCCGCAGTCGTAGCGCTTGCCTTCGTAACGGTAGGCAAAAACCTTCTCGCGGCGCAGCAGTGATGCGATGCCATCTGTGAGCTGGATCTCGCCGCCCACGCCGCGCGGCTGGGCCTCGATCTCGTGGAAGACGCCGGGCGTCAGGATGTAGCGGCCTGCAACGCCCAGCAACGACGGCGCATCGGCAGGCGCGGGTTTTTCCACGATGCGGGTCACGTCCATCATCCTGTCGTTGACTTCCGTGCCGGCCACGATGCCGTAGCGGCTGGTGTGTTCACGCGGCACTTCCTGCACCGCAATGATGGAAGCACGCCACTCTTCAAACTGTTCCACCATCTGCCGCAGCACCGGTGTTTCGCCCACCATCAGGTCGTCGGCCAGCAGCACGGCGAAAGGGTTGTTGCCCACCAGGCGCTGCCCGCACAGCACGGCGTGGCCCAGGCCCAGCGCCTGCGCCTGCCGCACGTAGATGCACTCCATGTCGTCGGGCTTGACACTGCGCACCACGGCCAGCAACTCGTCCTTGTGCGCTTTTTCCAGCGCCACTTCCAGCTCGTACGTCATGTCGAAGTGGTCTTCGATGGGGCGCTTGTGGCGGCCGGTGACGAAGATCATTTCACGCACGCCAGCGGCGTAGGCCTCTTCCACGGCGTACTGGATCAAAGGCTTGTCAACCACGGGCAACATCTCTTTGGGCTGCGCCTTGGTGGCGGGCAAAAAGCGTGTTCCAAGCCCCGCTACCGGGAAAATTGCCTTCTGGATGGGCATCAGGCTCTCTACGATTGAAGAATTGATAACGATTGTGTCACGCGCTACTTTAGGCGGGATCGGCTTTGCGGCCTGCAATATGCTCACCCAACCTGAAAACTACCCGATTATCTTTGCCTGAACCATGGATGTGTTGATCGTCGAGTCTCTGGACGGCGATGTCCTGCAATGGCTTGAGGCACGCCATGCGGTGCATTTCGCGCCCGAACTCGCCCAGGACCCGGCTGGCTTTGCCGCAGCGGTTTCGCTGACCCGCGCCGTGGTCATCCCGCCCAGCACGGCGCTGGACGCTGCCCTGCTGAAGAAGGCTTCGCGCCTGCGGCTGGTGGCCCGGCTGGCCGTGGGCACCGAGAACATCGACCTTGAAGCTTGTGCCCGCAGCGGCATTGAGGTGGTGCGCCCAGCGTCAGCCAGCGCCGCGGCCGAGGCCGAATTTGTGGTCAGTGCGCTGCTGGCCATGCTGCGCCGGGTGCCCATAGTCAATGCCGAAGGGCTGCTGGTGGGCCGCGAACTTGGCTCGTGCACCGTAGGCCTGGTGGGCATGACCCCGGCCGTGCAACCCCTGGCCAAGTTGCTGGCCGCCTTCGGGGCCAAGGTGCTGGGCTACGACCCCAGTGTGCACATCAGTGACGCGTTATGGTCGCGGCACGGCATCGAGGCCGTGGGGCTGCGTGAGCTGTTGGCCCGCAGCGACGGCGTGGCCGTGCTGCTGGCCTTCTTTTCGCGCTACCGCGGGTTGTTTGGCGACCGCCTGTTCCAGGGTGCCAAGGCCAACCAGGTGCTCGTGAGCCTTGCCCATTCCAACCTGTTTGACGAACAGGCGCTGGCGCAAGCACTGACCAACGGGCCGCTGGCCGCCGCCTGGATGGACAGCCTTGAGCCGGGCGTGCTGGATGTGGACCGCCCGCTGCACCGAGTGCCCACGCTGCAGGTCACGCCGCGGGTGAGCGGTGTCACACAGGGTTCCCGGCTGCGCGGCGCGTGGGCCGTGGCCCAGCGCATCGACGAGATGTTGATGGCGAGCCAATTGCCGGCCGACACACCGGCCGCTGCTGCCGCGGCACCGGTGCTGGCACCGGCTCAGGTGTTCAAGCCGGCCCGCCCAACCTCGAACGCTGGTCCTGCAGACGCGCCAGGTTCTGTTTGAAATCGGCCACGCGGCCGCGTTCCTGTTCCACCACCGCGGCCGGTGCGCGGGCGACAAAACTCTCGTTACCCAGCTTGGCCTCGGCCTTGCCGATTTCACTTTGCAGGCGGGCGATTTCCTTGTCCAGCCGCACGGTTTCAGCAGCGACGTCGACCTGAACGAACAGCGCCAACCGCAGCCCGCCTGAAACCGCCACGGGCGCGTTGGCGGTGGCCGCTGCGAAGGCGGTTTCGCTGGCCTGCCGTTGCACGTCGGCCAGCCGCACCAGCGCCTTCAACACCGGCGCCGCGGTGGCCAGAAAGCCGTCGTCGCCGTGCGTCAGCAGCGGCACCCGTTCGCCCGGGGGCAGGCCCATTTCGCTGCGCAGGCGGCGCACTTCGGCGGCCACGGACTTCAGGCGCGCCACCCAGGCGTCGGCGGCCGGGTCCACTTTGTTCAGCTGCGCCTGCGGATAGGCGGCGTTGACGATGCTGCTGGTGCTGCCTTCGACCTTGCGCCCAGCCACTGACGCCACGCTGTCCCACAGCTCGGCGGTGATGAAAGGCGCCACCGGGTGCATCAGGCGCAGCACGGTTTCCAGCGTGCGGATCAGCGTGCGGCGCGTGGCCCGCTGCTGTGCTTCGGTGCCGTTGGCCAATTGCACCTTAGCAATCTCGAGGTACCAGTCGCAGTATTCGTCCCACACAAAGGTGTAGATGCTGCTGGTCACGTTGTCCAGCCGGTAGTCGGCAAAGCCTTGCGCGACCGCGGCTTCCACGCGCTGCAGTTCGCCGGTGATCCAGCGGTCGGCCAAAGAAAAAGACAGGTAGCCGTGAAACGGGCCGGCCGGCGTGACGATGGCGCCGCTGGCGTCCAGCACCGGTGCGGCGCACTCGGCCTTGCTGTGGTCCTTCAGGCCGCAGTCCTTGCTTTCGCAGTTCATCAGCACGAATTTGGTGGCGTTCCACAGCTTGTTGCAGAAGTTGCGGTAGCCCTCGCAGCGCTTGCTGTCGAAGTTGATGTTGCGGCCCAGTGTGGCGTAGCTGGCCATGGTGAGGCGCAGTGCGTCGGCGCCGAAAGCCGGAATGCCTTGCGGAAATTCCTTCTCGGTCTGCTTGCGCACGCGCGGCGCGGTCTCTGGCTTGCGCAGGCCCGCCGAGCGCTTGTCCAGCAGCGGGCCCAGTTCGATGCCGTCGATCAGGTCCACCGGGTCGAGCACGTTGCCTTCGCTCTTGCTCATCTTCTGGCCCTGCGCGTCGCGCACCAGGCCGTGGATGTACACGTCCTTGAACGGCACCTGGCCGGTGAAGTGCGTGGTCATCATGATCATCCGGGCCACCCAGAAGAAGATGATGTCAAAGCCGGTGACCAGCACGGTGCTGGGCAGGAACAGCTGCTGCTCAAGCGCGCTCTTGCCCGTGTTGTCAGGCCATCCGAGCGTGGAAAACGGCACCAGCGCTGACGAATACCAGGTGTCGAGCACGTCTGCGTCACGCGTTAGCGGTCCGTTGTAGCCGGCTGCACTGGCACGCTGGCGTGCTTCTTCTTCGCTGCGCGCCACGAACAGTTCGCCGCCCGTGCCGTACCAAGCGGGAATCTGGTGGCCCCACCACAGCTGGCGGCTGATGCACCAGTCCTGCAGGTTGTCCATCCAGTGGTTGTAGGTGTTCACCCATTGCTCGGGCACGAAGCGCACCTGGCCGCTGCTGACCGCCGTGCGGGCTTTTTCGGCAATGCTCACGCCGTCGGCGCCGGCCTTGTTCACGGCCACGAACCACTGGTCGGTGAGCATGGGTTCCACCACCTGGCCGGTGCGCGCGCAGCGCGGCACGGTCAGGCGGTGTTTCTTGGTTTCCACCAGCAGGCCCAGGGCGTCCAGGTCGGCCACCACTTTCTTGCGCGCGGCAAAACGGTCCATGCCGCGGTAGGCCGCTGGGGCCTTGCCGTTGATCTTGGCGTCGAGGTCCAGCACGCCGATCAACGGCAAGCCGTGGCGCTGGCCCACGGCGTAGTCGTTGGCGTCGTGGGCTGGCGTCACCTTCACCACGCCCGTGCCAAATTCGCGGTCGACATAGGCGTCGGCGATGACCGGGATCAAGCGGTCACACAGCGGCAGCTTCACCTGCTGGCCCACCAGCGCAGCGTAGCGTTCGTCTTCGGGGTGCACCATGACTGCGGTGTCGCCCAACATCGTCTCCGGCCGCGTGGTGGCCACCACCAGACTGCCGGAACCGTCGGCCAACGGGTAGCGGATGCGCCAGAGGAAGCCGTCCTCTTCTTCGCTTTCCACTTCCAGGTCAGACACTGCACTCTTCAGTGTCGGGTCCCAGCTCACCAGCCGCTTGCCGCGGTAGATGAGCCCGTCGTCGAACAGCCGCACGAAGGTTTCCGTGACCACGCGCGAGAGCTTGTCGTCCATCGTGAAGTACTCGCGCGACCAGTCCACGCTGTCGCCCATGCGCCGCATCTGCTGCGTGATGGTGGCGCCGCTGCTGGCCTTCCACTCCCACACCTTGGCCACGAAATCTGGGCGGCCCAGGTCGTGGCGCGACTGGCCTTTTTCCTGCAGCTGCCGTTCCACGACGATTTGCGTGGCGATGCCGGCGTGGTCGGTGCCCGGCAACCACAGCGTGTTGTGGCCCAGCATGCGGTGGTAACGCGTCAACGAGTCCATGATGGTCTGGTTGAAGGCATGGCCCATATGCAGCGTTCCCGTCACGTTGGGCGGGGGCAGCTGGATGGCGAACGACGGCTTTGCCGGGTCCAGCGTTGGCTCGTAGACACCGGCCTGCGCCCACACGGGCCCCCAGCGGGATTCGATGGCAGCGGGTTCGAAGGACTTGGCGAGCTCGGGCATGATGGGCGGGTGTGCAGAGGGCGATGCGGCAGCAGGCTTGTGGCCGAAACTGCCGCACGACAAGGAGCCAGGGATGGACCTCAATTGTAAGAGGCAGGGTGGTGCACTGAGCCCAGCGCAACGCTGGGCGAACGCGCATTTGTGGTCTCGGCGGCGGCTGCTGTCGTTGGCAGCCGTCAGCCTGGCCTGCTTGACGGCGTGCGGCGGCGGAGGTGGTTCGACATCAGAAACCGCCGAAGCCGGGTGCACCGTACGCGAACAGCAGGACTGGCTGGCCGGCTACATGAACGAGTGGTACTTCTGGTACCGCCTGGCGCCGCAGCCCGACCCCGCAGCGTTCGGCGATACAGCCGGTTATTTCAAGGCCCGGCTGTACACCGGTAGCGACGCTGCCTTCCCGGCCGACCGCTGGAGCGGTCGTGAGAGTTCGGCCTCGTTCGCCCGTTTCTTCACCGACGGCGAAAGCCTGGGCTATGGCGTTTCCGTGGCCGGCCTTGAAGTGGCTGGCCAGCCGTCCAGGCCGCTGTATGTGCGCGGCGTGGACCCGGGTTCACCGGCAGCGCTGGCTGGTGTGGTGCGTGGTGACCAGGTGCTCAGGATCAACGGCCGCAGTACCTTCGACGTCATCAGCGCCGACGACTTCGGTGCACTCAGCACCACCCAGACCGGGCAGACGCTGAACCTGAGCCTGCAGCGTGGCAGCCAGGTGGTGGACCTGCGGCTGACTTCCGCCGTGTACACCATCACCCCGGTCACTGGTTCACAAGTGTTCACCACCTCTTTCGGGCGGCGCGTGGGCTACCTGGCGGTGAAGAACATGATCAGCCAAGCCCTGAATCCGATCGACGCGGCGTTTGACCTGTTCAGGACACAACAGGTGCAGGACCTGGTGCTCGACCTGCGTTACAACGGCGGCGGCCTGGTGTCGGTGGGTGGGCAGCTGGCGTCATATGTGGCGGGGTTGGCCGCCAGCGGCAATATCTACGCGTCACTGCTGTACAACGACCGGCGGGCCGCCCAGAACAACGCCCAGTTCAAGTTCAGCACGCCGGCCAACGGACTTTCGCTGACGCGTGTGTTCGTGTTGACCGGGCCGCGCACCTGTTCGGCCAGCGAACAGGTCATCAACGGCCTGCGCGGCGTGGGCGTGCAGGTGGTGTCGGTGGGTGACACCACCTGTGGCAAACCGGTGGGCTTCTTGCCCACCGACCGCTGCGGTCAGACCTACAGTGTGGTCAATTTCGAAAGCGTGAACGCACGCAACGAAGGCCGCTACTGGGACGGCTTTGACGCCACCTGCGCAGTGGACGAAAACTTCCAGGTGCCACAGGGTTCAGCAGCCGACCCGCTGCTGGCCGCGGCCACGCAACTGGCCGGTGGTGGCAGTTGCCCGGCGCGGCCGTTTGCGGCCGGTGATGGCGGGCGCAAGACGCTGCTGGCGGCGCGGCGGCCGGCAGGCTTTGCAAACAGGCTGGACGAACGCATCGATATGCTTGGGCGCTGAAAGCCCGTCGCGCTGCGGCGGTAAGCGCCAGCGCAGGGCCAGCGCCAGCGGCAGCACCCACGCACCTACATGAACAGGTGTTCGCCGGCGTTTTCGCCGCCCAGCACGACGTAATTCACCTTCTTCAGGTCCTGCAACTGGCGCCCGCCGGCGTAGCTGATGGAGCTTTGCAGGTCTTCGCGCATCTCGCGCAGTGTGTCGGCCAGTGCGCCCTTGATGGGTTCCAGAATGCGCTTGCCTTCCACGTGTTTGTATTCGCCCTTGTTGAAGTCGCTGGCGCTGCCGTAGTACTCCTTGTAGAGCTTGCCGTCGACTTCCACGGTGGCGCCCGGGCTTTCGTGGTGGCCTGCAAACAGCGAACCCACCATCACCATGGCCGCGCCGAAGCGCACGCTCTTGGCGATGTCGCCGTGGTGGCGGATGCCACCGTCGGCAATGATGGGCTTGGTGGCCACGCGCGCACACCACTTCAAAGCGCTGAGCTGCCAGCCGCCGGTGCCGAAGCCGGTCTTCAGCTTGGTGATGCACACCTTGCCCGGGCCCACGCCCACCTTGGTGGCGTCGGCGCCCCAGTTTTCCAGGTCGATCACGGCCTCGGGTGTGGCCACGTTGCCGGCGATGACAAAGGTCTTGGGCAGCCGGGTCTTGATGTGCTCGATGGTGGCCTTCACGCTGTCGGCGTGCCCATGCGCGATGTCGATGGTGATGTAGTCGGCGCCCACGCCGTCGGCCGCCAACCGGTCGATCACCGCATAGTCGGCCGGTTTCACGCCGGAACTGAGGCTGACAAACAGCCCCTTGCTGCGCATGCGCTGGGCATAGGCCACGCTGTCGAGGTCGAAGCGGTGCATGACGTAGAAGTGGCCGCTCTGGGCCAGCACCTCGCTGATGGGCTCGTCCACCACGGTTTTCATGTTAGCCGGCACCACGGGCAGCGTGAAGCGGCGGCCGCCAAATTCGACCGAGGTGTCGCATTCGCCACGGCTTTCCACGCGGCACTTGCGCGGCAGCAGCAGGATGTTGTCGTAGTCAAAGATTTCCATGCGATTCAAAGCCTCCCAGGCAAAAAAAACCGGCCGGGACGCTGGGTCCGGGCCGGTGCCGCATTCTACGCGGCAAGGCCCCTGCGCAGGGCTATGCCATCAGGGCCTGGCGGTGGGCACTCCTAGAATGAGTGCGATGCATTCAACAGAACAGCGGCTGCTGCAAGGCCTGAACCCCGAACAGCTGGCGGCGGTGACCCTGCCCGCAGTGGCCAGCCTGATCCTGGCGGGCGCCGGCTCGGGCAAGACCCGCGTGCTGACCACGCGCATTGCCTGGCTGATGCAGACCGGGCAGGTGTCGCCCGGCGGCGTGCTGGCGGTGACCTTCACAAACAAGGCGGCCAAGGAGATGCTGACGCGGCTGGGTTCCATGCTGCCGGTGCCCGTGCGCGGCATGTGGATAGGCACCTTCCACGGCCTGTGCAACCGCTTTCTGCGTGCGCACTGGAAGCTGGCGGCGCTGCCGCAGGGCTTTCAGATCATGGACAGCAGCGACACGCTGAGCGCCGTGAAGCGCGTCATCAAGGGCCTGAAACTGGACGAAGAGCGCTTCGTGCCCAAGCAGGTGAACTGGTTCATCGCCGGCTGCAAGGAAGAGGCGCAGCGCCCCAAGGACGTGGAGGTGCGCGACGAGCAGACGCGCCGCCTGGTGGAGATTTACCAGGTGTATGAAGAACAGTGCCAGCGCGAAGGCGTGGTGGACTTCGCCGAGCTGATGCTGCGCACCTACGAACTGATGCGCGACAACGCAGCGCTGCGCGAACACTACCAGCACCGCTTCGTGCATGTGCTGGTCGACGAATTCCAAGATACCAACCGGCTGCAGTACCTGTGGCTGAAGCTGTTCACTGCGCCGGGCACACCCGGCCGGGGCGTGTTTGCCGTGGGTGACGACGACCAGAGCATCTACGCCTTCCGCGGCGCGCGCGTGGGCAACATGGCCGACTTCGAGCGCGAGTACCGCGTGCAGCGCGTGGTGAAGCTGGAACAGAACTACCGCAGCAGCGGCCACATTCTTGACGCTGCCAACGACCTGATCAGCCACAACACGCAACGGCTGGGCAAGAACCTGCGCACCGACGCCGGCCACGGTGAACCGGTGCGCGTGTATGAAAGCACCAGTGACTACGCCGAAGCGCAGTGGATGCTGGAAGAGGTGCAGCAGCTGCACCGCAGCGGCATGCCGCGCAGCGAGATTGCGCTGCTGTACCGCAGCAACGCACAAAGCCGGGTGCTGGAAAGCGCGCTGTTCAACGCCGGCATGCCTTACCGCGTATACGGCGGCCTGCGCTTTTTCGAGCGCGCCGAGATCAAGCATGCGCTCGCGTATTTGCGGCTGCTGGAAAACGCCGGCGACGACACCAGCTTCTTGCGGGTGGTGAACTTTCCAGCGCGCGGCATTGGCGCGCGCAGCATTGAACAACTGCAGGAAGCCGCTGGCAGCGGCCGCAGCCTGGCCGAAGGCGTGGCGCTGCTGCCCGGCAAGGCCGGCGCGAAGCTGCAAGGCTTTGTGGCGCTGCTGGACAGCATGCGCGCGGCCACCCAAGGGCTCACGCTGCGCGAGATCATCGACCACATGCTGCAGCACTCGGGCCTGCTGGACTTCTATCGCACCGACAAGGAAGGCCAGGACCGCATCGAGAACCTGGAAGAACTGGTCAACGCGGCCGAAAGCTTCGTCACCCAGGAAGGGTTTGGCAAAGACGCCGTGGCGCTGCCGGTGGACGAGCAGGCCACCGGCGCGCCGCCCGACGCCGCGCCCGACGCCGACACCGGCGAAATCATGTCGCCGCTGGCCGCCTTCCTGACGCACGCGTCACTCGAAGCCGGCGACAACCAGGCGCAGGCGGGTGCCGATGCCATCCAGCTGATGACGGTGCATGCCGCCAAGGGCCTGGAATTCGATGCCGTGTTCATCACCGGCATTGAAGAAGGCCTGTTCCCGCACGAACAGAGCCTTTCTGACGCCGATGGCGTGGAAGAGGAACGGCGCCTGATGTACGTGGCTATCACGCGTGCGCGCAAGCGCCTGTACCTCAGCTTCAGCCAGACGCGCATGCTGCACGGGCAGACGCGCTACAACGTGAAGAGCCGCTTCATCGAAGAGCTGCCTGACGCTTCGCTGAAGTGGATCACGCCGCGACAGCAAGGTTTCGGTTCGGGCTATGCGCGTGAATACCAGCAGGCCTGGCAGCGCGGCAGTGGCCTGAGTGGCATCGTGGGCGCAGGGCGTGTGCAGGCGGCGCCGCAGGAAGCA
>JAYSXE010000238.1:0-6110 GCA_043717565.1 Burkholderiales bacterium | reverse complement strand
CGGTGACGCTGATGCTGTTGTCGCTGTGGATGGTGACGACGATGTCGTCGCAATGGCCTGCCAGTGCTTCGTCGATGCTGTTGTCCACCACCTCAAATACCAGGTGGTGCAGGCCGGTGCCGTCAGATGTGTCGCCGATGTACATGCCCGGGCGCTTGCGAACCGCTTCCAGGCCTTCCAAAATTTGAATGCTGCCTTCGCCATAGGCGGTGCTGGCTTCGCTGCCCGTGCTGATGACCAGGCCTTCTGCGGTGGGTACTTCGCGCTGTATGACGCCTTCACCCAGCTTGGTTTCTGTCTTGGAGGCGCTGTTTTCAGTCATCGGTGGGCTCTTTGTGGGTTCGGCATGGGCCGTTGCAGCCCCTGTGGGCCGCCTTCTAGAAACGCTTCAGCGGGCCGTGGCCCGCTGCTTGGCTGGTGATGGCGCTACAAGCCAGCGCCGCGGCACCTAGATGCGCATGGGCATCACGACGTACTTAAAACCGGGTTGGTCGGGGATGCTGAACAGCACGCTGGCTGCACCGTCTTGCAGTTCCAGTTTCACCATATCGTGGTTGCTGTTGGCGAGCACGTCGATGAGGTAGGTGACGTTGAAGCCGATCTCGATGGCGTCGCCGTTGTAGTCGATTTCAAGTTCTTCCTTGGCCTCTTCCTGTTCGGCGTTGTTCGACGCAATGCGCAGCAGGCCGGGTTCCACGTTCACGCGCACGCCCTTGAACTTCTCACTCGTCAGGATGGCAGCGCGCTGCAGGCTGGCCAGCAGCGGCGCGCGGCCCAGCGTGATGGCGAACTTGTGGTTCTTCGGAATGACGCGGTTGAAGTCGGGGAACTTGCCTTCCACCAGCTTGGTGACGAATTCCATGCCCGAGAACATGAACTTGGCCTGGTTGTTGGCAAAGCGCATTTCGATGGCGGTTTCTTCGTCCTTCAGCAGGCGCTGCAGTTCCAGCACTGTTTTGCGCGGCAGTATCACTTCTTGCTTGTTGGGCATTTCGGCGTTCAGCGTGCTTTGTGCCAGCGCCAGGCGGTGGCCGTCGGTGGCCACCAGGGTCAGCAGCTTGCCTTCGGCAATGAAAAGGATGCCGTTCAGGTAGTAGCGGATGTCGTGCACCGCCATTGCGAAGTGCACCTGGTTGATCAGGGCGCGCAGCGTCTTCTGCGGCACGCTGAAAGCGGGGCCGAAGTCGACGCTTTCGTTGACCAGCGGAAAGTCGTCGGCGGGCAAGGTCTGCAGCGTGAAGCGGCTCTTGCCGCCCTGCAGCGTCAGCTTGTTCTGGTTGGCCGTGAGCGACACGGTCTGGTCAGCCGGCAGGCTGCGCAGGATGTCGATGAGCTTGCGCGCACCCACCGTGGTGCTGTGATTGCTGCCGTCGCCGCCCAGCGTGGCGTGGGTGCGCACCTGGATTTCGAGGTCGCTGGTGGTGAATTCCAGCGTGTCGCCGGTCTTGCGCATCAGCACGTTGGCCAGTATGGGCAGGGTGTGCCGCCGCTCAACGATGCCCGCCACCGACTGCAGGGCTTCCAGCACCTGGGCTTGGGCTGCTTTCAGAACAATCATGTAAGTACTCTTTTTAAGAGGTGGTAGTAGCAGTAGAGCCCGGCCTGGGCTGGGGACAAGTCTATTTTCGCCTGTTCTGACAAGGGCTTAGGCACAGGGCAACCCTGTGGGCCAGAGCCGGCTGCTGGTGTACCTGAAAAGGGGACAACCCTGCCGATGGGCTTGGCTCTGTGGAAAAGAGGGGTGTTGTGCCGGTGTTTTCAACAGACTTGTGGCGGCCGGTTGGGTGCTGCTTTCAGCCCTTGAGTGTTTGTTCCAGCACGTGCAGCTGCTGGTTCAGTTCGGGGTTGGTGGTGCGTTCGGCGCCGATCTTGCGCACCGCGTGCAGCACCGTGGTGTGGTCGCGGCCACCAAACAGTTCGCCAATCTCGGGCAGGCTCTTCTTGGTCATGTCCTTGGCCAGGTACATGGCAATCTGGCGTGGCCGGGCGATGCTGGCCGGTCGCTTCTTGCTGTACATGTCGGCCACCTTGATCTTGTAGAAGTCGGCCACGGTCTTCTGGATGTTCTCCACGCCGATCTGCCGGTTCTGGATGCTCAGCAGGTCTTTCAGCGCCTCGCGCGCCAGGCCGATGTTGATGTCCTTGTGGCTGAAGCGGCTGTAGGCCAGCACCTTGCGCAGCGCGCCTTCGAGTTCACGCACGTTGGCACGCACGTTTTTCGCAATGAAGAACGCTACGTCTTCGGGCATCTCGGTGGCTTCGGCGTGGGCCTTGCGCATCAGGATGGCCACGCGCATTTCCAGCTCCGGCGGCTCTATCGCCACCGTCAGGCCGGCGTCGAAGCGGCTGGTCAGGCGTTCGTCGATGTCCACCAGCCCCTTGGGGTAGGTGTCGCTGGTCATGATGATGTGGGCGCGCTTGGACAACAGCGCTTCAAAGGTGTTGAAGAATTCTTCCTGCGTGCGTTCTTTGCCGGCGAAGAACTGCACGTCGTCGATCAGCAGCAGGTCCAGGCCGTGGTACTTGGCCTTCAGTTCGTCAAAGGTCTTGCGCTGGTAGTTCTTCACCACGTCGCTGATGAACTGCTCGGCGTGCAGGTACAGCACGCGTGCCTGTGGGTTGTCTTTCAGCAGCGAATTGCCCACCGCGTGCACCAGGTGGGTCTTGCCCAGGCCGACGCCACCGTAAATGAACAACGGGTTGTACATGGCGCCCGGGGCGCCGGCCACGTGCAGTGCAGCGGTACGCGCCATCTGGTTGGCGCGGCCGGCCACCAGGGTGTCGAAGGTCAGCGCCGGGTTCAGGCGGTAGGGGTTGGAAGCAGGTGCCAGCGGTCGTGCGGCGGCCAAGCTGCGCGGGTCGCCCAGGGCTTCAGCAGTGGCCCCGCGGCGCCCGCCGTCTGCCAGGTGCTGGCCGCTGCTGTTGTCGGCTTGCAGGCCCAGTGCGTCCAGCGCCACGCTGGCTGCGGCCACCGTGGTGTTGCGGCGCAAGGCCATCGCGGGCTGTGCGTGGTGGTGCGTCGATTCGGGCCGCACCGTGGGCACCACGGTCAGGTCCAGCCGCACGGCGTGGCCGGCAATGTCACACAGCAAGGCTTCGATGCGCGCTGCGTATTGCGTGCGTATCCAGTCCAGCTTGAACCGGTTGGGCACGCGCACGGTGACCACCGAAGACTCGTCGCCGGTGTCGTTGGTGCTGGTTTCGGTGGAAGCCGCCGCGGCACCGGCCAGCGGGCGAATCCAGGTGTTGAACTGCTGTTCGGGCAACTCGGTGGCGAGTCGTTCGCAACCCAATTGCCATAAGTCAAGGCTCATTGTGGACATCTTCTTCTTTAGAGCCGCCGAATGATGCGCGGTTGCGTTCGGCGGATTGAGGTTATCCACAACTTCGGCGGCGGCGTCAAGCCCCGTCAGGTGGGGCGGTTTGTGGTGCAAGTGTTTGACCGCAAAGGTGTTTTTTGCTGTAATCGTGGGTTTCCCGGATTTGCTTGGGCGCCACAAAGACCCGCCGTCGTCGACGCCCGGCCGCCCATCGCGGGCCGCCTGACGGCTGCCGTCAGCGGGGCGCGCGCGCCAGCGCAGTCCGTCAGAATCGTTCCCAGTTTGTCACCATCACCAGCCGCCCAGCAGCTTCAAGGCCGTGGGCGGCACCGTCAGAAACGGCCTATGCGGCCATAACCAGGCCCAGAGCCACTGCCCGCCATGAAGCGCACCTACCAGCCCTCCAAGATCCGCCGCGCCCGTACGCACGGTTTCCTCGTGCGCATGAAGACCCGTGGCGGCCGCGCCGTGCTGAACGCACGCCGCGCCAAAGGCCGCAAGCGCCTGGGTGTCTGACGCCCGGGCTGTCCAGCAGGGCCCCAGTGGCCCGTGCCTGCCAGCCCCAGCCTGCGTGCACCATCGCCATGCTCGAACGCCTTGTTCACAAGGCCGACTTTGAGCGCCTGCTCTCCACGCGTTCGCGGTTGCGCAGCGCCCACTTCGCCCTGCACCACGTGGCAGGGCGTCCTGCTGCGCGCAAAAAGCCCGGCGGCAGCCGGTTGAATACAGAGTTATCAACAGGGGCGGTGGGTAACCATCTTGAGCCTGTGGACAACTCGGTTCACCAGCGCTGGCTGGGCTGCGTGGTGCCCAAACGCCATGCCAAGCGAGCGGTCACTCGCACGCTGATCAAGCGGCAGATGCGCAGCATCTTTGTGGTGCACGCGGCTTCGCTGCCCGCGGGCTTGTGGCTGCTTCGGCTGAGCCAGGGGTTTGCGGTGAGCCAGTTTGTGTCCGCACGGTCTGCCGCGTTGCAAACCGCCGTGCGGATGGAGCTGGAAAACTTGCTGCGCACGGTGCAGAAAAAAAGCGGTGCGGCGCGCGGCGAAGCGCAACAGCCCGGTACGGCGGTGATGGCACCAATGCCGGATGCAGCCGCATGCTGAACTCCACCCTTCAAGCCTTGGGTGGCCTTGCCCAGCAGGCCTTGCTGCTGCTGGTGCGCGGTTACCGCTTCTGGTTCAAGCCTTGGCTGGGCAACAGCTGTCGCTTTGAACCCAGTTGTTCGGCTTATGCGCTGCAAGCGCTGAAACAACACGGTGCCGCCCGCGGCGCTGCGCTGGCCGGCTGGCGCCTGTTGCGCTGCCACCCCTGGTGCGAGGGTGGCTGCGATGCCGTGCCCGACGTCTGGATTTCGGCCTGGACGACCCCCGTTGCCAATACCCCATCGGCCAGCCGCGGCCTGTTTACCGCGCTGGCCCCGACTGATGCGCCGGCTGCACCCGCAGACCCGGCGCCCTTGAACCGGATATAGAACATGACCGATATGCGCCGCACCATGTTGTGGGTGGTTTTCACGATGTCCCTTGTGCTGCTGTGGGACGCCTGGAACAAGCACACCGGCCAGCCGTCCATCTTCGGCGGCTCCAGCAAGCCGGCAGTCACTGCTGGCGGGCCCACACCCACACCCGTGCCGGTGCCTGCAGCTGGCGTGCCCTCAGCGGCCGCAGTGCCTGCACCCGCCGGTGCTGCCGCTGCGTTGCCAAAAGCGACGGCGCCCGCTCCGGCCGGTGAACAAATTACGCTGACCACCGACGTGGCCAAGGCCACGTTTGACACGCTGGGCGGCTCGCTCGTGCGCCTTGAACTGTTGGCCCACCGCGACATGGCCGACCCCAAGCGCAACATCGTGTTGTTCGAACAAAGCCCCAAGCGCCTGTACGTGGCCCAGAGCGGCCTGATCCCGGGCGTTGCGGGGGTTGAACTGCCGAACCACCTGACGCCGATGACGGTGGCGTCCAAAGGCGACCGTACCTTGGCTGCGGGCGCCAACGAAGTCAGCGTTACCTTCGAGTCGCCCACCGTCGAAGGCCGCAAGCTGCTGAAGACCTACACGCTGAAAAAGGGCGCTTACACCGTGGCGGTGAAGCACGAGTTCAGCAACCAGGGCAGCACCACCGTGCCCGCGCAGGTGTACCTGCAGCTGGCGCGCGACGGCAACCCGCCCGAGGGCGAGTCGAGCTTCTACTTCACCTTCACCGGCCCGGCCGTCTACACCGACGCCAAGAAGTTTCAGAAGGTCGAGTTCAAGGACATCGCCAAGGGCAGCGCCAGCCACGAGAAAACGGCCGACAACGGCTGGGTGGCCATGGTGCAACATTACTTCGCATCGGCTTGGCTGGTGCCGCAGGCGGGGCCGCGCGACTTCCGCAGCAGCAAGGTGGCCGACAACCACTTCACGGTAGCCATGGTGCTGCCGATGGGCGACGTGGCGCCGGGCACCACCAAGGTTCACGAGGCCACGCTGTTTGCCGGCCCGCAGGAAGAAAACAACCTGGCTGCGCTGGCGCCGGGTCTGGAACTGGTGAAGGACTACGGCTGGTTCACGGTGCTGAGCAAGCCCCTGTTCTGGCTGCTGGACAAGCTGCACAGCGTGCTGGGCAACTGGGGCTGGGCCATCGTTGCGCTGGTGGTGCTGTTGAAAATTGCCTTCTACTGGCTGAACGCCAGCGCCTACCGCAGCATGGGCAAGATGAAGGCGCTGGCGCCCCGCGTGGAAGAGCTGAAGACGCGCTACAAGGACAAGCCGCAAGAGATGCAGCAGGCCATGATGCGCATCTACAAGGAAGA
>JAYSXE010000237.1:0-15143 GCA_043717565.1 Burkholderiales bacterium | reverse complement strand
TTCAGCGCCATCTCGGGCAGCACCATCGCCACCACCGCGCTGCTGGGCAGCCTGCTGCTGCCGGAAATGCTGAAGCGCGGCTACCACCCGCGCATGGCCATGGGGCCCATCATGGCCATCGGCGGCGTGGACATGCTGATACCGCCTTCAGCGCTGACGGTGCTGCTGGGCAGCCTGGCCAACATCTCCATCTCGGGCCTGCTGATCGCTGGCGTGGTGCCGGGCTTCGTGATGGCGCTGATGTTCCTGGTCTACATCGTCTTCACCGCCTGGCGGCACCCGGAACTGGCGCCGCCATCTGAGCCCAAAGCGACCCACGGCTGGGCGCGCTGGGGCCCGCTACTGGTGAACGTGACGCCGCTGGTGATGATCTTCGCGCTGGTCATCGTGGCCATGTCGGCCGGCTGGGCCACGCCCACCGAATCGGCCGCGCTGGGTGCGCTGGCCACCGTCATCGTGTGCCTGCTGTACCGGTCGATGACCTGGGCGTCGCTGGGCAAGGCCTTGATGGGCACGGCGGCCATCACCGGTGTCATCCTGTTCATCATCATCGGTGCCACCGCGTTTTCGCAGATCCTGGCTTTTTCCGGCGCCACCAACGGGCTGGTGGGGCTGGTGAAAGAAGCGTCGCTGGCGCCGTGGATGGTGCTGGGCGCCATGATCCTGATGCTGCTGGTGCTGGGCTGCTTTGTCGACCAGGTGAGCATGATGCTGATCACGCTGCCGTTTTTCATGCCGCTGGTGCTGCACTTCGGCTGGGACCCGCTGTGGTTTGGCGTCATCTACCTCATCTGCATGCAGCTGGGCCTGCTGACGCCGCCGTTTGGCATGCTGCTGTTCACCATGCGCGGCGTGGCGCCGGCGTCCATACCCACCAGCGAGATCTTCGCCGCCGTCACACCCTATGTGGTGATGGGCGTCGTGATGGTGGCCCTGGTGCTGCTGGTGCCCGGTCTGGCCACGTGGCTGCCGGGTCTGTTGCTGGGCAAGTAGCGCGGCCATGGGTGCACTGCGCCAGCGCCTGGCCTGGGCTGAAGATGGCAGCCTGCACGACGGCCCGCGCCGCTACCTGATGATGCGCACCGACGTGCTGATGGGCACGCTGCAGCGCCTGCCCGCCGCGCAGCAGCTGGACTGGTTGCAGGCTTGGGCAGCCGCCGCCGAAGCGCACGGCGGCGCCAGCCTGCAGGCTTATGCACAGATGGCCGGCGCCGATGGGGCGGCCTTGACCGACAGCACGGTGCAGGCCGCGGCCGACCTGGGCTGGGGGCGCTGGGCCGTGGCGGCAACGGCCGACGGCCTGCAGTTGCAGGTGCAGGGCAGCCCGTTCGTACACGGCTGGCGCGCGGCCCAAGGCCTTGCCGGCAAACAAGCAACCGAGCCTTGCTGCGCACCCATCAGCGGCATGTTCAGCGCACTGGCCGGCATGCTTCTGCAGGGCCCGGTGGAGGTGCACGAAACGACCTGCGCCGCGAAGCAAGCAGTGCCAGCAGATACCTGCCTTTTCAGCGCCCGCCGCGCGGCACCATGAACGTAGGCGCAGCCACCAACCCGGCGGACCTGGTGCAGCCGCACCAGGTGCACCGCAGCATCTACACCAGCGCCAAAATTTTCGATCTTGAACGCCAGCGCGTGTGGGCGCGCAGTTGGCTGTTCGTGGGCCACGACAGCCACGTGCCGCAGCCGGGTGACTTCATCACCACCGAACTGAACGGCCAGCCCTTGCTGATGCTGCGGCGCAAAAACGGCGGCATCGCGCTGCTGCACAACCGCTGCGCGCACAAGGGCGCGCCGCTGGCCACAGCAGCCAGCGGCCACGCCGGCCGCTTCCTGCGCTGCGCGTACCACGGCTGGAGCTACCGGTTGGACGGCAGCCTGCTGGGCGTGCCGCTGAAAGCCGGCTATGACGATGCGGTGTTCGGCGCCTGCCCAGCACAAGGCGGCCTGGTGCCTTACGGCGAAGTGGCGGTGCACCGCGGATTTGTCTTTGCCCGCCAACGCGCGGGGGGTCCCACGTTCGCCGAATGCATGGGCGAACTGCTGCCCGCACTGGACCTGCTGGCTGACCGCTCGCCCACCGGGCGCCTGCAAGTGGCCGGCGGCGTGCTGCGCACGCGCTTTCGCGCCAACTGGAAGATCTACCTGGAGAACGTCAACGACGCCTTTCACCCGGTAACCACCCACGCGTCGGTCACGCAGTCGGCGCAGGCGGTGTGGCGTCAACCGGCCGAGGGCACCCCCGTGCCGCTGGCCATGAAGCAATTGCTGCCCTTCGCCGCCGGCTACAGCTTCTTCGAGCAGATGGGCGCGCGCGTATTGCCCCACGGCCACAGCGTGCTGGGCACGCAGGCCAGCCTGCACAGCGGCTATGCCGGCCTGGGCGATTACACCGCCACGCTACAGGCCGCCCATGGCGCAGCGCGGGCAGCAGAGGTGCTGGCCTTCGCGCCGCAGAACGTGGTGTTCTACCCGTCGATGGCGCTGAAGGGCACGCCGCAGGTCATGCGCGTGCTGCGCCCGCAGGCGGCAGACGACACGGTGCTGGAAGCCTGGGCCTTTCAGCCCGAAGGCGCACCGGCCGAACTGCTGCACAGCGCGCTGCTCTACAACCGCCAGGTGTTTTCACCGCTGGCCATGGTGGCGCACGACGACCTGCACCTGTTTGAAGGCATACAGCGCAGCCTGGCCGCGGGTGAACAGAGCGGTAGCCACGACGACAACCCTTGGGTCAGCCTGCACCGCGGCGCATTGGGTAAGCAAGATCTACCACCACCGCGCAACGTCAGCGGCATTGACGAGGCGCTGCTGCGCAACCAGTACCAGGCCTGGGCGCAGGCCATGGCGGCGCCATGAACAGCGTCACCACGGCCGCATTGCAAGCCTTTGTGGCCCACGAGGCCTGCTGCCTGGACGAACAGCGCTGGGCCGACTGGGCCGCACTGTTCACACCCGACGGCTGGTATTGGCTGCCGGCCGAAGCCCGCAACACCGACCCGCTGGCCCAGGCGTCGCACCTGTACGACGACGCCTTGCTGCGCAGCGTGAAACTGCAGCGCCTGCAAAGCCCGCAGGCCCATTCGCAGAAACCGCCCGGCCGCTGCCACCACCTGCTGCAGGCCCCTGAAGTGCGCGTGTGCGACGCAACCAACAACCGCTTTGAACTGCGCACGCGCTTCATCTACACCGAACTGCGCGCCGGGCACACCGTCACGCTGCCCGGCGTGGCATGGCACCACCTGCGTGTGCACGGAGGCGCGCTGCGCATGGCGCTGAAACGGGTGGACCTGCTGCATGCGGCCGAGCCTTTGCCGGCGGTAGAGTTCTACATCTGACAGCGCACATTCCCAAGCCTCCCTCGCTCCCATCCACTCCCTCCCCGACTCATGAAACTCGACTTCACCGGCCGTGTGGCCATCGTCACCGGCGCCGGCGGCGGCCTGGGCCGTTCACATGCCTTGGCGCTGGCCGCGCGCGGCGCAAAAGTGCTGGTCAACGACCTGGGCGGCACAACAGCCGGCGGCGGCGGTTCGCCAGCGGCAGCACAGGCGGTGGTGGACCAGATCACCGCCGCCGGCGGGCAGGCCATCGCCAACGGCGCCTCGGTCACCGACCCCGCGGCGGTGGCCGCAATGGTGTCGCAGGCCATGGATGCATGGGGCCGCGTGGACATCCTCGTCAACAACGCCGGCATCCTGCGCGACAAGAGCTTTGCGAAGATGAGCCTGGACGACTTCCGCGCCGTGGTGGACGTGCACCTGATGGGCGCCGTGCACTGCACGCATGCGGTGTGGCCGCTGATGACGGCGCAAAAGTTCGGCCGCATCGTGATGACCACCTCGTCGTCGGGCCTGTACGGCAACTTCGGCCAGGCCAACTACGGTGCGGCCAAGATGGCGCTGGTGGGCCTGATGCAGACGCTGTCGATCGAGGGTGCCAAGCACGGCATCCACGTCAACTGCCTGGCGCCCACCGCCGCCACGCGCATGACCGAAGGCCTGATGCCGGCCGAGGTGCTGGCCCGGCTGCAGCCCGAGGCGGTGACACCGGCGCTGCTGTGGCTGGTGAGCGACGAAGCCCCCACCCGCGCCATCGCCTGCGCAGGCGCCGGCACCTTCGAGGTGGCGAACATCACGCTCACCCAAGGCGTGCACCTGGGCACCGGCGCCGACACGCCTGAAAAGCTGGCCGCCGTCTGGGCCCAAGTGTGCGACCGCACGGGCGAACAGGTGCCCGGCAGCGGTTCGGCGCAAGGCAGCAACGAGGTGGGCCAGGCGTTGGCGGCGCGGGGCTGAGAGACAGCCTGGCACACACCGCGGCCGCGAGAATCGGGACGCAGAGAGACCGCCGCGCCAAGCGCGGCGGCGGCCGTCAGAAGGCCGAAATGCCCGTCTGCGCGCGCCCCAAAATCAGCGCATGGATGTCGTGCGTGCCCTCGTAGGTGTTCACCACTTCCAGGTTTACCAGGTGGCGCGCAACGCCGTATTCGTCGCTGATGCCGTTGCCGCCCATCATGTCGCGCGCCACGCGGGCGATGTCCAGGCTCTTGCCGCAGCTGTTGCGCTTCATGATGCTGGTGATTTCCACCGCCGCCGTGCCCTCGTCCTTCATGCGGCCCAGGCGCAGGCAGCCCTGCAGGCCCAGCGTGATCTCGGTCTGCATGTCGGCCAGCTTCTTCTGGATCAACTGGTTGGCGGCCAGCGGCTTGCCGAATTGCTTGCGGTCCAGCACGTACTGGCGCGCGCGCTGCCAGCAGTCTTCGGCGGCGCCCAGGGCGCCCCAGGCGATGCCGTAACGCGCGCTGTCCAGGCAGGTGAAGGGGCCCTTCAGGCCGCGGATGTCGGGGAAGGCGTTTTCTTCAGGCACGAACACCTTGTCCATCACGATCTCGCCCGTGGTGCTGGCGCGCAAACCCACCTTGCCTTTGATCTTCGGCGCGCTCAGGCCCTTCATGCCCTTGTCCAGGATGAAGCCGCGAATGGCGCCGGCATCGTCCTTGGCCCAGACCACGAAGACGTCGGCAAACGGTGAATTGCTGATCCACATCTTGCTGCCCGTCATCTCGTAGCCGCCGGGCACGGCGCGGGCGCGCGTGACCATGCTGCCGGGGTCGCTGCCGTGGTCGGGTTCGGTCAGGCCAAAGCAGCCGATGAAGTGGCCGCTGGCCAGCTTGGGCAGGTATTTTTGGCGCTGCGCCTCGGTGCCGAACTGGTGAATCGGCAGCATCACCAGCGAGCTCTGCACGCTCATCATGCTGCGGTAGCCGCTGTCCACACGTTCCACTTCGCGCGCCACCAGGCCGTAGCAAACGTAGTTCAAGCCGGCCCCGCCGTACTGTTCAGGAATGGTGGCGCCCAGCAGGCCCAGTTCACCCATCTCGCGGAAGATGGAAATGTCGGTTTCTTCATTGCGAAAAGCTTCCACCACGCGGCCGGCCAATTTGTCCTGGCAGTAGGCGCTGGCGGCTTCACGCACCTGGCGTTCGTCGTCGGTAAGCTGCTGGTCCAGCAGCAACGGGTCGTTCCAATGGAAGCTTGCCTTCTTGGTGGCCATCACAGGGGTGCTTTCAGGTTGGCGTGTGGGGCGCCACACCCCCGCTGCCGTCCTGAAAAGCGGGTGTGGTGTGGCTGTGGCGATGTCGCATCAAGCCTAACACCAAGCCCGCCGCCTTCGCCGAGGCGCGTGGCGTTGCGGCCCCGCTCCCAGGGCCTTTCATGTGGGGCCCCTGCGCAGACTGAAGTCAGGTCTACGGCCCAAACCCCTCGTGGGGCCTCTCTGCTTACTGCGCAGCGCGCCCCACCACCTTCACGGCCGTTTCGGTTTCTTCCACCAGGCGCAGGCGGCGCGTGGCCAGAGCCGTGTAGGGCGTCAGCAGCAAGGCGTCAACGTCCAGCAGCGTCTGCGCCTTCTGCTGCTGGGCGGTGGCCCGTTCCGTCTGGGCTGTTGCCAGGGCCTTTTGCTTGTCGGCCGCCTGCTTTTCCAGACCGGCCACTTTCCCGTCTTCTTCCTTGCGCCTTTCGGTGCCGGTCAGGAATGCCAACGCAACGGCTTTGGCCTTCACCAGCTCCTGGTTGATGCCGTCAAGTTCGGCCTGTGCTGCCTCCACCTTCTGTTGTGCGGGTTGCACCAGGCCTTGATGCGCACGCGTTGAACTGGCCACTGCCAGATGCAGCCGGCGCGAAGCCTGCAGCGTGGCCAGCACGGCCGCCGGCGCGGCCGCGTCACTGGCGGCCTGGGCGCTGGCGGCCTGCACGCCCTTGTGCAGCTGCTCGATGCTGGCGTCGTCCAGCAGCGCGGCCAGCGCAGCGGCCTGGGCTTCGTCCTTCACGCTGGCCTGCCAGCGGGCGCGCAGGCCGGTGAACAGCTTGCCGTTGTCGGCCAGGGCGCGCAGGTCGGCCAGCTGGCTCTGGCTTTGTTTGCGGTAGTTGGCCATGAAGAGCGTGAGGGTCTCGCTGCGCGCTTCAACCGCAGCACCGCTCTCGTTGCGGCGCAGGTCATTGCCTTCGCTCCGCAGTTCGTCGCGCACCGTCTGGCTCTGCTCGGTTTCCAGCCGGCGGTCAATATCGTCCAGGCGCAGCAGGTTGGCGTTGTAGCGCCCGCCCAAGTTGTACAGCGCCAGGTTCTTGGCGGCCTTGATCATCGCGCCGGGGTCGGCGCCCATCGCCTTGACCGACCAGTTGCCCACGTCGTCCTTGACGATGACGAAGTTGGCATCACCGCCGGCACTGACGCTGACGGTGTTGATGTTCTGCCAGTTCGCCTTGTCCAGGCTCTCCTTCAGCGCCGCGCTGCCGTCATTTTTGGTCAGGCGCGTCACCGTGTCCCACAACAGGTTCTGGCCGCGCGCACCCCCGTCCTGGGTGCTGGTGGTGGTGTAGACCGAACGCAGGTAGGCGCTGGCCGGGCGGATGTAGATCTGCGACTCGCGTTCCTTGCGCGCAAGCTCCAGGGCTTTGGCAAGATTTCTGGTCTCAGGCGCATCCTTTCCTGCACGAGCGGTGCTGTCGATGATCTGGTGGCGCAACATTGCGATACGGGCGTCCAGCACGTCCAGCGTGCGCTCCCCAGCGGTGGCTGCGGCGAGCGCAGGTTGAACGGCGGGCAGGCGTGCGGCTGCCAATGCCGCTTTGACCTGTTGATGGTCCTGCTCGTTCAACGTCTTGGCGGCAGCGGCGGCATCCAGCAGGCGGCGCAGCTCGAACATCACCACATCGGTGCCCGGCTGCGAGCCCGCAGCCAGAATGGCCGTGGCAACGGCTTGCGTCTGCGCGCCGACCTGATTGATGACCGCCGCGATCTGGCTGCTCGTCAAGGGTGCGGGCTTGAGCGCAGACTTGGCCGTGAGCTGAGTGACCTTGATTTGGGCTTTCTCAAACTCGGCAGCGGTGTCGATCACTGCCTGCACGGCTTCGCGCCTGGACTTGTCGGCCGCCTCCCAGGCTCTCAGCACCGACTCGCGCAGCGCGGGCACTTGGGCCTTGCGGGCCAGGGCCGGGTCGGCTGCGTCGGTGGGCGCCACGGCTGCCAGCTTCAAGCCTTCGCGCGCGCTCTCAAGCCGCGTGCTTCTGGGCGTGGGTGGGGCCTTGACCGTTGACAGAAGCTTGGTCAACTGGCCATCCAGCTCGCTGCGAAGTTCAGCCTGGGTGACTGGGGCAGCCCCTTTTGAAAGCTCTTTGTTCAGGAGTTCGCTGTCCCGCTGCCAATCCTGGGCTCCATCGCTCGGCACTGCGACCATGGGTGCAGACAGTCTTGCACCCAATGTGGTCGTGAGGAAGGCCAACTGCGTCTCACGCAGGTGGATGTTTTGGCGTTCACGCTGCTTGTCTTCCAAAAGCATCTTCGCCCGGGCCAGTTCTGCCTGCGCTGAAGGCAACTGCGCGCCCCCTGCCTCCGCCTCGGCCTCGACCCGTTGTGCCTGCGTCTTCAACCGTTCGAGCTCGGTGTTCAGCGAGCTGAACACCTGTGACACCGTCCGCTCGCGGGCCACGGCACCCGCCGCGTGCCGTTCCGCCCCAGCGCCATCCCGCTGTTTCTGGTCGTACTGCGCCCGGTGTCGCAGGTCGTCGGCGTGCACCATCAGGTTGTTGGCCACCGCTTCCAGCAGGGCCTTGTAGCGGTCGATATCGTCCTTTTTCAGGGCGAAGGCTGTTGGGCCGGCAAAAGCCTGCGCGGCGTCGCCAGGCGCGTCGCCCGCCGTGGGTTCCACCAGCCACAGGTTGTTGGCCAGGAACTGCATGCGGGCGGCCACGTCCACCAGCTTGTGTTCCATGCGGCGGAACTCGGTGCGGGCTTCGTCCTGCGCCTGTTCACGCAGGCCATGGCGGGCGGGCTTGGTGTGCGCGTCGTCCCGCCGCACCGCGTAGCGGTCGGCCTGGGTGTCGATGCCATCGGCGGTGCGCCCACGGTCGAAGCCGCCGCCGTCGGAATCGGCCAGGAACTGCAGTTGCTCGGCCAGCAGTTGGCCTTCGGATTCGGCCTGCCCGTCGTCACCCACGAGCCCTGGCCGGGTTGACGAGGGCTCACGCACCAAGCCGGTTTGCGTCCGCCATGGACGGTTGACTTCTGTGCGGTCGGGCCAGGGGGCACCGTTGACTTTCACAGGATCCAGACACTGCACTTCGCCGGGGGCGCGGATGACGGACTGCGCCAATGCCAGCGCCTCCACATGGCGCAGGTGGTCGTATTCCAGGGCCCAGCGCAGGGCGTTGCGGGCGTCGGTGAACTGGCCAGCGTTCCAAGGCCAGACAGGCGAATGGGTGACCGAAAACGACGGGTTGGCATAGTGCCGCTGTCCTGCCTGCCCATCAGGGCCCGGTCGGGACACCTGCAGCATCGCCTGGCGTTGCATCTCATGGGCCAGCGCGTCAAGGCTGCGGTACCTGTGGCGCTGCTGCTGTTGCAACACGCACGCCAGCAGCCAGGGCTGGGTTCGGTTGGCTATCCACCCGGCCGCCTCGCGGCGCAGGCGGTGCCAGCGTTCGCGGTCGTCGGGCTTCCAGTCATTGGCCGGCGGAATCTCGCGCAGCACGTCCAGCAGGGCATGCCAGATGTACATCCGCGACACATGTGCACTCTGCAGGGCGGACTGGCTGGGCTTCGAAGCCCGGTCCTGGCCCTCCCGGGAAACCACCAGGTACTGCTGGTGCAACCGGTCCGCGTCACGCTCCAGGTCGCGCAGTTCGCGCGCCAGTTGGGGCAGCGCACCTTCGCCCTTGTTCTCGAATGCGCTGAGGATGCTGTTCAGCGTGCGGGCATTGCGCAGCGCACGGCGCTCGGGCTCGCCCTTCAGCGTCTGGTACCCATACAGGCGGTCGAATTCCTTCTGCGGCAGGCCCTTGTGACGCCATTCGCCCAACTGCTCGGGGTTGTAGCCCGCCCCGGCCGAACGCAGCAGCTGCCCGCGCAGTTCCAGCAGCATGGGCTTGGCCGACAAGGCCATGGCTATCAGCTGGTCGCGCTGAACGTCTTCATGGTTGGCCAGCGGGCCCTTGTAGACGTCGACGTCGATGTGCAACGCGGCGCAACCCGCCAGCGTGAGCGCGCAGCAAAGCGTGACCGCACGCAGCACGCGCCGGGCGCCGATGCCGGGTTTGTTGATGGCAGCGCCGTTCATGACTTGGGCACCAGCGCTTCAAGTTCGCGGCGTTCCTGGCCCAGTTCAGTCAGGTGTTCGAACAGCCGGCGGTCCAGCGCGCCGCTGGGTTGGCCAAACCGCACCCGGGCCACCGTGCCCAAGGCGCTGGAAAAGGCCTGCTCCACGGCCTCGGGGCTGGAACCCATGATGACCACCAGCCGATGGTCGCGCGGCGCGGGCCTGAAGCCTTCGGGCCCGAACAGCATCAGGCCGCGGCCGTCGCCCAGGCCCTTGCCTTCACCGCCTGTGGTGGTGACACGCCCGCTCTTTATGTCCATCTCGACGTTGCCGCTGAGCGAGTCGACCACCGCCGCCGGCGCCCAGCTGGAAGCAAAGCGCATCTGGCTCAGGATGCTGGACTGCCCACGCACGCGGATGCGGTACAGCGAAGGCGGCAACTGGCTGTGCGGATCGAAAGACCCGAGGTAGTAGATCTGGTCCAGGTTGGCATTGGGCACCACCGAACCCACGGCGGCGGCCGCGACCACGTTGCGTTGGGCCACGGTCAGCGTGCCGCAGCCACCCAGCAGCGCGCCAGTCACCGCCAGCGCCCATACACACCGCGAGAGACCACGGCGCCACGGATCCGCACTGCCTTTGGTGGAATGTGTTCTCATGCCGGGCACCTTCGAGTCGAGACACCTGATCTTCCTCAGGTGCGACGGTGACGTCCATGCCTGGCAGGCCGCCAGGTCATCAGCTTTGACGACGCCTTCAGCGCAGCGACCAGGATCGCACGGGGGTCGGCAGATGCAGGGGGCCCCCAGGCGGCTGGAAACTTTCTTGCCCTCGCTCTACCATGCAGGCAGGCGCAGCGCCGTCATGTCCGCTGCGGTGGTCCAGACTGGGAACGGGGTCGGCAGCACGTGGCGATGGTCGACGCGGCCCTTCCATCCAGCATCAGTTGCCGTCACGCGCTGCGTGCCGGCTTACAGGAGAGGAGTCTGAGCATGAACAAGTTCTCCGAGGCCTTTGCTGCCGCCAAGGTGGCACTCAACAGTGGTGACCTGGCAGGCGATGTCAAAACGCTGCAGGCCGGGCTGAAATCCCTGGTCACCTCCGCCGGCGGCCCCGCAGTTGCCGAGCACGCCCAACTCGACAAGCTGCGCACGGCGCTGAAGGACGGCGCCAAGCCCTTGGTCCTGAAGGGTACGAGCGATGCCCGCGCGCTGGCCAAGACGATCATCACGGGTGCCGGCGACGGTTCCAAGCTCGCCGACCGCGCGGCAACCTTGAAGATGTTGCGCCACCTGTACCACGAGAAAAGCGCTGGTGGTCAGGTGATCTGGGTCTACTCGCCGCCGGTGATCTATACCAAATGGATCTACGACGAGACCGCCGGGGCCAGTGCCTCGACACTGGAAGACATTCTGGCCAAGGCCGAGGCTGAGGTGTACAGCGAGTCCCAGCGCGCGGTGATGGCCAGCGCGGTGCAGACGGCGCGCAGCGTCACCCAGGCGGCATCGGTCAAGCTCGATGGCGCCAGCGACGAGGTCATGGCCCTGGTGCGTCACTATTTCGGCAATGCGTCGAGCACCGACAAGTACCTGACCGACACGATGAAAACACTGTCGGCTGGCTACATGAAGATCTCAGGCGCGTGCAACAACGGCAGCATCGTAATCTCGGACGAACCCGGTGACCGTACCGGCGGTGGCTGGAAGGACTGGGCCTTCATCTATACCGCCGAGACGATGAGCGTCATCTATCTCCAGGGGGCCTGGGTGGCCAAGGCCGACGAGGCCACGCCGTCCAACCAGACCCCACTCTACCGCTGTGCGCGCACGGTGATCCACGAGCTGTCGCACAAAGAACTCAAGACTGAAGACGTCGTCTACGGCCCCAAGGGCCTGAAGCCCGAAGGATCGACAGCGCTGACGCCGGAATATGCGATCCACAACGCCGACAGCTGGGCCTACTTCGCCGTCGACGTCGCCGGCTTTTTGACCGGCCCCGACAAGACCAACGCCGAGACCGCATGCAAGGCGATCCTCAAGACGCCGGCGAACACCCTGGCCGTGCCTTGAGGGTACCCAGACACTTCACGTGGAGCTCGAAATGGATGACAAGCCCGAAAAGGAACGCAGCGAGATCCCCGAGCCCCCGCCCGTCACCGCCGACGGCGTTCGCTACGAGGCCGTGCTTTGGGGCAAAGCGCGCGGACTTGGGCAGAACGGCGGCTACATTGCCGCCGTCGACGCCGCGAGCGGCAAGGAGCTGTGGCTGCTCAAGGTCTACGACGTGGTCTACGACGGCGAGCGCGAGGACGACAAGCAGGACCTGTTCATCGAGGACCTGAGCATCGAGTCGGGCGGCTTGTTGCGGGTCACCGACGAACGAGGCGGCATGCACCGCGTCGACCTTGGGCGCCGTGCCGTGGTCGGCTGACAGGCGGCTCGCCGTCACGATGTTTCCCCGTCGCAGTCTGGTCGTGCTGCTGCTGTTTGCCGGCTGCAGGCTCGGTACTGGCGCCACCGAGAAGGAACGCGCCGACGTGCCCGAGGCGGCGCCGGTGACGGTGGGCACCGTGCGCTACGAGGCCCCGCCGTGGACACGCAGCCGCGGCCTGCCGCAGAACGGCGGCTATGTGGCCGCCATCGATACCGCCACCGGCAAAGTGCTGTGGTTGGCGCGGATCTACGCCGCCACGGGCGTGCATGGCATCGAGGACGACAAGCGCGACACGTTCATCACCGAATTGCGCGCCGATGCCCAGGGCCGCCGCCTGATCGTCACGGACGAGCGCGGACGTCGCTTTCATCTCGACCTGAAAACCCGGCGCGTGGCCCGCCTGCCCGACGCGGACAAGAAACCCTAGTGGCTGGCAGCGTCTGGCCACGCGCCGGCGCATGAGGCGGTGCCCGGCCTTGCAGGCCGCTTTTGCACCTGCAAGCGCGAACCCCGCCTGGGGCACAGGACGGCGCGCAAGCGCACAGGTGTAGCCGGTGGCGCCACGTCTAGACCGGCCTGTCTTCGGCAACCAGCGTCGCGATGACGGCCCCCAGCGGCAGATCGTCCACAGCGCCAAACGCGTGCAGCCGCAGGTGGCCGTTGCGGTCAATCAACACCAGGCTTGGTGTGCCCTGCATGCCATAAGCTTGCATCGTGACCGGAATCGGGTTGCCGGCATTGGCACCCGGCGCATCCACGCCAACCGGAAACGCGATGCCGTACTCGTGCAGAAAGGCCTGCAGCGAAACCGGTGTCATCGCCGCGTGGTGTTCAAACACCGTGTGCAGCCCGATCACCGCAACGCCTGCCGCCGCAAACGCCGCCTGTACACGCTGCGCCTGCGGCAGCCCATGGTGCACGCAGGCCGGGCACAGCATCTGGAACGCGTGCAGCACCACCACCTGGCCGCGCAGGTCGGCCAACTGCACCGCCGCCGGGGTGCCAAACCACTCCCGCGTGGTCCATGGCGGTGCGGGTTGGCCGGGTGGCCGCAGGCCGAATGCGCTGCGCGTTGCCGGCGATCGCAAGTGGGCGCCGCGTGTCAGGTCACTTTCTGAACGTGGAGAAGACATGGTCGCTGTTCTTTTGCGCGGTGTGGCACTGGAAGCAGGCCGTGGCGGCGTTCTGACCAACGGCGCGCTCGGTCTTCGAGTCGCCTTTGAACCCCTCGAAGCCCCAGCCACCGGTGGCCTTGTAGGTGCGGCTGTCCTTGTGCATCACGCCCAGCACCTTGCGCGCACCTTCTTGCACTGTGTTGTCTGCCGACTTGGCTTCCAGCAGGTCGAAGATGATGACAGAGCCGTCGGGGAACTTGCCGGTCCTGTAGCCCTGCTCGGCCTTCTTGTTGGCGTACAGGTGGTGGATGCCACCGAAGGCGTCAAACAACGGGTGCCCTGGGTTGATCGTCATGCTCTTGACGTGAACCCACTGCCGATAGCCCTGCGGGTAGGGAACGGGTACCGGGTCGGCCGCGAGCAGCGGTGCAGTCATGGACACAGCCGCCACGAAAACAAGGATCTGGCGCATGGGGAATTCCTACAATCGGAAGTTGAAACGCCATCATTGCAGCATGCGCAAACACGCCTGGAAAGCAGGCACAAAACGGTGACCCGGGCACTTTCAAGTGTCAATCGATGAACGCACACAAACAGGCCCAACCCGCACCGCCCAACGTGGCGCGCATGGTTGAAGACATCGTGGGTTGCAAGTGATCGCTGGCCGTGCTGGGCGCGGTGCGCGGCGGGGTCCACCGGCCGGGCGCGATGGAACACGCCATCGAGGGCTTGTCCAAGAAAGTGCTGAACGAACGCCTGAGCAAGCTGGTGCGTTTCGGCATTCTCGAAAAGCAGGCCTACCCCGAACTGCCGCCGCGCGTGGAATACCGCTTCACGCCGTTCGGCGACAAGTTTCTCGGCGTGCTGGACGGCATTGAGTCGCTGCAGCGAGACATGGACCGTTGACCGGGGCCGCAGGACCTACAGGGGCCACAGGGGCCACAGGGGCCACAGGGGCCAGCACCCTAACGGCGCCCCCAATAGCCACCGCGCCAACGCCAGCCCTGCCCCTGCGAATGCCAGCGGCCGGGCACCCAGGCATGGCCTGACGGCGGAAGCGCCCAGCGGCCCCCAATCCACACGTGTCGCCCCAGCTGCCAGACCCAGGAGCCGCCGATCCAGACATAGGCATGGCCGGGTGCAGCCGGCACGTGTTCATGGTGCGGCGCAGGGGGCTCGACGCCGACGACCGGCCCGTCAACCGGCCGATCCACCGGCCCATAACCGCCGTGTCGCGGGCCCAGTGGCGCAATCACGCAGCCACCCAAGGCCAGGGCCAGCACCGCGGCCGTTGCGGGCCGCCAAAGATTTGTGAGCATCAACGACTCCGCAGGGGCGATGTCGGCTCAACGGCTGCGGTGGCGCGGAGGGCGACAGGGCAACGAAGCTTTACACGCGGCCGGCGCGCTTGCGCGCCTTCAAAGGCCTTCTTGGGCGGTGCGGACGAGGTGCCGGCGCACGGCAATTGGCGCCCGCTCGCGCGCCGCTCAGTCAGCGCTGGGCTGGGGCGTGATGACGGCCGTGACCTCAATCTCCACCCGCGCGCGGTCTTCGATCAAGGCCACCACCTGCACAGCCGTCATGGCGATGCCAAAGTCGCCAATCAGTTCGCGAAACACGGCACCGATCTCGCGGCCGCGGGCCAGGTATTCGCGCTTGTCAGTCAGGTACCAGGTCATGCGCGTGATGTGCTGCGGGCTGGCGCCGGCCGCCGCCAGCACGTCAACCACGTTCAGCAGCGCCTGCCGCACCTGACCCACCAGGTCGTCGGTGTGGAACTGGGCCTGGGCGTCCCAGCCGATCATGCCGGCGATGAACAGTTGCTGGCCGTGGGCCAGCACGCCGTTGGCATAACCCTTGGGGCGCGCCCAGTGCGCGGGCTGAACCACCTGCTTGTTCATGGGGCCTCCTTGACCAGGTCGCGGCCAATGATGAGTTGTTGCACTTCGGTGGCGCCTTCGTAGATGCGCAGGCTGCGGATCTCGCGGTACAAGCGCTCCACCGGC
>JAYSXE010000236.1:0-15143 GCA_043717565.1 Burkholderiales bacterium | reverse complement strand
TGCGGTCGGCAGCGGCGCAGGCACGCTGCACCGGCTTTTCACCGTAGTTGGCAGTGTGGCCGCCGAAAGGGCGTTGGTAGATCGTGCCGTCGGGGTTGCGGTCGAACGGCATGCCCATGTGTTCAAGCTCGTACACCACCTTGGGTGCTTCGCGGCACATGAATTCGATGGCGTCCTGGTCGCCCAGCCAGTCTGAACCCTTCACGGTGTCGTAGAAGTGGTAGTGCCAGTTGTCCTCGGCCATGTTGCCCAGGCTGGCACCAATGCCGCCCTGCGCGGCCACGGTGTGGCTGCGCGTGGGGAAGACCTTGCTCAGCACGGCCACGTTCAGACCGGCCAGCGCCAACTGCAGTGAAGCGCGCATGCCGGAGCCGCCGGCACCGACGATGACCACGTCAAACTTGCGGCGTGGCAACGAAAAGGAATTGGAAAAAATGGGCGTCGCCATGGTTCAGAGCCTCCACAGCACTTGAATGGCCCAGCCGATGCAGCCCACCAGCCAGCAGATGGTGACCACCTGCAAGGTCAGCCGCACGGCCACCGGTTTCACGTAGTCCATCCAGATGTCCCGCACGCCGACCCAGGCGTGCCAGCCCAGCGACACCAGCACCAGCAACGTCAGCACTTTCATCCACTGCGTGGAGAAGATGCCGGCCCAGCGGTCGTAACCCATCGGCCCGCTGGTGAAGATCACTTGCGCCAGCAGCACCAACGTGAACAGCGCCATCAGCGTGGCCGTGATGCGCTGGCTGAGCCAGTCCCGCATGCCGTAGTGCGCGCCGACGACGACGCGCCTGGAACCGTAATTCACCGACATCTTGTTGTTGCCTCTGGTTGGCCAGGTTGTTGGAGGGTTGAAATCAGAAAAAGCGCTGAGCAGGCGCGGTTCAGTACAGACCGAAGAGCTTGGCGCCCAACACCAGAGTGAGCAGCACGCTCAGAGCCAGCGTGACCACGGCCGAACTGCGGCCGAATTCCTTGGTGACGCTGTGCGTGGCGTCCATCCACAGGTGTCGCACGCCGGCGATGAAGTGGTGCAGGTAGGCCCAGATCAGACCCAGCACCACCAGCTTCACGAACCAGGCCGGGATGAAGCCAATGCCCAGCGCGAATGCTGACGTGAACCGTTCGTAGGAAATCTCGGAGCTGAGGCTGACGTCAAACAGCCACACCACGAAGGGCAGCAGCGCAAACATGATGGCGCCGCTGACGCGGTGCAGGATGGAGACGACGCCGGCCAGTGGCAGCCGGTACTGCAACGCGTCAGTCAAACGCATGGTGCCAGGGCGGGTGCGGGGAGTCGTTTGCATGGTTTTTTCGTTTATTGCCAGAACGCGATGCGCCGTGGGCCTGCAAAGCCGCTGGCCGGTGGCTCAGGGTAAGCCCGCAGGTTCGCAGAGCCAACTGAGTTTATTGCAATGCAGCAGCCTTGCAGCGACCTGTCATGCAAGGCCATGCGATGAACAACAGCATGTTTTCAGCTCAACAGGTTGCGATAGTGGTGGTGTGCGGTGTGGTACAGGCCCCGCCGCAATTCCACCGGCTGGTCGCCATAGGTGAAGGCCAGCCGCTCCACCGACAACAGTGGCGTGCCTTCGGGCACCTGCAGCCATTGCGCTTCGTCGCCCTGCGCGGCCACAGCGCGCAGCTTCTCTTCGGCGCGCACCATGTGCACCGAGAACTCGGCCTCGAACAGGCGGTACAGCGGGCCACGCCAAGCCACCAGCCGTTCGGCTGTCAGGCCCTTGAACAGCGTTCCGGGCAGCCACAGGTCGTCCAGTACCACTGGGCGCAGGCCTTCGGGTTCGCGCGCCAACAGCAACCGGCGCACCTGTAGTGCGGCGTCACCGGCCTTCAGCGCCAGCAGGCGGGCCACCTCAGCCGGTGCGCGCATGCGGCGGCATTCCAGCATCTGACGCTGCAGCGCGGCTTCGCCACCTTCATTGGGCGTCAGGCGCAGGAACCGGTACTGCGTGGACTGTTCGGCATGCGTGGCCACAAACGTGCCCTTGCCCTGCCGCCGCACCAGCAGGTTGTCGGTGGACAACTCATCAATGGCCTTGCGCACCGTTCCCTGGCTGACGCGGTAGCGCGCGGCCAGTTCGTTTTCACTGGGAATGGACTGGCCGGGCAGCCACTCCCCGGCCTGCAGGCTGCGCACCAGGCGCTGCTTGATCTGCTGGTACAGCGGGCTGAAAGCCGGCGCCGTTTCTTCAGCGGCCGCCGCCACGGCCGCCGCGCCAGCCCCTTCGGCAGCGCCTGCGCCCGCCAGGCCCGGGGTGGGCGCGTCGGCGTCGGCGGCGTGCGGGCTTTCATTCATGACGGATTTCTGGACAGCGGTTTGGGATCACAGAGCAGCGGGCCGAGGGTTTGGACTCGTATCTTATATAAGACATAAGATTCCGGCTGTGGCCGCCGCGTCTTTGTGGCGCTGGCACAGGGGTCGCGGGCGGCGGTTCCGGGTGGCCGTTGCGGGCGTCGGCTCGTGCGGCAACAGCGGCCGCGCCGCGCCCAGCCGCAGCGCCAGCGCTGTTGCAGCCCTGCATTTGTCAGCCTCGCGCCAGAGGCCAGCCGCTAAACTCCGCGGGTTTTCCACCCCGTACTCACCCTTCCCTACCCTGGAGACCTTCCCCATGAGCAAGAAGCCCGTTCGCGTGGCAGTCACCGGCGCCGCCGGTCAGATCGGCTACGCCCTGTTGTTCCGCATCGCTTCGGGCGAAATGCTGGGCAAGGACCAGCCGGTCATCCTGCAGCTGCTGGAAGTGCCGGTGGAAGGCCCGCAAAAGGCGCTGCAGGGCGTGATGATGGAACTGGAAGACTGCGCCTTCCCGCTGCTGGCCGGCATGGAAGCCCACAGCGACCCGGTGCACGCCTTCAAGGACACCGACTACGCGCTGCTGGTCGGCGCCCGCCCGCGCGGCCCTGGCATGGAACGCGCCGACCTGCTGGCCGCCAACGCACAGATCTTCACCGCACAGGGCAAGGCACTGAACGCATCGGCCAGCCGCAACGTGAAGGTGCTGGTGGTGGGCAACCCGGCCAACACCAACGCCTACATTGCGATGAAGAGCGCGCCCGACCTGCCACGCGAGAACTTCACCGCCATGCTGCGCCTGGACCACAACCGCGCTGCCAGCCAGATTGCGGCCAAGACCGGCAAGCCGGTTTCCAGCATCAAGAAGCTGGCCGTGTGGGGCAACCACAGCCCCACCATGTACGCCGACTACCGCTTCGCCACCATCGACGGCGCCAGCGTGAAGGAAATGATCAACGACCAGGTGTGGAACGCCGACACCTTCCTGCCCACGGTGGGCAAGCGTGGCGCGGCCATCATCGCGGCGCGTGGCGTGTCTTCGGCCGCTTCGGCGGCCAATGCCGCCATCGACCACATGCGCGACTGGGCCCTGGGCACCGGCGGCGAATGGGTCACCATGGGCGTGCCCAGCAACGGCGAATACGGCATTCCGAAGGACGTGATGTTCGGCTACCCCGTCACCTGCGCCGGCGGCAAGTACGAAATCGTCATGGGCCTGCCCATCGACGCCTTCAGCCAGACCTGCATCGACAAGACGCTGGCCGAACTGACGGGTGAACAAGACGGCGTGAAGCATCTGCTGTAAGCACACAGCTGGGGGCCATACCCCCCGGCCCGCACACCACAGGCCCCGCCAGGCGGGGCCTTTTTCATGGCCACCCTGGACCTCAGCACCACATGACCACCACGCCCACCCTGCACCCCCAACAGGCCCTGTTCGACCCCGACGAAGTGGTCACCGCCAACCTGCCCGTTTGCGACCATTACGCTGGCGTTGAAGTGCGCATGCGCAAGAGCCTGCAATTGCAGGCCGAACTGGGCCCGGTGTTTGACGTGACGCTGGACAACGAAGACGGCGCGCCAGTGGGCGGCGAGGTGGACCAGGCGCAACGCATCGGTGAATTGCTGGCCAGCGCCGACAACCGATTCGGCCGCGTGGGCGTGCGGCTGTTGCCGGTGGTGCACCCCTTGTTCGAGGAGGTGTTGCACACGGTGTTGCGCAGCGCACGGCAGGGGCGCCACGCCCCGGCCTACCTGATGTGCCCCAAGCCCCGCCACGCGTCCGATGCGCAACGCGCGGTGGCCGCCATCGACACGGCGCTGGCCGCAACCGGCACGGCACCGGTGCCTGTGCACGCGCTGATCGAAACCCACGGCGCGCTGCGTGACGTGTGGGCCATCGCAGCGCTGCCGCGCATCGAGTCCTTGTCCTTCGGCCTGATGGACTTCGTGTCGGCCCACCGCGGCGCCATTCCGGCCAGCGCCATGGGTTCGGCGGGCCAGTTCGACCACCCGCTGGTGGTGCGCGCCAAGCTGGAAATCGCAGCCGCCTGCCACGCCCAGGGCAAGGTGCCTTCGCACTGCGTGGTGACTGAGTTCAACGACACCGAAGCGCTGCGCGCGGCCGTTGACATGGCCAGCAACCTGCTGGGTTACACCCGCATGTGGAGCATCCACCCGGCGCAGGTGCGCACCATCGTCGACGCCTTCGCGCCGGCCGCCGCCGCCGTGGAAGAAGCGGTGCAGATCATCGCCGCCGCGCAAGGCGCGCACTGGGCCCCCATCCGCCAGGGCGACACGCTGCACGACCGCGCCAGCTACCGTTACTTCTGGCAACTCATTCAGCGGGCCCAGCGCACCTCGTTTGCGGGGGGCCCAATGCTGCCGCACGCCGCGCGAGAAGCCTGGTTCAACGCTGCCGCCCCGGGCGTTGCATGATGTGTTGCACCCCGGCGCCCACCGGGCCATCCGAACGGCTGGGCTTCGCCAAAGCAGGGTGCGGGCCTTAGCATCAACCCCATGTTGAAGCTACTGGCCACCACCCTGCTGCTGACCCTGTGGGGAGGCCCGGCCGAAGCGCAACAGCTGCGTCTGCGACTGCTGGGCACCACCGACATCCACGTCAACCTGCTCAGCCACGATTACTACCAGGACAAGCCCACCGAAGAGTTCGGCCTGGTGCGCACCGCAACACTGATACATGCGGCGCGCGCAGAAGTTGCGAACACGCTGCTGTTCGACAACGGCGACCTGCTGCAGGGCAGCCCGCTGGGCGACTACGTGGCGCGCATCAAGCCGCTGCAACCCGGCCAGCTGCACCCGGCCTACAAGGTGATGAACGCGCTGCGTTACGACGCCGCCAACATCGGCAACCACGAATTCAATTACGGCCTGCCCTTCCTGCGGCAGGCGCTCGCAGGTGCGGCCTTCCCCTACGTCAACGCCAACATCGTGGTCGACGATGGCAAGACCGACCCCGCCGCACCGGGCACGGCCAGCGGGGCTGGCACACAGCCGGCAAATGTGTTCACCCCGTATGTGCTGCTGAACCGAAGCTTCAAGGACGAAGCGGGCCGGCAGCACACGCTGCGCGTGGGCGTCATCGGTTTCGTACCGCCGCAGGTGATGCAGTGGGACCGCCAGCACCTGCGCGGCCAGGTGCTGGCGCGCGACATCGTGCAGACCGCACGCGAATGGGTGCCGCGCATGAAGGCCGCGGGTGCTGACGTGGTGGTGGCCGTTCCGCATTCGGGCTTCGAACGCGGCGAGACGGTGCAGTTTGCCGAGAACACCGTGGCGCGCCTGGCCGAGGTGCCTGGCATCGACGCCATCCTGTTCGGCCATTCACACGGCGAATTCCCCGGCCGCTTCTTCAACAGCCACCCGAACGTGGACTTGGCCAAGGGCACCATCAACGGCGTGCCCGCCGCCATGCCCGGCGCCTGGGGCAGCCACCTGGGCGTGGTGGACCTGGTGCTGGTGCGCGACGCGACGGCCGCCGGCAGCCCCTGGAAGGTGACCGACGCCCGCGCCGAACTGCGCCCCATCTACGACCGCAGCGCGCGCAAGTCGCTGGCCGCGCCCGACGCGGCACTGGCCGCGCTGGTGCAGGCCGAACACGAGGGCACGCGCGACTACCTGCGTTCGCAGGTGGCCACCACGCGCACGCCCATACACAGCTACTTTGCGCAGGTGGCTGACGACCCTTCGGTGCAACTGGTGTCGCATGCGCAGCTGGCTTACGCCAAGCGCGCGTTGGCCGGCACGCCACACCAGGCGCTGCCCCTGCTGTCGGCCGCAGCGCCGTTCAAGACCGGTGGCCGCCAGGGCCACACGCACTACACCGACATTCCCGCCGGCCCGGTGGCCGTGCGCCATGTGGCCGACCTGTACGTCTACCCCAACACCGTGCAGGTGGTGCGCCTGACCGGCGCGCAGGTGCGCGAGTGGCTGGAAATGGCAGCCGGCGCCTTCAACCGCATCGACCCCGCCGGCGCCCCCGAACAGAACCTGATCAACAACGCCTTCCCCAGCTTCAACTTCGACACGCTGGACGGCCTGCGCTACCAGGTGGACGTGACGCAAGCCGCGCGCTACGACCGCAGCGGCAAGCTGGTGGCGCCCGATTCAAGGCGCATCCTGAACCTGCAACACAACGGCAAACCCGTGGCCGACGACGCGCTGTTTGCCGTGGTCACCAACAACTACCGGGCTTCGGGCGGCGGCAGTTTTCCCGGCCTGGACGGCAGCGCCACCGTGCTGCAGGCCCCGGACGAAAACCGCGAGGCACTGCTGCAATACCTGAAAGACGCCCAGACGGTGGACCCGGCCGCTGACGACAACTGGCAGGTGCTGCCCGTGCCAGGCGTGAAACTTCGATTCACCTCGGGCGCGGGGGGCATCGCCCACCTGGCGCGCAACCCCCAGATACGCCTGGTCAATGACAACGGCGACGGCTCGGCCTTGTACGAACTGGCACCACGATGAAACCTGTTTCCCTGCACCGCGCCCCTTTCGGGCAACGCGGCCTGATCTTGTTGACATCACTGCTGATGGCCGTTGGTGGCCTGCTGCTGGTGGTGTTCCTGGCCCTGGGTGTGGTCATGCTGTGGTACAGCTGGGACCTGCCGTCCACTGAAAAAGCCACCGAATACAAACCGCGCCAGCACATGCAGGTGTTCACCGCCGACGGCGTGGAGATCGCACAGTTCGGCACCGAAAGGCGCCTGTACGTGCCGGTGGACAAGGTGCCCAAGCGCTTGCGCGACGCCGTGCTGGCAGTCGAAGACGCCGAGTTCTACGACCACAGCGGCATCAGCTGGCGCGGTGTGGTGCGGGCGGCCTACGCCAACATGAGCGGTGGCGTTCCGCAAGGCGCGTCAACGCTGACGCAGCAGGTGGCGCGCACCTTCTTCCTGTCCACCCGCCGCACACCCGAACGAAAGATCAAGGAAGCGCTGCTGGCCATGAAGCTGGAACGGCAGTTGAGCAAAGACCAGATCCTCGACCTGTACCTCAACCAGATCTTCCTGGGCCAGCGCTCCTACGGCGTGGGCGCAGCGGCGCTGGTGTACTACGGCAAGGACCTGGACGAACTGACGATAGGCGAAATAGCCATGATCGCCGGGCTGCCGCAGAACCCCATCCACGCCAACCCGGTTTCCAGCCCCGCCCGCGCGCGCAAGCGCCAGCTGTGGGTGCTGGGCCGCATGCGCGCCACCGGCGTCATCACCGAAGCCGAATACAAGCAGGCCGAGGCCGAGAAGCTGGAATTGCGCACCTTTGCGCTGCAAGACCTGGCGGCGCAACACGTGTCCGAGATGGCACGCAAGGCGGTGGTTGAAAGGCTGGGCGAAAAGGCCTACACCGATGGCGTGCGCGTGTTCACCACTGTGCTGGCCGACGACCAGCGCGCGGCCCACACCGCGCTGCGCCGCGCCGTCATCACGCATGAACGCAAGCAGGAATGGCGGGGCCCGGAGTCGCAGGAGACACTGCCGGACGACCCGGTGGAGGCCGAACGCGTGGCCTCGCAGTTGCTGAAGGACGAGCGCGACGACGAAGACCTGCGTCTGGCAATCGTGCTGGCCGCCACGCCCAACGAAGTGACGGCCAAACTGGCCAGTGGCGAAACGGTGAAGGTCTACGCACCCACCATGCGCTGGCTGCGCAACTACCTGCTGCCCGAAGCCGCCGGCACCAAGCTGGCCATCAAGCGGGGTTCGGTGGTGCGGCTGCTGCAGCAGCAGCTCAAGGGCAAGCCGCAGGAATGGATCATCACGCAGTGGCCGCAGGCCGAAGGCGCCTTCGTGGCCATGGACCCGATGACCGGCCGCATCCGCGCGCTGGTGGGCGGCTTTGACTTCAACCGCAACCAGTTCAACCGCGCCACCAGTGCCGCGCGCCAGCCGGGCTCGGCCTTCAAACCCTTCCTGTACTCGGCCGTGCTGGAACACGGCCTGATGCCCGAAACCCTGGTGGACGACCTGCCGCTGACCAACACCGACGGCTCCATACCGAACTGGAACCCGCAGAACAGCGACAACAAGTTCTCTGGCGAAATCACCATGCGTGAGGGCCTGGTGCGTTCCAAGAACCTCGTCAGCGTGCGGCTGCTGCAGCAACTGGGCCTGCGCCACGCACGCAATTGGATGGAACGCTTCGGCTTCAACATGGAGCAGCAGCCCAACGACCTGACACTGGCGCTGGGCACCGGTGCCGTCACCCCGGCGCAACTGGCCGGCGCCTATGCCGTGTTTGCCAATGGCGGGTTCAGGGTCACGCCGGTGTTGATCGAAAGAATCGTCGACTCCAACGGCAAGGTGTTGTTCGAAGCACCGCCGCCGCAGCCTTTGCAGGAGGGCAAGCGCGCCATCCCGGAGCGCAACGTCTTCATCGTCAACACGCTGCTGCGCGACGTCACCGCGCGCGGCACGGCCGAGCTGGCGCAACGCACGCTGAAACGCCGCGACTTGTATGGCAAGACCGGCACCACCAACGACGCCGTCGACGCCTGGTTTGCCGGCTTCGCGCCCGGCGTGGTGGCGGTCGCCTGGATGGGCTATGACGAACCGCGCAGCCTGGGCGAACGGGAAACCGGCGGCGGCCTGGCACTGCCCATCTGGGTCGAGGCCGTGGGCGCGATGCTGGAAACCGTGCCCGTGCAAGCGCTGAACCCACCACCAGGCGTGGTTTCGGTGGGCAACGACTGGCGCTACGGCGAATACGCCAACGGCGGTTTCAAGTCGCGCATCGGCCCGCCCAAGGCCGCGGCGCCAGCCGTGGTGGTGCCGCTGGACGAGTCGGCCAACGCACCGCTGGTGCCGGCGCAGCCGGCAGTGAACCGGCCGTGATGGGTGCGCAGCGGGCTGGCCGTCGGCTGGCGTTGCGGGCCCTCAAGGGCTGAGCGTCTGTTGATAGGGCATGCCAGGGCACGCGCAGCGGCGGTTGCGGCGACGAATGCCTAAAGCAAGGCCGTGAGTTGACGCCCACCCGGCAGGATGTGCGGGGACGGTGTTCACTATTGACACTTCCTGATCCGGCCGCGCAGGGCCAACCAAGAATGAGTTCAGCGCGCCGGAAACCCGATCTTTCCGGGGTGCAGACACTGAACCAACCGCTGCTCATGCACAGCGTCTTTCCAAGAGATCACGATGAACCCAGACCGCAAGACTTCCCACGCTGGCGCCACGGCACTGTTTGCCCTGGCCGTCGCCGTGGTCGCGTCTGTCGCACAGGTGCAAGCCGAGGGCCTGGAAGGTGCCGTTCGTTTCAGCGCCGTACAGGAAGGCGCCTCGGCCATCAAGCTGAACGTCGCGGACACGGTGCCGGTGCAGCCCCAGTTGGCCGCCGACCGCGCCGCCGATGCTTCGAACGTGGCTGCTGAACGCCGCATGCGCGATGGCAACGTCGCTGCCGAGGGCAGCACGAGCGAAGGTTTCTGACATCTGGGCCAATCGACCAACGGCCGCTCTCGGGCCGGCCCGCGCAAGCGCGGCCGCAAGGGCTGGCCGCCGCGCGGCCTTACCAGCGGGGCGGCAGCGGCTTCAGCAGCACGATGCGCTCGCGCCCCATGTCGATGTAGCCACCGCGCGCCAGGTCTTGCAGCAGGCGGTTGACCATGGGGCGCGATGCACCCAGCCGTTCGGCGATGCGCGCCTGGCTCATCGGGCCCGGGACCACACGCTGCGCACCCTCTTTCACGGCCAGCGCGTCGAACAGGCCCACCAGCCGGCCATACACGTCCACCGAGGCCAGGTCGCCCACCGTCTTGGACAGCGCGCGCACCCGCTGCGCCAGCCGCTGGATGATGCGCAGCGCCAGGTCAGGCCGCTGCGCCAGCGCCGTTTCCAGATCGGCGCGGGCGACACAGGTGAGTTGGGCGCGCAGCATCACCTCCACGCTGGCAGACCGGGGGTCACCACTGAGCATCAGCTCGCCGAAGTATTCGCCCGGCCCCAGCGTGTTCAGCTCCACCGTGCGGCCGCCCTCACCGGCCAGCACCACGCGCACCTGGCCCGAGTGGACGATGAACAGGCTGTCAGCCACGTCGCCTTCCCTGACCACCACAGCGCCCGGCTCCCAGGTGCGGGTGTGGCCATGCTTGGCCAGTTCGGTCAGGATGTCGTCGGCGGGCGCGAGCATGGCATCAATCGGGATGGGTGGGTTGGTCGGATGGGGTGGCCCCGACTCTACCGAAGGCTGGGCCGGCGCTGCGGCGGCCCGAAGCGAACCCGACCCTGTGAATGCGGGCCGGGTTGACCCGGGCAGTGCTTCAGCACTCGGTGTATGTCCGTAGCTTGAGCGGGGGCGGTCGACGAACGGGGGCGCACCGCCACTTCTACGCCGGCTAGAACGGCTTGAACGGCTTGTTTGGGCCTGTCAGTCCAGCCCCGGTGCAATGGCCTCGGCGTAGTCCACCAGCGCGCCCAGCAGGTCCTGCGCGCGTTCATCGCCCTGCTCTTGCGCAGTTTCGGCCAGCTCGTCAATGCGCTGCAGATACTGCGCCAGGCTCAGCACGCCGCCTGCGCCCTGGTGCAGACGTTCGCTGCAATGCTGCAGCCAGCGAGCCTGCTCTTCGGCGTTGAGCGTGTGCGCAAAGTTGCGTGCCCGGTAGCGGAACAGCAACTCTTCCAGCCGGTGGTCGGCAAAGGCCGGCCGCTTGGTGGCCAGCACCTCCGGCGCCAGTTCGCGCAGGCGCTGCAACTGGCGGCGGTCTTCGGGGCCGACGAAGCCACCGTACAGGTCTTCGTCCACGTCCACCGGGCCGGCCGGCTTGTCACGCGCAAAGACCTGCGGCCACAGCGCGTCCAGGCTGCGCCCCAGCGCGGCAGCCTTTTCGGCATGGGCCAGCGCTTGCGGCAGGTTCAGCTGCCAGCGTTCTGCAGCGGCGCCCAGCACTTTCAACTGGCCCATCACCACCGGTGACTTGTTGATGTGGATGGTCTTGATGGGCAAGCGCTGCTCGCCTTCGGGCAACTGGTCTTGCCGGGTGAACAGGCGCCGGCGCACGGTCTCGGGGTCCAAGGCCGCCAGTTCGCCAGGGTCTTGGGACAAGTCCCAGACGATCAGCTCGTTGCGGTTGGTGGGGTGGGCCGCCAGCGGCCACACCACCGCCAGGCAACCGCGTTCCACCGGATACATGCCCGACAGGTGGACAAAAGGCTTGTCGATGCCGATTTCGGCCAGCACTGCGTCCTTGCGGCGCAGCTTCAGGCAGAAGTCCCACAGCCGCGGCTGGCGCGCCTTGATCAGCCGCGCCAGGTCCAGCGTGGCGCGCACGTCGGACAGTGCGTCGTGCGCAGCAGCGTGCGCCAGGCCGTTGGCGGCCGTCAGGTGTTCCAGCTTGAACGAGGGCCGTCCCTGCATGTCGCCGCTGGTGTGCACCGGCCATTGAATGCCCTCGGGCCGCAGCGCCCAGGTGCAGCGCACCACATCCAGCAGGTCCCAACGGCCGCAGCCGTTCTGCCATTCGCGGGCATAGGGGTCGATCAGGTTGCGCCAGAACAGGTGGCGCGTCACCTCGTCGTCGAAGCGGATGCTGTTGTAGCCCACGCCGATGGTGCCGTCGCGCGCCAGTTCGCGTTCGATGGCGGCGGCGAAGGCCTGTTCCGTGAGACCTTGCGCCAAGGCCGTCTGCGGCAGGATGCCAGTGAGCAGCACCGCTTCGGGGTCGGGCAAGGTGTCGGGCGCCGGTTGGCAGTGCACCATCAGCGGCTGGCCAATCTCCTGCAGGTCCGCGTTGGTGCGCACGCCAGCAAACTGCGAAGGCCGGTCACGGCGCGGCACGCGGCCGAAGGTTTCGTAGTCGTGCCAGAAGAAGGTGGTCTCAACCATGGGCCGCACGATAGCGCAGCGCGGCAGCCCAGGGTCTGCACGGGCCTGGGGCGCAGCGCGGCTGCGTTACAACCGGGCATGCGCCCTACCGTCATCTACCAGCAGCAAACCATCAGCCCCGACAACTTTGAACGGCGCTGGAAACAATCGGCCGCCGCGCTGCAGGCCGCCGGCGTGCAGGAGGGCGACGTCGTTGCGCTGCTGATGCGCAACAGCGCCGAGGCCGTGGAACTGATGATCGCCGCGCGCCACCTGGGCGCCCAGTGGTGCCCGGTGAACTGGCACTTCCTGACTGATGAGGTGCAGTACATCCTGGCCAACAGCGGCGCGCGCGTGCTGGTGGCCGACGACGCGCTGCTGGCGGCGTTGGGCCCGCTGCAGGGCGAGGGCCTGCAGGTGTGGGCCACCAGCCAATGGCAGGCCCTGCGTGGTGCCACCAGCCCCACCGCCGCCCCTGCGGCGCCGGCGCGCGGCGCCATGTTCTACACCTCGGGCACCACCGGCCGGCCCAAGGGCATCGTGCGCCAGCCGTTCAGCGCCGAACAGGTGACCGCCTCTGCGGCCATGCGCCGGCAGGCCTATGGCGTGGACGACAACATGCGCGCGCTGCTGAATGCCCCCTGGTACCACAGCGCGCCCAACGGCTACGCGCTGGGCATTGCGCAGGAAAACGGCACGCTGTTCATCGAAGACCGCTTTGATGCCGAGCGCACGCTGGCGCTGATCGACCAGCACCGGCTGACCCATGCCTACCTGGTGCCCACCATGTACGTGCGCCTGCTGGCGCTGCCGCAGGCGGTGCGCCAGCGCTACAACCTGCAGTCGATGCGCTTCGTGTCGTCCACCGGCAGCCCCTGCCCGCCGCAGGTCAAGCGCGACATGGTGGCCTGGTGGGGCCCCGTCATAAACGAGTGTTATGGCGCCAGCGAGCTGGGCTACATGACGATGCTGACCAGCGAACAGGCACTGCGCAAGCCCGGCTCGGCAGGGCCCGCCATGCCTGGCGTGACGCTGAAGATACTGGACGAAGACGGTGTGGAACAGCCCGCCGGCACGCCGGGCCTGATCTACATCCACCAGCCCGCCACGCCCGACTTCAGCTACGTGGGCAACGCCGAAGCCCGCCGGCACATGGAACGCGACGGCCTGAAGACCATGGGCGACATCGGCTACGTGGACGAAGACGGCTTCCTGTTCATCGTGGACCGCAAGGCTGACATGGTAATCAGCGGCGGCGTCAACATCTACCCGGTTGAAATCGAAAGCCAGCTGGTGTGCATGCCCGGCGTGGCCGACTGCGCGGTGTTCGGCATTCCCGACGACGAGTTCGGCGAATCGCTCGCCGCTGTCGTGCAGCCGTTGCCCGGCGCGGCGCTGACCGAAGACGCCGTGCGCCACTGGCTGCGCGAACGCCTGGCCGGCTACAAGGTGCCACGCGTGGTGGCCTTTCACGAGCAGCTGCCACGCGAAGACACCGGCAAGATCTTCAAGCGCAAGCTGCGAGAGCCCTACTGGGCGGGGCGCACCCGGCGCGTCTGAAGCACCCTGCCCGCACCCACACCAACCCCACTGTCGAGCACCCTGCCCCATGAACCGAGTCCTGGCCCACACCGGCGCCCGTTACCCCATTGTTCAAGCCCCGATGGGCTGGATCGCCCGCCGCCAGCTGGCCAGCGCCGTGTCGCGCGCCGGCGGCCTGGGTGTCATCGAAACCAGCTCGGGCGAGACCGACAACTGCCAGGCCGAGATACGCGCCATGCACGAAACCGGCCTGCCCTTTGGCGTGAACCTGCCCATTCGCTTCCTGAAAGACGACGCCATGCTGCGTTTCGTCTGTGAAGAGTCGGGCGTGCGCTTCGTCACCACATCGGCCGGCAGCCCGGCCAAGTTCGTGGCCCCGCTGCAAGCCGCCGGCATTGTGGTCTACCACGCCGTGCCCACGCTGGACACCGCGCTGAAGTGCGTGGACGCCGGCATCGACGGCCTGGTGGTGGAAGGCGGCGAAGGCGGCGGCTTCAAGAACCCGGAAGAGGTGTCGACGCTGGTGCTGCTGCAGGCCATCCGCGCCCGCGTCAGCGTGCCCTTGATCGCCGCCGGCGGCATCTGCGACGGCCGCGGCATGGCCGCCGCCTTTGCGCTGGGCGCCGAAGGCATACAGATGGGCACACGTTTCGTCTGCAGCGCCGAAAGCCCGGTGCATGCCAACTTCAAGCAGGCCATCGTCGACGCACGCGAAACCGGCACCTGGGTGCTGAACAAGAAGGGCACGCCGTGCATACGGTCGCTGAAGTCCAAGCGCACCGAAGCCTATGTGGCCGAAGGCCTGATGCCGCCCGATGCACTGAAAGGCATCAAGAGCCTGTACTTTGACGGTGACATGGAAGCCGCACCGGCGCTGGCCGGTCAGTCGGCAGGCCTGATCGACCGTGTGAAGACGGCGCAGGAAATCATCGACGACACGGTGACCGAATTCATGGCCATCGCCGCGCGCATGGGTGCCCTGGCGCAGGCGCGGGCATTCGGCTGAACCGCTTGCGCACCTGGTCACCGTTGCACAAGGCCACGGCCTGGATGGCCGGCTGGCTGCTGTTGATGCTGGTGATGGCCATTGCCGGCCGCGAGGCCACGCGCGAGCTGTCGGTGTTCCAGGTGATGCTGCTGCGGTCCACCCTGGGCCTGTGCATGCTGTACCCGCTGGTACGCGCCCACGGTGGCCTGGTGGCCATGAAGACGCAGCAGCTGCGCAAGCACGTGGCCCGCAACACGGTGCACTACGCCGGCCAGGCGGCCTGGATGGCGGCGCTGTCGATGATCCCGCTGGCCCAGGTGGTGGCGATCGAATTCACCATGCCGCTGTGGACCGTGCTGCTGGCGGCGCTGTTTCTGGGCGAACGCCTGACCGGTGCGAAGGTGCTGGCGGTGCTGCTGGGGCTGGTGGGCGTGGCGCTGATCGTGCGGCCCAGTGGTGCAGGCCTGAACCCGGGCCAGCTGA
>JAYSXE010000235.1:0-15495 GCA_043717565.1 Burkholderiales bacterium | reverse complement strand
CACCACCTGGGCGATGCCGGCGTCAGCCGCTGCAGCGCCAAGGCCCAGCTTCTTGGCTGCAAAACCGTCGCGCACGGTGCCCAGCTCTGAAGCGTCGGTGGCCGACACCAGCGACGAGTCCTTGTTGCGCAGCGCAATGCCGCAGTACTTCACGATGCTGGCCACCGCGGCCTCGCTGGCATTGGGCGCGTAGCTGCGAACGTTCTCGAGATATTCGGACATGCAATGCTCCTGTGGGGACAACCGGTTTGTGATGAAGCCGGCGCCGCGCCAGCCTGCCTTCCTGTCAAGTCACGCATGCTAGACAGGCGCACAAATCATAGGGCCATCCTTGGGGATGGTTCGGCAATGGATGGTGTTCAGCGAACGGCGTCAGACGGGCTGCGGCGCAGCAGCCACCCGCTCAGCCAACGCGCGGCCCACGTCGGCGGTGCTGGCGCGCCCGCCCAGGTCGGGCGTGCGCGGGGCCTGCGGGTCGGCCAGCAGTGCTTCGATGGCACCAACGATGGCGTCGTGTGCCGGGGTGTACCCCAGGTAGTCCAACATCAGCGCGGCCGACCAGATCTGGCCGATGGGGTTGGCCACGCCCTTGCCGGCGATGTCGGGCGCCGAGCCGTGCACCGGTTCGAACAGGCTGGGCCATTGGCGGGTCGGATTCAAGCTCGCGGAAGGCGCGATGCCGATGGTGCCGGTACAGGCCGGGCCCAGGTCGGACAGGATGTCGCCAAACAGGTTGCTCGCCACCACCACGTCGAAGTGCTGCGGGCGCTGCACGAAGTGCGCGGTCAGGATGTCGATGTGGAACTGGTCCACCGCCACGTCGGGGAAGTTCTTCGCCATCGCCGCCACGCGTTCGTCCCAGTAGGGCATGGTGATGGCGATGCCGTTGCTTTTGGTGGCCGAAGTCAGCTTGCGGCGCGGCCGGCGCATCGCCTGCTCGAAAGCAAAGCGCAGCACGCGGTCGACGCCGTGGCGCGACATCACCGTTTCCTGCACCACCACTTCGCGCTCGGTGCCTTCGAACATGCGCCCGCCAATGGCCGAGTACTCGCCTTCGGTGTTCTCGCGCACGATCAGCATGTCGATGTCGCCGGGCTTCAGCGGCTGGCCCTGGCGGTCCACCAGCGGGCTGCGGATGCCGGGCATCAGGCGCGCCGGGCGCATGTTGATGTACTGGTCGAACTCGCGCCTGAACTTGATCAGGCTGCCCCACAGCGAGATGTGGTCGGGCACGGTGGCCGGCCAGCCCACGGCGCCGAAAAAGATGGCGTCGTGGCCGCCGATGCGGTCTTTCCAGTCGGCCGGCATCATGCTGCCGTGCCGGGCCAGGTAGTCGCAGCTGGCGAAGTCGAAGGCGTCGACCTGCAGCGAGATACCAAAGCGCCGGGCCGCGGCGTCCAGCACGCGCAGGCCTTCGGGAACGACTTCGGTGCCGATGCCGTCACCCGGGATGGCGGCGATGCGGTGGGTGCTCATGGGTGGGGTCTCCTTGCAGGGGTTGTGCGTTGCGTGGATGGCGCAGAGGGCCGGTGCCGGGAAAACGGGGCAGAAAGTGGCCGCAATTAGGCGACCATTTCCGGGCATGACCGATCTCGAGGCTGCGCATCATTGTGAACATGAAAGCAGACTCTGCTCGCGACGCACGCCCGTAAAAGATGTCGCACCCCAGCTTGGACACCCGCACGACGGCAAGCAGTTCGGAGCCCGCGGCGGCCCCGGCTGCTGCGCTGCGCCGGGGCGGTGGCACGTTCGGGCCTGAGGCCGTGGGCTTTGCGCCTGGCGTCGCCGCGTCGGGCGTCGTGGCAGGCACCGCCACCAAGCCAGCCACGGCCGCACCCCCTGCCTCCGCAGGCCCGCCAGCGCCGCACCCAGCCCCGCTGTCGCGCAGCGCACTGGTGCTGCGCCTGCAGGCCCGTGCCCTCGAACACGACCGCTTCGGCGCCGCCGCAACGGCCGTCGTCACCGAGATGGCCCAGCTGCTGCGCTGCGAGCGTGTCAGCGTGGGCTTTCACCACCACGGCCGCATACGCGTCACTGCGATGTCGCACGGCGGCGACATCCAGTCGCACCAGAACCTGGTGCGCCAGCTGGCCGCCGCGATGGACGAGGCACTCGACCAGCGCGGCCTGATCGTGCACCCGCTGCCGCGCAACAACGTACCCGGCCTGACGCTGGCCCACGCCGAACTGGCGCGCACCAACAGCCGGGTGCCCATCTGTACCGTGCCCATCGCCAGCCGCGGGCGCATGTTTGGCGCTTTTTTACTGGAGCGCCGTGAAGGCATCGACATGGCCACGCTGGACGCGGCCAAAGACGCCGCCACCTTCGTCGGCCCGCTGCTGGAGCTGCTGCACCGGCTGAACCAGCCGGTGGGTGGCCGCATCGCCGACGCCGTGGCGCCGCCGGGCCGGCGCACTGGGCGCCTGCAGCTGCGCACCCCCGTCGTGGTGGCCGCCGCCGCGGCTTTGCTCACCGTGCTGCTCGCCTTCTGGCCCACCACGCTGCACGTCGTGGCTGCGGCGCGCGTGGAAGGCGCCGGCCAGCGCGTGGTGGCCGCGCCGGTGGACGGCTTCGTGCAGAGCGTGCTGGTGCGCCCCGGCGACAGCGTCAAGGCCGGCCAGCTGCTGATGTCGCTGGAAGACCGTGACCTGGCGCTGGAACGCGACAAGTGGGCCGCCGAGGCCTCGCAGCTGGACAAGGTGTATCGCGAAGCGCTGACGCAGGACGAAGCCTCGGCCATCGTCATCGCACGCTCCAAGCTCGAGCAGGCGCAGGCGCAACTGGGGCTGGTGACACGGCAGATCGAGCGCTCGCGCCTGCTGGCGCCGATGGACGGCATGGTGCTGTCGGGCGACCTGACGCAGGCCGTGGGCAGCCCGGTCAAACGCGGCCAGGAACTGATGACGGTGGCGCCCGACAAGAGCTTTCGCGTCGTCGCCGAAGTGAACGAACAAGACATCACCTTGCTGCGCGTTGGCCAGCGTGCCGACGTGATGTTCGGCGCGCTGGTGGGCCAGCCGCTGGCCATGACGGTGAGCCGCATCGCCCCGGTGGCCACCGCGCTGGAGCAGGGCAACGTGTTCGAGGTCGACAGCCAGGCCATCGACGCGGCGCAGGCGCAGGCACTGCGCCCGGGGCTGCGCGGCGTGGTGCACATCGACATCGAGCCCAGCACGCTGGGCCTGGTGTGGTGGCAGCGTGGCCGCCAGTGGCTGCAGCGCACCAGCTGGCGGGTGCTGGGGTGAACGACGCGGCCCAGCTGCCACCGCTGCTGTCTCCCGACTGGTACCGCCTGGCGCATCTGAAACCCAGGCTGCGCAGCGGCGTGCGCGTGTCGCGCCACCAGCTGCGCGGCGAGACCTGGTTCATGCTGACCGACCCCGTGTCGGGCCTGCACCACCGCTTCAACGACCTGGCCTACGCGCTGATCGGCGCCTGCGACGGCCAGACCAGCATCGACGCCATCTGGGCCTGGCGCGTGTCGGCACAAGGCGACACCGCACCCACGCAGGCCGATGCGATCCGTGTCTTTGCGCAGGCCTTTGCCGCCAACCTGTTTGCCGGCGACGTGACGCCCGATGTGGCGGCCATCTCGCGCAGCTATTCGCGCACGCGGGGCAAGCAGCAACGCAGCCGCTTGAACCCGCTGTCGTTTCGCGTGCCGCTGTGGGACCCGGACCGTTTTCTGCAGGCGAACCACCACCGCGTGGCGGGGCTGTTCAGCCGCCACGCGGCCTGGGCCATCGGCGCGTTGCTGCTGCTGGGGGCCGTGCTGCTGGCGCTGCACGCCGACGAGCTGGCGCGCCACGCGCGGCAGGAGCTGGGCAGCGGCCGCATGCTGCTGCTGTTGTGGCTGCTGTACCCGGTGATGAAGGCGCTGCACGAGTTTGCCCATGCCTTCGCCGTCAAGCACTATGGCGGCGAGGTGCACGAGATGGGCATCACGCTGATGATGTTGACGCCGGTGCCCTACATGGACGCGTCGGCGTCGACCGCCTTCACCAGCAAGCGCCGGCGCATGCTGGTGGCCGGCGCGGGCATCCTGGTCGAAGCGGTGCTGGCCAGCCTGGCACTGCCGCTGATGTTGCTGGCCGAACCCGGGCTGCTGAAAGACGCGGCCTTTGCCATCGTCTTCATCGGCGCGTTTTCCACGTTGGTGGTCAACGGCAACCCGCTGCTGCGATTCGACGGCTACCACGTGCTGTGCGACGCTGCCGAGCTGCCCAACCTGGCGCTGCGCAGCACCCGCTGGTGGCAGACCCACTTCAAGCGCCAGGTGCTGCGCCTGCACCACCTGCGCTTTGGCGCGCTGTCGCGCGGCGAACGGCCCTGGCTGTGGTGTTACGCGCCGTTGTCAGCCGGCTACCGGCTTCTGATCAGTGCCACGCTGGTGCTGCTGGCAGCGCGCTGGCACCCCAGCGCCGGGCTGGCGCTGCTGGCGCTGATGGCCTGGCAGATGGCGGCCCTGCCCGCCTGGGCAGCCTGGCGCTGGTTGCGCAGCTCGCCCGAACTGCGCGGCCGGCGCCACCGTGCCACGGCCAGCGCCGCGGCCTTGGCAGCGGCGCTGCTGGCCGCCGTGCTGCTGGTACCGCTGCCGCACCGCACCCATGCCCCGGGCCTGGTCTGGCTGCCCGACGACGCCATGGCCCGCACCAGCAGCGAAGGCTTCGTGGCCGAGTTCTTGGTCAGTGATGGACAGCAGGTGAAGGCTGGTGCGCCGCTGCTGCAACTGGTCAACGAGACGCTGGAACTGGAACTTGCAAACACCGACGCCGAACTGGCGCGCAAGCGCGTTGAACGGGCGCTGCAGTTCGAAGCCAACGCCCGCCGCACGGCCGATGCCGACGAAGCGCTGACGCGACTGCAGACCACGCGCGACCGCCTGGCGCGGCGCGTCGAAGGCCTGACCCTGCGCGCCGGCATGGATGGCCGGGTGGCCATCGACCCCACGCGCGTGCGCCTGGGCCAGATGCTCGCCCAGGGCGAAGTGGTGGCCCAGGTGCTGCCCTCTGGCCAGCCGCTGGTGCGCGCACTGGTGCACAACCAGGACATCGCGCTGGTGCGTGAACACCCCGGCACCATCCAGGTGCAGCTGCCGCATCGTGGCGACGCGCAGCTGGCGCTGCTGACGGCGCAAACACCACGCGCCAGCACCGCGCTGCCCACACGCGCGCTGGGCGAAACCGCCGGCGGCTCGATCGCACTCGACGCGGCCGACCGCAGCGACCGCACCGCACGCGAGCCCCTCTTCCAGCTCGACCTGAAGCTGGCCGAGGCCAGCCTGGCACCGATCGGCGCCCGCGTGCTCGTCACCTTCTCGCACGGCCACGCCAGCGCTGCCGAACTGGGGCTGCGCTTCGTGCGCCAGTCGTTCCTGCGCCATTTCGAGCGATGAACAGCAGCTTCGCGCGCCTGTTGCCGCAGCCGGCGAACAGGCTGCCTTCGCCGGGCCTGGCCTTTGGCGACTACCCGCAGCGCAACGCCGAAGCCGAACAGACCAGCTGGCTGGCGCTGGCGCGCACGCTGGCCAGTCGCCTCGGCGGCAGCCAGCCGCCGCGCCTGCCCGCCGATCTGCTGGCCGCCTACCGCACCGCTTTCACCGGCCTGGCCACCTTGGCCGGCCTGTCACCCGCTGCGGCGCAGGTGCGCAGCCGCCTGCGCCGCGAAGGTCTCACCGCCACCAGCACCGGCCAGGCGCTGGCGCTGGCAGCACAGGTGATGCAACGCACGCAGGGCTTGGTGCCCTACGACACCCAGGTGCTGGCGGCCTGGCTGATGCTGAAGGGCCACCTGGTGGAGATGGCCACCGGCGAGGGCAAGACCGTGGCCGCCGCACTGGCCGCCGCGGTGGCGGCGCTGGCCGGCACACCGGTGCATGTGCTCACCGCCAACGAATACCTGGTGCAGCGCGACCAGCAGACGCTGGCGCCCTTTTTTGCCGCCCTGGGCTTGCGCAGCGCCGCCGTCGTCGCGGCGCTGGCCGGCCCCGCGCGCAGCGCCGCCTGGCGCGCCGACGTCGTCTACACCACGGCCAGCCAGCTCGCCTTCGACTACCTGCGCGACCATCTGGCGCTGGGCGGCGAGCGCGACGCCCGTGTGCTGCGCGCGCAGTCGATGGCCAGCGAAGTCATCGCAGCAGCAGCCGCATCGGCTTCTGTGCAGCCGCCCGCGGGCACAGCCGGTGCAGCCGAGGCCACCGACAACACACCACAAGCCATGCTGCCCGGCCTGTGCCTGTGCCTGGTGGACGAGGCCGACAGCATCCTGCTCGACGAAGCCGTGGTGCCGCTGATCCTGGCCGCACCGGCCGGCGAGCTCGACACCGCCGCCTACCGTCGCGCCTACGAATTGGCCAGCGGGCTGCAGCGCCAGCGCGACTACCTGCTGCACGCCAGCGAACACCGCGCCACGCTGACGCCTGCGGGCCGTGAGCGCATCAACGCCGCGGTGGCCGGCGCAGCGGGTGAACTGCACCCCGCCCGCCGCGCCTGCGAGCTGGTGGAAGCCGCGCTGGCCGCCCGGCTGCTGTACCGGCGCGACCGCGAGTACGCGGTGGCCAACGACGAGCTGCTGCTCATCGACGAGCTCACCGGCCGCGTCGCCAGCGGTCGCCAGTGGCAGGGTGCCTTGCACCCGATGGTGCAGATCAAGGAAGGGCTGGAGCCCAGCCCGCCCACCCGCACCGCGGCGCAGATCACCTACCAGCGCTTCTTTCCGCGTTACCTGCACCTGGCGGGCATGAGCGGCACGCTGCTCGAAGCGCGCCACGAACTGCGGCTGCTGTACGGCACACCCGTGCGGCCGGTGCCACTGGCGCAGCCCAACCGCCAGCGCTGGCTGGGCCAACGCTGCTACACCAGCGCGGCGGCCAAGTGGCAGGCCGTGCTGCACACCGTGCAGGCCCTGTCGGCGGCCGGCCGCCCGGTGCTGGTGGGCACCGACAGCGTGGCCGACTCGGCGCAGCTGTCGGCGCTGCTGCTGGCCGCAGGCGTGCCGCACCAGGTGCTGAACGCCACGCAAGACGGCGCCGAGGCCGACAAGATCGCGCGCGCCGGCCAGGCCGGTTGCGTCACGGTGGCCACCAACATGGCCGGTCGCGGCACCGACATCCGGCTGGACGCTGCCGCCACCGCCGCCGGCGGTCTGCACGTGCTGGCCACCATGCGCAACCGCGCGCGCCGCATCGACCGCCAGCTGATGGGCCGCGCCGCGCGCCATGGCGACCCCGGCTCGGCCGAAGCCATCGTGGCGCTGGACGACAGCCTGCTGCAGCGCCACTGGCCGGCAGCCGTGTTGCGGCTGCTGCACACATTGGCACGCGTGCTGGGCGCGCCCCGGGCGCCGTGCTCAAGAAACACCCGCAACACCCGAAACGATGACAGGGGCACGGCTGCCAGCCCAGCGCCCGACACCGGCCTGGTCAGCCCGCTGCTGGCCGGCCCGCTGTTTGCCATCACCCAGGCGCTGGCCGAATGGCGCGACCGCGAGCACCGGCGAGAACTGCGTCACAGCGACCAGCAAGCGGCTGAGCTGTACGGCTTCAGCGGCGGCGTCGAATGACGATACGTTGGCTTACATGTCCCTGATCACCCGATCCATCATCGTCGGTCTCGCGCTGCTGCCCGTTGCAGCCGCCACGCACAGCCAGGGCGCCAGCCCGCTGGCGGCATTGGACTGCATGATCCAGCCGCACCAGGTGGTGCAGGTGGGCACACCGGCGCCCGGCGTGATCGACAGCGTGCTGGTCGAGCGCGGCGACACCGTGCAACGCGGCCAACCGCTGGTGCAGCTGGGTGCCAACGTCGAACGCGCGGCACTGGCCGTGGCGCGTGAACGCGCCGGCCAGAAGGGCGACGCCACAGTAGCCAGCAGTTCGCGCGAACTGGCGCGGCGCGAACTGCAGCGCGGCGAAGAGCTGCACCAGCAGCAGTACGTGAGCAAGACTTACCTGGACAAGCTGCGCGCCGAAGCCGGCGTGGCCGAAGGCCGCAGCGACCAGGCCAGCGAACGCCGCACGCTGGCCACGCGCGAAGCGGAACTGGCCGCCGCCCAGCTGGACCAGCGCACGGTGCGCGCCCCCATCAGCGGTGTGGTGCTGGAAAGGCTGATGTCGCCCGGCGAATACGTCGACCAGAAACCCATGTTGCGCCTGGCCGCCATCGACCCGCTGCGCGTGGACGTGCTGGTGCCCGCGGCTTCGTTTGGCAAGATCAGCCCCGGCATGGTGGGGCTGGTGGTGCCGGAAATTCTGAACCGCAAGACGCACAGCGCGGTGGTGCGCACGGTGGACCGCGTGATCGACGCCGCCAGCAACACCTTCCGCGTGCGCCTGGAGCTGCCCAACCCCGGCAACGCGCTGCCCGCCGGGCTGCGCTGCAAGGTGGACCTGTCGGCGCTGAGCATGGCCGCTACCCCTGCTGCCCCGGCAGTGCCGGCGGCCGGTGCCCGTCTTGCAGCGACAGCGACGCCACCTGGCGCGGCCGCGGCGACAGGCGGCAACCTGGGCGCGAACGCCGCTCACACCACCCGCACAGCACCACCCTCCCCCGTGCTGAACCGCTGACACGTTGCCGTGGCTCTCGTGCCCGCCCCTGCACCCGACAATCGGCCCCCCGGGCTGCTGCAGCGCCTGAAGCGCTGGGCAGCCCGCAGCGTCAGCGACCGCGCCACACCCGCTGCCCATGAGCGCGTGGCCACGGTAGAGGAATGCGAGCCCCGCATCCTGTACGCCGCCGACCTGCAAGTTGCGCTGTGGGCCGGCGCCCAACCGCTCGAGCCCACACAGGCGCTGGTAGCGGGCGTCGCGCACGACAGCGCCGCCGCAATGCCATCGCCGGCTCAGGTCACGGCCGGCGCATGGCAATCAGACTCGGCAGCAGCCGTCGCCGGCCCCCCACGGGCGCCGACGCTGCAGCGCCACGAAATCATCTTCGTCGACGCCGCCGTGCCCGACGCCGAACGCCTGGTGGACGCGCTGCTCAGCACGCGCAGCGCCGGCAGCGTGGTCGAGGTGGTGCACATCGCAGCCAACAGCAACGGCCTGCAGCTGATGGGCGACGTGCTGGCGCGCGAGACCGCCCTGAGCGCTGTGCACATCGTTTCGCACGGCAGCGCCGGCGTATTGAAGTTGGGCAGCACGCGCGTCGACGCTGCGCTCTTGCAGCAACAAGCCACGGCCATTCGAAGCTGGCAGGGTGCGTTCACGGCCCAAGCCGACCTGCTGCTGTGGGGCTGTGACGTGGCCGCCGGCGCACAGGGTCAGACCTTCATCGGCCAACTGGCCGAGCTGACGGGCGCCGACGTGGCGGCCAGCACCGATGCCACTGGCGCTGCAAGCCTGGGTGGCAACTGGATCCTCGAAGCCCACAGCGGCACCATCGAGGCAGCCGAGGCGCCGAGCGAGGCGGTGCAGCAAAGTTGGCAGAACCTCTTGGCGCTGACACCGCAAGGTGGCGAGACGCTGGTCACCACCACCAACACGGCCAACACACAGATCACGTCGCTAGATGGCGGTGGTGCTGTGGCCATGGACAGCAGCGGCAACTACGTCGTCGTGTGGGCCGACTCCAACGTCAACTCGGGCGATGTCTTGTTCCAGCGCTACAGCGCGGCCGGCGTGGCACAAGGGGGCAACGTGCGCGCCAACACCACCACAGCCAATCTGCAAGATGACGCGCAGGTGGCCATGGATGGCGCCGGCAACTTCGTCGTGGTGTGGACGAGCGCCAGCCAGGACGGCAGCGGCGCCGGCGTGTATGCGCAACGCTTCAACGCCAGCGGTACGGCGCAAGGCGTCGAGTTCCGTGTCAACAGCACCACCACCAACGACCAAAGCCAGCCGACGGTGGCCATGGCCTCGACCACCGGCGATTTCGTCATCGCCTGGACCAGCAATCTGACCGATGGCAGCGGCGACGGCATTTACGCGCAACGCTACACCGCCAGTGGCGTGGCGCAGGGCGGCGAATTCCTCGTCAACACCACCACGTCGAGCAACCAGTACTACGCCAGCGCAGCCATGGATGCGAATGGCAATTTCGTGATCTGTTGGGAGGGTGGGCAGACCGGCAACGACGACATCTACTTTCAGCGCTACGACGCATCCGGCGTGGCGCAGGGCGTCGAAACACGGGCCAACACAACCACGTCGGGCGATCAGTGGAACCCCGCAGCCGGTATGGACGCTGCTGGCAATTTTGTCGTCGTGTGGCAGGACACCAACGGGGCCGATGGCAGCGGCAGCGGCATCTATGGCCAGCGTTACAACGCTGCCGGCGCTGCGCAGGGCGGTCAGTTTCGAGTCAACAGCGCGACGGCCGACAATCAGACCATTCCGGCCGTGGCCATGAACAGCAGCGGTGCGTTCGTCGTCACCTGGGTGAGCAACTTGCAGGACGGCAGCGGCGTCGGCGCCTACGCCCAGCAGTACGCCGCCAACGGCTACGCCCAGGGCGGCGAATTGCGGGTCGCGACCAGCACCAGCGGCACCCAGCAAAATCCGTCCGTGGCGTACCGCGGCAACAACGCCGTCATCGACTGGAGCGGCAACGGCACGCAGACCGGGCAAGTCGACACGGCGGGCGTTTTCATGCAGCGCTACGCGGCCAGCGCGCCGAGCATCACGGTGTCGGCCAGCAGCGGCCTGGTCACCACCGAGGCGGGCGGTACCGCGTCGTTCACCGTGGTGCTGGACGCCGCGCCCACCGCCAACGTGACCGTTGGCGTGAGCAGCAGTGACACCAGCGAGGCTACGACATCGACGGCGCTGCTCACCTTCACCAGCGCCAACTGGGCCACACCGCAAAACGTCACCGTCACCGGTGTGAATGATGTGCTGGCCGACGGCTTTCAGCCCTACACCATCGTGCTGGCTGCGGCCAGCAGCAGCGACCTGAACTACAGCGGCTTGAACCCTGCCGACGTGCAAGGCGCCACCAGCGACAACGACATCGACTACGGCCTGATCACGGTCGACACCACCAGCGACACCGCTGACGGCGACACCACTTCTTTGACATCGTTGGCCGCCAACCGCGGCGCCGACGGCGTGATCTCGCTGCGCGAGGCGATCACCGCGGCCAACAACACCGCCAATGGAGCGAGCGCAGACCGCATCAGCTTCAACATCGCCGGCACAGGCGTGCACACGATCTCGCCCACCTCTGCGCTGCCGCTGATCACCGGCACCGTGACGCTTGACGCCACCACCGACGACAGCTTTGCCGTCAACAGCAGCCGGCCCGCTGTGGTGCTGGCCGGCACCAGCGCGGGGGCGGGGACCGATGCGCTGACACTGGCCGCAGGCTCCAGCGGCAGCACCATCCGCGGGCTGGTGATTCGCGACTGGGGTGGCGATGCCATCAACATCTTCAGCGGCTCGAACAACAACCTCATCGCCGGCAATTACATCGGCCGCTTGACCACGTCGGGCACCGACTCTGGCGCCGGCACCCAGAACGACGGCACCGGCATTTGGGTGGTGGGTGCCAACAACACCATCGGCGGCACCACAGCGGCCGACCGCAACATCATCTCTGGCAACGGCGCCTATGGCGTGGCACTGGAGCAAGCCACCGCCACGGGCAACATCGTGGCCGGCAACTACATTGGTTTGACGGCCGCCGGCAGCGCCGCGCTGGGCAACGCCAACGACGGCGTGATCATTCTGGACGGCGCCAACAACAACACCATCGGCGGTGCCACCACGGCGCACCGCAACGTCATAGCTGCCAACTCAGACGGCATACAAATCGGTGGCCTGGCGGGCGGCTCGAACAGCAATATCGTCCGCAACAACTACTTGGGCACTGATGCCACCGGCAGCATCGATTTCGGCAACAACGACGACGGTGTCGACATAGACAACGCCGCTTTGAACAACCAGGTGCTGGACAACCTGATCAGCGGCAACACCGGCGACGGCATCGACCTGGGTGATGCGGGCGCCAGCACCGGCACCCTCATCCGCACCAACCTGATCGGCACGGCGGCCAACGGCAGCAGCGCATTGGGCAACAGTGGCCACGGCATCCTGATTGGCAACGGCGGCACGGCCAACAACACCAGCATTGGTGGCGCCACAGCCGGCCAGGGCAACACGATAGCCTTCAACGCCGGCGACGGCATCTTTGTACCGGCCAGCACTTCGGTGGCGATGCTGGGCAACAGCATCTACGGCAACACCGGCCTGGGCATCGACCTGGGCACCAATGGCGTCACGGGCAATGACACCAACGACGTCGATACGGGCGCCAACAACCTGCAGAACTTCCCGGTGCTCTCGAGCGCCGTCTCGATCGGCGGCAATACGACGATCACTGGTACGCTAAATAGCATCGCGGGCACCTCGTTCCGTATCGAGTTCTTCAGCAGTCCTACGGGCGACACGACCGGCTACGGGGAAGGGCAGACCTACCTGGGCGCGGCCACGGTGACAACCGATGGCGCGGGCCTCGCGGCCTTTTCGACGACGCTGACGGGCGTCGCAGTCACCACAGGGCATGCGGTCAGTGCGACCGCGACGCTCGATCTTGGCGGCGGGACATTTGGCAGCACATCCGAATTTGCCCTGAACCTCGCGGCCAACAGCTCCGCGCAGCTGAGTGCAGCGCAGGACACCTACCTCAACTCGGGCGCGACCACCCTCAACTACGGTAACTCGACCAGCGTCGTCGTTGACCGGGCGGGGGGCGGGATCGGCAACCAGCGAGCCTTGCTCCAGTTTGACCTCAGCGCCATTCCCGTAGGCGCGACCATCACCGGTGCTACGTTGGCGATGGAGGCCACGGCGAACGGCGGCGCGATGAACATCAACATCTACGAGGTGCTGCAAGCGTGGGTGGAAGGCGCGGGCAATGGAACGGCGGATTCGGCAAACTGGACGGAACGCGTGCCCGGCGCTAACTGGGCCACGGCGGGCGGGACCTTCAATGCACCGGTTATTGCGACGCTGAGCACTGGCGCGATCGGCCAGCACACCTGGAACATCACGATCTTGGTCCAAGACTGGTTCACAGGCGCCAAAATCAATAACGGCATTTTCATCGGCAGCCCGGATACTGGCACCACCACCATCACCTACGACAGCAGCGAGGGCGCGATCCCGCCGCGGCTGATCCTCACCTACAGCTTGCCGCCCAATACCGCACCTACGCTGGACATGAGCAAGTCGCCGACGTTGGCGACTCAACTCGAGGATGCCGGCGCACCAGTGGGCGCCGTGGGCACCCCGGTCTCTGCGCTGGTCGATTTCGCGTCACCCGCCGGCCAGGTAGACAATGTCAATGACCCCGACACCGGCGCCTTGCTGGGCGTTGCGATCACCGCGGCGGATACGAGCAATGGGACGTGGTGGTACTCGATCAACAGCGGCACGAACTGGAACGCGCTGGGTGCGGTGGCGAATAGCAACGCCCGACTGCTTGCCGCCGACGCCAGCACGCGGCTCTACTTCCAGCCGAACCTGAACTACAACGGCACGCTGGCGACGGCGGTGACCTTCCGCGCCTGGGACCAGTCCTCAGGCAGCAACGGGGCGCTCGCCGATGCCTCGACGACCGGCGGCTCCACCCCTTTCTCTACCGCAACCGATTCGGCCTCACTGGTGGTCAACGCGGTCAACGATGCGCCCACCGCCACCAACCTGAGCGCGGCCGAGACCTACACCGAAGACACGGCGCTGAACCTGACCGACATCATGGTCAGCGACGTGGACAGCGCCAGCGTGACCGCGACACTGACCTTGTCGAACGTGGCAGCCGGCAGCCTGAATACCGGCACGTCCGGTGCGGTGACCTCGACTTACAACGCCGGCACCGGTGTGTGGAGCGCCAGCGGCGTTATTGCCAATGTGAACGCCTTGCTGGCGGCGCTGACTTTCACGCCGGCTGCGAACTTCAACAGCGCCTTCACGGTGGCCACCAGCGTCAGCGACGGTTCGCTCGGTGTCGCTGGCAGCAAGTCCTTTACCGGCACCGCCGTCAACGACGCGCCGACGGCCAGCAATCTGAGTGCAGCCGAGGCCTACACCGAAGACACGGCGCTGAACCTCGTCGACATCGTCGTGAGCGATGTCGACAGCGCCAGCGTCACCGCGACGCTGACCTTGTCCAATGCTGCAGCCGGAGCACTGAACACCGGCACTTCCGGCGCCGTGACGTCCAACTACAACGTCGGTACGGGGGTGTGGACCGCCAGCGGTGCCCTTGCCAATGTGAACGTGCTGCTGGCGGCGCTGACTTTCACACCGGCTGCCAACTTCAACAACGCCTTCACAGTGGCCACCAGCGTCAGCGACGGTGTGGCGGCTGCCGTCACCGGCAGCAAGTCCTTCACCGGCACTGCCGTCAACGACGCGCCCACGGCCAGCAACCTCAGTGCGGCCGAGGCTTACACCGAAGACACGGCGCTGAATCTGATCGACATCGTCGTGAGCGACGTCGACAGCGCCAGCGTCACGGCCACGCTGACCTTGTCCAATGCTGCAGCCGGTGCACTGAACACCGGCACTTCCGGCGCGGTCACGTCCACCTACAACGCCGGTACGGGTGTGTGGAGTGCCAGTGGCGCCATCGCAAACGTCAACGTGCTGCTGGCCGCACTGACCTTCACACCCGCTGCCAACTTCAACAGCAACTTCACGGTGGCCACCAGCATCAGCGACGGCCTGGCCGCTGCCGTCACCGGCAGCAAGGCGTTCACCGGCACCGCCGTGAATGACGCGCCCACGGCCAGCAACCTGAGTGCGGCCGAGGTTTACACCGAAGACACGACGCTGAATCTGATCGACATCGTTGTGAGCGATGCCGACAGCGCCAGCGTCACGGCGACGCTGACCTTGTCCAATGCTGCAGCCGGCGCACTGAACACCGGCACTTCGGGCGCCGTGACGTCCACCTACAACGCCGGCACCGGGGTGTGGAGTGCCAGCGGTGCCCTTGCCAATGTGAACGTGCTGCTGGCCGCGCTGACTTTCACGCCGGCTGCGAACTTCAACAGCAACTTCACGGTGGCCACCAGCGTCAGCGACGGTGTGGCCGCTGCCGTCACCGGCAACAAGTCCTTTACCGGCACCGCCGTCAACGACGCGCCCACGGCCAGCAATCTGAGTGCGGCCGAGGCTTACACCGAAGACACGGCGCTGAATCTCATCGACATCGTCGTGAGCGACGTCGACAGCGCCAGCGTCACCGCGACGCTGACCCTGTCCAACGCTGCAGCCGGTGCACTGAACACCGGCACCTCAAGCGCGGTCACGTCCACCTACAACGCCGGCACCGGGGTGTGGACCGCCAGCGGTGCCATTGCCAATGTGAACGTCCTGCTGGCCGCGCTGACTTTCACGCCGGCTGCGAACTTCAGCAGCGCCTTCACGGTCGCTACCAGCGTCGGCGACGGTTCGCTCAGTGTCACTGGCAGCAAGTCCTTCACTGGTACCCCCGTGAACGACGCGCCCACGGCCAGCAACCTCAGTGCGGCCGAGGCTTACACCGAAGA
>JAYSXE010000234.1:0-15533 GCA_043717565.1 Burkholderiales bacterium | reverse complement strand
GCGGCCACCGGGCACGCCTGCGGGCGCGGTGCGGCGCGTGCCGCGGGCGCGCTGAAAGCGGCAGCCTGCCATGCAGGCCTGGACGCTGGGCCCGCTGGCCCACCAGCGCGACGACGTGGCGGCCGGCATTCTGGCCGTGCTGCAGGCCGCGCACGAACAAGAAGCCCGCTGGCTGCAAAGGCCCAGCCAGGCCCACAGCCTGCCGACGCTGCAGCAACTGCAGCGCAGTGAGCACTTTCACCTGGGTGCCGTGCAGGGCGACCGCATTCTGGGCGTGCTGGTGGTCAGCCCCGACGAAGAACCGGGCCAGTTGTGCATCAGCACCCTGGTGGTCGACCCCAGCGCGCAGCGCCAGGGCATCGCACGCGGCCTGGTGCTGGACGCGCTGCAACGCGGCCCGGGCGTGGTGTTTGCGGTGTCTGCTGCCAGCGGCAACGTGGCGGCGCTGAACCTGTACCGGTCACTGGGCTTCGTGGCCTATCGCCAGGGTGTGCTGGGCCCGACACAGCTGCCGATCACCCGGCTTCGAAAAACCGCCGGCGCGGCCGATGGCGCCGCCCCGGGCCACCCGGCAACAGGAGCAGAACCATGACCACCGACGCACGCCAGCACAGCCCCGCGGCCGAACGCAACCAGGCCCCGCTGCTGCAACAACTGCAGCGCCTGCTGCCGCTGCGTTGCGCGGTGCTGGAAATCGCCAGCGGCACCGGCCAGCATGCCGCACACTTTGCAAGTTCGACACTCGGCTGGAACTGGCAGCCCAGCGACCCGGTGGCCGAGTCGCGGGCCTCGGTGGCGGCCTGGTGCGCCGGCCTGCCCAACGTCGCACCGCCGCTGGCTTTGGATGTGCTGGCGCTGCCCTGGGCGGTGGCGGCGGGCGGCTACGGCGCGCTTTACTGCGCCAACATGCTGCACATCTCGCCCTGGGCCACCTGCGCAGCGCTGATGCAGGGCGCCCACCACAGCCTGCAGCCCGGCGGCCTGCTGCTGGTGTACGGCCCTTTCATCCAGGACGGCGTGGCCACCGCCGCCAGCAACTTGGCCTTTGACGCCGATCTGCGCGCCCGCAACCCCGCGTGGGGCTTGCGCGCGCTGGCGGCCGTGGCCGCGCTGGCGCAAGCGCAGGGCCTGCACCTGCGCGAAACGGTGGCCATGCCGGCCAATAACCTGTTGCTGGTGCTGCAGCGGCAAGGCGATGCCGCAGCGCCGGGGACGCCATTGCCAACACAAGGGCTGCCGGACGCAGGGGCCTGAAGAGCCGACCGCCCGCGTTGCATCAGCCAGGTCTCGGCGGCGACCCGGCCACATCGTCGGCGCTTTGTCGACCCCGCAGCACCAGCCCGGCTGCGCGCCGGCGCGCCGAATCAGGCCTCGCCGCTCAGGCCAGCGCCCACTGCGTGGTCATCGAAGGCCGGGCGCCGAACACCTGCCACCAGGCGGCCACCTGGGGGTAGCGGCTGCGCCAGGCCATGTCGGCAAAACGCAGGTCCAGGTAACTCAGGGCACAGCCCAGCGCCAGGTGGCCGATGTGCACGGCCTGGTCCAGCTTCGGCGTGCCGGCCTCCAGCGCCGCCATCGACGTGGCCACCTTGTCCAGCTGGCCACGCGACCAGTCGGCAGAGCGCAGCGCCTCGGGGCGAGCCACTTCTTCATAACGCGCCAGCAGGCAGGCGTCGAGGATGCCGTCGGCCAGCGACTGCAGCGCCAGCACGCTCCAGCGGCTGCTGTCGTTGGGGAACAGCGCGCCGCCGCCCAAATGGTTCAGGTACTCGCAGATCACGCGGCTGTCGTACAGCGCCAGGCCGTCGTCGGTAACCAGCGTGGGCACCTTGCCCAGCGGGTTGGAAGCCACGATGGTGGCGTCGCGCTGGATGGGGTGTGCCTTGCAGTCCAGCAGCTGAATGCGGCCCACCAGGCCCACCTCGTGCGCGGTGGCCATGCACTTGCGAACGTAGGGCGAGGTGGGTGAAAAGAAGAGTTTCATGCGGTCTCCGTGGGTGCGCCGGTGGGGAAAAGGATGGGGTGGTTCGGGCGCAGCCGCGGCCTGTGCTGCAGCTTGCGCCCCCCTGCGTTTTACCCCGACAGGCCGTCAGGCCCGCGCAGCGTGTCGGCCAGGCCCGGCTGGCGGTGCCGGTTCAGCGCTGCGCCGGCTCGATGTCGGTTGCGCACAGTTGCTGCTCGTCAGCTTCGCTGAAGAAGCAGGTGCGCCCGCGGCCCAGCGACTTGGCGCGGTACAGCGCGGTATCAGCGCAGCGAAACAGCGCGTCCACCTCGGTCGCGTCCTGCGGGTAGATGGCCACGCCGGCGCTCAGCCCCACGTCGATGGCGTGCTGCAGGTGCTGCACCGGTGCGGACACCTTCAGGGCCATCTTGCGCACCGCGGTGGAAACACCTTCAGGCAAGGTCACGTCGGCCAGCAGCGCGGCAAATTCGTCACCGCCCAGCCGGCCCACCACGTCGCTCTTGCGCAGCGCGTGGCGCAGCCGCTGGGCCGTGGCGCGCAGCACGTCGTCGCCGGCGGCGTGGCCAAAGCGGTCGTTGGCGGCCTTGAAGCGGTCCAGGTCGCTGAGCACCAGCGCAAAGCGGGTGCCATGGCGCTGCGCAGACTGAATCCAGCCGGCCGTCAGTTCCCTCAGCAAGGCGCGATTGGGCAAGCCCGTCAGGTCGTCGTGATAGGCCCGGTGCTGAAGCTGCTGCTGGGCCTGCTTCTGCGCGCTCAAGTCCTGTATCTGGTACAGCAGGCAGGGCGCGTCGGTGTCGCTGCGCAGCAGCGAGACGCTGGTCAGGGCCCATAACACGCCCCCGGCCGTGTTGCGGTAGCGCCTTTCAAACTGCACGTGGGGCACCCTGCCGGCCAGCAGGTCGGCCAGGCGCGCAGTTTCGTCGGGCGCGTCTTCGTCCAGCGTCACGTCGGCGTGGCGCAGCCGCGTCAGGCTGCTGGGCGAGCAGCGCAGCAGCGCCTGCAACGCGGCGTTGCCTTGCAGGAAGCGGCCGTCGTGCGATATCAAGGCCATGCCCACCGGCGCGAAGTCGAACACGGCGCGAAACTTTTCCTCGCTGGCGCGCAAGGCCGCTTCAGAAGCCCTGCGGGCACCAACGTCGCGCAGCGCGTGCACCCAGCCCATGGCCTGGCCGTCGGGCGCGTTGATGGCGGCCACTGACTCGTCGACCGGCAGCCGCCGGCCGTCGGCCGCCAGCAGCGTGCGCCCGAACGACACGCTGGTCTGGGCACTGCCGCCCAGCCCGCACACCGCGCCCGCCGTGTCGTCTTCAAAGCGCATCACCTCGGCCACCGGCCGGCCGATGGCGTCGTCCACCCGCCAACCGAGGGCCGTTTCGGCGGCCGGGTTCAGGTAACGCACCTGCCGCTGGCAATCGGTGGCCACCACGGCATCGGCCACACAGCGCAGCGTGGCCGCAAACCAACGTTCAGAGTCCCGCAACTGCCGCTCCAGTGCGCTGGTGTGCAGCGCCACGTCGATGGCGGCCCGCAGTTCACGGATCTGGAAGGGCTTGGTGACATAGCCGTAGGCGGCCGTCTTGGCGGCGCGGCTGACGGTTCCGGCGTCGCTGAAGGCGGTGAGGAAAACCACCGGCGTGGGGGCTGACAGCGCCAGCCGTTCGGCCGTCTGCACGCCGTCCAGGTCGCCCTTGATCACCACGTCCATCAGCACCAGGTCAGGCCGGTGCAGCCGGGCCAGCCGCAGCGCGTCGCTGGCGTTGTCGGCGGTGCCGCAGATGTCGTAGCCCAGGCCGCTGAGCTGGCTCGACATGTCCATGGCCACCACCGCCTCGTCCTCGACGATCAACAGCCGCGGCTGCCGGGGTTCGGGCCCGGCAGCCTGTGCGATGGTGTCTGGTGCGTGCAACATGGGTCCTTTGAGGGCCGGAAAGTCGGCAGCCCGTCGCGCCCGCTGAGCCGGTTGGTGCCGGTGCGACAGGCTGATCAGGGAGGCACACGCTACGGTAGCAGTGCCCTGCGGGGCCCTGCACCGGAAGAAGCGGCACTCCACGGCCGCTGTTTGCTGCCCCAACCGGTGCCGGCGCCACCTTCAGGGCCAGGGACCGTGAGTGAACCGCGCCTGTCGGCGTTGTCTGACTTAAGAACAGGTTTTCAAGGCCGATACTGATACGCAGGGCAGCGCCATCGGCATCCAGACCGCCCGCCAAAGGAGAACCGGGTATGGGCCAGACGGCATTTTTTGACACACCCGGCCCTGCCGCCATTCCGGCCCCCAGAGCCCGGCTTCTGATCGTTGAAGACGAAGCCATCGTGGCCATGGACATGCGGCAACAGCTGGAAGACCGCGGCTATGACGTCTGCGGCATTGCCGATTCGGCCGCGGACGCGCTGCAGATGACCCAGCAGCTGGCCCCCGACCTGGTGCTGATGGACGTGGTGATCAAGGGGCCGATGGACGGCGTGCAAACCGCCGCAGCGCTGGGCGCCCATCACCCGACGCCGGTCATCTTTCTCACCGCCTTCAACGACCTGGCGACGGTCAGGCGGGCCGCTGCCACCGGGCCCTATGGTTATGTGACCAAGCCCTTCCAGATCTTCGAGTTGCGCGCGGCCATCGAAGTGGCGCTGCACAGGTACCGCATGGAAAGGCTGCTCAAGGAGTCTGCGCTGTGGTTCGCCTTCACGCTGCGTTGCGTGACCGACGGCGTGGTGGCGCTGGACTGCGAACAGCGGGTGCGTTTCATGAACCCGGCTGCCGAACGCGCACTGGGCCTGCCGATGCATGCAGCCCTGGGGCGGCACGTCGATGAAGTGATGATGTTCGACGACGACACGGTGCAAGGGCTTTCAGCCATCTCCGGCGCAGACCAGGCCTGCCTGGCCGGCGAATCGGTGGCCACTTTCGGCAGAAGCGTGATGGCGGCTGACGGCCGAAAATTGAGAGTGGACGAATCGGTGGCGCTCAGCGCCGATGGCGGCTCGGTACGGGGCGTGGTCATCACCATCCACGGCGCCCCGGCAGCAGCACCCGCCGAGGCGGCTGCGCGCCTGAGCGATGAACGTTTTCAAGCCGCCTTTGACGACGCGGCGGTGGGCATGGCGGTGATTGCCACCGACGGGCAGTTCCTGCAGACCAACAGCAGCCTGTGCCGCTTGCTGCGCTGCACGCCAGCCCATCTGGCGACCTTGAACCAACGCGACATCGGTGTTGACGAAGACGCGGCACTGGTGGGACTGATGGAACGCGAACTGCTGCAGGACGCCGTGCCCTTCCTGCAGTATGAAAGGCGATACCGTGCCTGTGACGGCTTTGTGTTCTCGGCGCGGGTCAGCGTGTCTCTGCTGCACAGCACCGACCGGCCCAGTTGCTGCCTGCACCAGATCCACGACCTGACCGCACAGCATGTGCAGCGCACGCAGGCCCGCGAACCGGCGGCACTTGCGGTGCGCTGAGGGTTCCCCCCGCCTTCGGAATGCGCCTGGTGGGCGCGGCCGAAGGGTCTGCGAGCCCTGAGTCGCCCTAACCCACAGGGCCCTGGACCACCGGCGCGGCAGCGCTGATGGCCGCCCACACCTTGGCCGATGTGTAGGGCATGTCCAGGGCCTGGATGCCCAGCGGCCGCAGCGCGCTGATGACGGCGTTGGAAAGCGCCGGCAGCGAACCGCTGCACCCGGCTTCACCCACGCCCTTGGCGCCCAGCAGGTTCAGCGTGGTGTCGATCTGCAGCGTTTCGCGCGTCATGGTCGGCACGCAGCCCAGGCGCGGCATCGCATAGTCCATCAGCGAACCCGACAGCAGCTGGCCGCTGCTGTCGTACACCGCCGCTTCACAGAAGGCCTGGCCCCAGCCCTGCACCACGCCGCCGTGCACCTGGCCTTCCACCAGTTGCGGCGAAATCACCGTGCCCAGGTCGTCCACGGCCACGTAGTTCACCATCTGCGTCACGCCGCTGCGCGGGTTGATCTCGACTTCGGCGATGTGGCAGCCGTTGGGGAATGTCATGCCCGACCGCGCTTCGCCGGTGGCCTTCAGCAGCAGCCGTTCATGCGGTGGCAACTGCTGCAGCAAGGTTTCGGTGGTCAGGGACTGGCCGCCCGCGCCGGCCTGCAGCCAGCGGCCGTCAGCGAATGAAACCTGGTGTTCGGCGCACAGCCAACGCGCCGCCACCAGCGGCCTGCACAGTTCAAGCAAACGCAGGCACAGGTCTTTCACGGCACTGCCGGTGCCGTACAACGTGCGCGAACCGCCGGTGCCGTTGCCCACCATCGTGCGCGTGGGGTCGCCCGCGCGGTAACGCACGCGGCCTGCCGGCAGGCCCAGCGTGCTTTCGATGATCAGCGCAAAAGACGATTCATGGCCCTGGCCCGAACCGCCGGTGACGCCGTACACCATCAGCACGCCATCAGCGGTGAATTCGCCCTGCACCTCGTCCTTTGGCGCGCCGCCGGCGCCCGAGGCTTCCAGGTAGGTGGCCAGGCCGATGCCGCGCAGCAGGCCACGGGCCTTGGCGGCGGTGCGGCGCTGCTCGAAGCCGGCCCAGTCGGCCAGCTGCAGCGCTCGGTCCATCACGCGTGCAAAGTCGCATTGGTCGTAGGTGGTGCCGTTGGCCGTGCGATAGGGAAACTCACCCGGCGGGATGAAGTTCAGGCGCCGCAGCGCCACAGGGTCGAAACCGTGTTCGTGGGCCGCATGGTCGATGAGCCGTTCAACGGCGTAGGCGATGTCGGGCCTGCCGGCGCCGCGGTAGGCCGACACCGGCACGGTGTTGGTGAACACCAGTTCAGACTCCATGTACAGCGCCGGCACCCGGTACACGCCGCCCATGGTGATGCTGAGGTTGCGCGTGCCGATGAAGGAGCTGAAGGCGCTGGTGTAGGCACCCAGGTCGGCACGGTCATGGAAGCGGATGGCCAGGATGCGGCCTTCGGCGCTGAGTGCGACTTCGCCGTCCAGCGTCAGCGCGCGGCCGTGCCAGTCGCTCAGGAAAATCTCGCTGCGCGTGCCCACCCAGCTGACCGGGCGGTTCAGTCGCCGCGCGGCGATGACCAGCAGCGCGTGTTCGCTGTAGGGGCTGCCGCGCAAGCCGAAAGAGCCGCCCACGTCTTGCGTGGAGATCTCCAGCTCTTCGGCCGGCACCCCCGTCAGCGCGGTCAGCGCAGCGCGCATGCCCAGCATGCCCTGCGTGGGCGTGTGCACACGCGTCACGCCGCGGGCCGCGTCGTGCACCACCACCACCGCACGCGGCTCCATCGGCATGCCGATGAGGCGCTGGCTCACCACCTGCATGCGGCTCGTGTGCGCGGCGGCAGCGAAGGCCGCTTCCACCGCAGCGGCGTCACCGTGCGCGTAGCGCAGCGACAGGTTGCCCGGCGCGGTGTCGTGCAGCGTCACCGCGCCCGGTGCCCGGGCTGCGCCCATCGTGGTCACGGCGTCCAGCAGTTCGTAGTCCACCTCGGCAAGCTCGGCCGCGTCCTGCGCCTGGTAGGCGGTGTCGGCCAGCACCAGCGCCAGCGGCTGCCCGGCAAAGTGCACGCGGTCTTTCGCCAGCACCGGCATCTGCACCACTGCCTGCAGCTGGCCCTCCGGGCCCTTGGCGCTGAAGGCGTTGGCCAACGGCTGGGCACCAAAAGCGGCGACATCGTCGGCCGCCAGCACCGCGTGCACGCCGGGCGCTGCCGCCACGGCCGACAGGTCCATGCGCGTGATGCGCGCGTGGGCGTGCACCGAGCGCAGCACAAACGCATGCAAGGTGCCGGGGTACTGGTGGTCGGCGGTGTATCGACCCTGGCCCGTGACCAGTGCGTGGTCTTCGCGGCGGGCGTAATGGACGGTGGGGTCCAAGGGCGCAGCGGCCTTCAAGGCGTTGTCGATCATCGCGCCGCCCCATCGGCCGGCGCGCTGGCAGCCATCTTGGCCGCCGCCTGCTGCACCGCCTTGGCGATGTTGATGTAGCCCGTGCAGCGGCACAGATTGCCGGCCAGGCCTTCAGCCGCCTGGGCGTCGGTGGGCCGCGGGTGCACCTTCAGCAGGCTGACGGTGGCCATCACCATGCCGGGGGTACAGAAGCCGCATTGCAGTGCGTGGCACTCGGTGAAAGCGGCCTGCACCGGGTGCAGGTGGCCGCTGCCGTCAGCGGCTGCCAGACCTTCGATGGTGGTGACTTCGCAGCCCTGGGCCTGCACCGCCAGCATGCTGCAGGACTTCACGGCCACGCCGTCCAGCAGCACGGTGCAGCAGCCGCACTGGCTGGTGTCGCAGCCCACATGGGTGCCAGTCAGGCCGCAGTCACTGCGGATGAAGCTGGACAGCAGCGTGCGCACCTCCACGTCAGCGGTGCGTGGCTGTCCATTCACTTTCAACGATATCTTCATGGTGTTTTCGGGTGTGCAGAGTCGACGCTCAAACCAGGGTTTGCAGCGCTTGTTCGAACATCAGTGTGGCCAGTTGCGCGCGGTAGGCGCCCGGGGCGTGCAGGTCGTCCAGCAGGTTGTCGCTGTCAAAAACCGCGGTGCGCTGCCCGGCCGCCCAGGCCGCCTCAGCCGCAGGCCAGCGGCACACGCCGGCCGCAGCGCCGGTGACGGCCACGCGGTAGACACCGCCGCCGAAGTCGGCCGCAAAAACACCTGCCATGGCGTAGCCGGTGGCCGGGTGCGGGAACTTGGCGTATGCGCTGCGCACCGGCCGCTGGAAGCGCACGCCGGTGACGATGTCGTCGTCGAGCAAGGCCGTGGTGAACATGCCAACGAAGAAGTCCTCGGCCGCCATTACTCGCTGCTGGCCGGCCCGCTGCACCACCACCACGGCCTGCAGCGCCACCAGCGCGGCCGGGTAGTCGGCCGCGGGGTCGTTGTTGGCAATGGAGCCGCCCAGCGTGCCGCGTGCGCGCACCTGCGCGTCGCCGATGCCAGCGGCCAGCCGCGCCAGGCCGGGCAGCGCCTGCTGCAGCGCGGACGAAGCTTCCACGTCGCCGTGCCGCACGCCAGCGCCCACCCACACGTGGCCGGGCTGCACGTCGATGCCGCGCAGGTCGGGCAGCCGCGAGATGTCGATCAGCTGCGAAGGCGCGGCCAGCCGGTGCTTCAGCACCGGGATCAAGGTCATGCCACCGGCCAGCAGCTTGGCCTGCGGGTCGTCGGCCAGCGCCTGCTGCGCGTGCGCCAGCGTGGGTGCGAGTTGGTAGTCGATTGCGTTCACGGTGCGGGGTGTCCTTCTGCTGGGCCTTGCGCGTTGCCCGGCGCCCGACCTGCCTTCAGGATAGCGTGTTCAAGCGCTCAGCCGCCGGTGCGCTTGGCCCTGGGGTAGCCCTGCGCCTGCAGCCAGGCGAGCACCCGTTCGGCGTGGTCGCCCTGCACTTCCACCACGCCGTCTTTCACGGTGCCGCCGCTGCCGCAATGGCTGCGCAGCTGTTTGCCCAGCGCTTCCAGCGCGGCCAGCGGCAGCGGCAGGCCGCGCACCAGCGTCACGGTCTTGCCGCCACGGCCCTTGCTCTCACGGCTGACGCGCACATTGCCGTCGCCGGCAGGCTGTTCAGCCTGCAGCGCGGCGCAGCGGCAGTCGGCACGCGCCTGACGGCACTGCGGGCACGTGCGGCCCTGGTCGGTGGAATAGACCAGGCTGCTGAGTGCTGAAAGGCCTGCCGCTGCGGCCGGCTTCTTGGGCGGTGGTGGGGGCATGGTGGTTCAGACAGCGTTGCGGGGCTTGCGGCGGGTGCCGGCGGCCGTGGGGGGCGGTGTGTGGTTGCCCGCGGCCAGGGCAACGGGCACGGCATCAGGCAGGGCACCAGCTAGCGCGGCGGCACCAGCAGCGGAACCCACCGCAACAGCCGTGCCAGCGCCCTGAGGTAGCGGCCCTTCCTGCAACCAGCCGCCCACCCGCGCCAGCGTGGCTTCATGCGACCGCGAGCGGCCTGCGGCGGCGGCGTGGTCATAGGCGGCTTCACCCAGCGCGGCACGCGCCGCTGCGGCTTCGCTGGCGCGGCGCGCGGCCTGCTTGGCTGTCAGCGGCAGCTGGATGGCGCCTCGCTGTGCCGCTGAAGCGGCGTGCAGCAGCGCGGCCTCTTCGAACCAGCCGCGGTTCAGCGCCAGGCTGGCGCAGACGTCAACGAATTCCTGCGCCACGTAACGGTGCGGCATGTGCTGCAGCGAATGCCACACCGACAACAGCAGCTGGCGCGCACGTTCGTCTTCTCCCTGCGCACCCGCCGCGCGGGCCTTGCGCGCGGCCGCCTGCGTGACACACACCCAGGCCAGGTTCAGGGTTTCGATGACGCTGCCCAGCGCCGAGCCGCGCTGCTGGCTGTTGACCAGCGCTTCGCCAAAGTGGGCCTCGGCGGCGGCCAGGTCGTCGCGTTCAATCGCGGCGAAGGCCAGCGCGTTCAGCGCCTCGCCCACCACCGCCAGCGCCTGCACCTGGCGGGCGCGGCGCAGGCCTTCCAGCAGCAGCTGTTCGCCACTGCCGGTGTCGTCGGACTTCTGGGCGATGCGGCCGGCAAAACACAGCGCCGACGCGGCACCGGCTTCGTCACGCAGGGCTTGCGACGCGGCCAGCGCCTGCCGCGAATGCGCCGCCCCTTCGTCAAAGCGCGACATGAACAGGCACAGCTGCGCGGCCAGCCTTTGCACGCGCGCCGACAGCAGCGTGGGCGCGCCCTCAGGCACGCGCTGCAGCGCCTGCTGGGCGGCGTGCAGGCCTTGTTCCAGGCGGCCGCTGGCAAACCAGAAGTTCTTCAGCGCCGCCACCAGTTCAAGCCCCTGCTGCACGCTACCGTGCTGCAGACACCAGGCCAATGCCGCCAGCAGGTTGTCGCGTTCGCTGTCCAGCCGTGCCGCCCAGCGTGCGGCCTCGGCCGCCTGCCCAGCAGCGGCTTCTGCCTGCAGCGCCACGGTGTGAAAGTGGGCCAGATGCAGCGCCCGCGCGGCCTGCAGGCGGCCGCTTCGTGCCAGCTGTGCCAGCAGGTATTCACGCACCGTTTCCAGCATGCCGTAGCGCGCGGCTTCAGCACCGTGGGTGACGTGGATGAGCGCGCGCTCAGCCAGCTGGGCCAGGCTGTCCAGCACGTCCACCGCGCTGCGAGTTGGTGGTGGTGCAGTCGGTTGCGCACCGGCCGTTTGCGCACCGGCCGTTTGAGCACCGGCCGTTTGCGCACCAGCCAGCGGCGCACCTGCCTGTTGCGCAGCCGCAGCGGTGTCGTCCAGCGCCGCCAGCGCCACCGCCGTGTCCAGGTCGAACCCGCTGGCGCACACGGCCACCGCCTGGGCCAGCGCTTGCTCGGCCGGCGCCAGGTGCTCGTGGCTCCACTGCAGCACGTCTTGCAGCGTCTGCTGGCGCGCGGTGCCGCTGCCGGCGCCGCTGCGTGACAGCAGTTCAAAGCGCTGCGCCAACAGCCCGTGCAGTTGCTGCAGCGACAGCATCTTCATGCGCGCAGCGGCCAGTTCCAGCGCCAAAGGAATGCCGTCCAGCTGGCGGCAGATGTCGGCCACCAGCGCGGCGTTGTGGTGGTCGGTGGCGAAGCCCGGGTTGTCGGCCAGCACCCGCTGCATGAAGAGCTGCACCGCTTCGCTGGCCGCTTCGGCTGCCGCCCCCGGGCCCGGTGTGTCGCCACCCGGAGCCGCCGCCGGCACCTGAAGCGGGCGCAGTGCAAACACGCGCTCACCTGGCAGTTCCAGCGCCTGGCGGCTGGTGGCCAGCACCGTGACGCCGGCAGCCGCGGGCGCCAAGGTTTGCAGCAATGCACGCACGGCGTCCAGCACCTGTTCGCAGTTGTCCAGCACCAGCAGCAGGTGCCGGCCCTGCAGGTGCCGCGTGACGGCTTCGGTGGTGGCCGCGGCGGTGGCATTGCCCTGCGGCGCCAGGGCCAGAGCGCGCGCCACGGCGCCGGGTACCGCGTTGCCGTCGTGCAGCGGTTGCAGTTCCACCCAGGCCACGCCGTCGGCATACCGCCCCTGCTGCGCCTGTGCCAGCTGCAAAGCCAGCCGCGTCTTGCCCATGCCGCCCATGGCCACCACCGTGAAGAGCGCCGTGCCGTGCAGTTGGCTTGCGGCCTCGGCCAGCTCGGCATGGCGGCCCACAAAGGCGGTGCGCGGCCGGGGCAGCCCGGGCCAGCCGGGTGTGGGTTGTTCGGCAGCCTGCAACGGCAGCGCCCAGCGGTAGCCCAGGCCGGACACGGTGGCGATGCTGGCCTTGCCCAGCACCTTGCGCAGCTGCGAAACGGCCACGTGCACGTTGGCTTCTTCGACCACCAGGCCCGGCCAGGCGGCGTCCAGCAGTTCGTCCTTGGTGACCAGTTCGCCGCTGCGGGCCACCAGCGCCTGCAGCACCGACAGCGCGCGCGAACCCAGCGACAGCGCGCGGCCGTGGTGCAACAGCACGCCTTCGGCGGCGCGCAGTTCGAAGCTGCTAAAACGAACGACGCTCTGCAAAGGGGCTCCTTTCCGGGGAACCCCATTTTCGCCCGCGCGCACCAGGGCCCTGCGAAAGAGCGTTTTTTGCGGCTCGTTTACGCGCGGACAGTCGGGCCGTGGCTCGCACGGCGCCTGCGCACCACAGGCCGGAGCGCTGCCCGCTGCGGTCAGCTGCAGCAGTCAGCAGGAACAGTCAGCGCACCGGCGAGTCGCCCACCGGCAGCACGGGGGTGGTCCGGGGTGCCGGCGACAGGGCCTGCTGCTCCAGCGCGTCCAGCCGCGCCTGCCGGCCTTCCAGTGCGGCCATCACGGTGAAGCCCGGGCCGGCGTCGGCGGCCGGGGCTGCCAATGCCGGCGGCGCCAGGGCCACCACGCTGGCCACGCCGATGGTGTGCAAGGGCTGGCTCACCTCGCGCCCGGCCAGTACCCCGGCCAGGATGCCCGCGGCCAGCACGCACAACAGCGCCGACGGAAAACCCGTGGCCAGGTGCAGCAGCAGCGGGCTGGGTTGCGCGTCTTCCAGTTCCAACAGCAAGTCGTTGGCCAGTTCGGCGTTGGCGCGGTCGCTGGCCGGCCGCGGGGCGCGGGCCAGAAAGCGGCGAAACAGTGTGGACGGTGATTGCATGACAGTGACTCCCGTATTCGTTGTTGGCAGTCTGGCCGCGGTGTGTGACAAGCGGCCTGTGACTGAAACGAATGGTCTGCCGGCAGGGGCTTTGCCGGCTTTAGGGTGTCTAAAGCGTTCTAAAGGCGCGTCGGGCGCACGGCACCCCAAACTAGGGGGGTGGGTGAGGGAGGGGCGGCCCTTTCGGTTGCCTCGCGGTGCTTGCGCTCAGAGGCGGTACGACGGGTCGGCCTTGTCCACCAGCCGCTGCAGGGCGTCGAAGGAATCCTGCCCGGCGCCGAATCGGGGGCTGAACTGCAGCGAATCGCGCACGCAGGCGCGCAGCACGTGTTCGGGTATGGGCCGTGCTTTGCCCATGGACATGACGGCCAGCTGCACCTCGCAGGCGCGCTGCACCAGCCACATCAGCGCAAAGGCCTGCGCCACACCGTGGCCCATGACCACCGGCCCGTGGTTGCGCAGCAGCAGCACCGGCAGGCCCTGCGCACTGGCCAAAATGCGCGCGCCTTCGTCGGCATGCACGGTGATGCCTTCGAACTCGTGGTACGCCACCTTGCCAAAGAGCTGCGCGGCGTAGAAATTGGTGTAGCTCAGGCCTTCGTCCAGGCAGCAAACGCCCATGGTGGCGGTGGTGTGCACGTGCATCACGCAGTGCGCATCGGGCACCGCGTGGTGGATGGCGCTGTGGAAGGTAAAGCCGGCCGGGTTGATGGGCCAAGCGCTGTTGCCGATGATCTGGCCCTGGCCGTCCACCTTCACCAGGTTGGAAGCGCAGACCTCGCTGTAGTGCAGGCCGAAGGGGTTCAGCAGAAAGTGTTCCGGCTCACCCGGCACACGCAGCGAGATGTGGTTGTAGATGAGCTCGGTCCACCCCATCAGATGAAAGATGCGGTAGCACGCGGCCAGTTGCACGCGGGCTTCCCACTCGGCGGGGCTGGTGTGGTCGGGTCGGCTCATGGTGGCGGGTGCGTTGGGTCAGGTTCTGTTGAACAGCGGATGCAGGTTGCCGAACTTGGCATCAAACACTTCCGGGCCTTCGTCCACCTGCAGCGTCAGGCCCGTCTTGCGGGCAGCCAGCAGCGGCGCCAGGTGCACGCGTGCGCAGTCGGTCAGCGCCTGCCCGGCGGCCTGCTGCGTGGCGGCGCTGCGGCCCCGGCCCATGCGCAGGTTCAAGTAGCAAAAGCCGAAGTCGCCCGAGCTGTCGGCCACTGCGAAGTGCGTGGCCGGGAAGGCCAGCACGCGGATGCCGCCGGTGGGAAACACCGGCTGGCCGGCTTCGTCTTTCACGGTCTGCATGGCCGCGGCCAGCTTGCGGCACAGGCCCGGCATGTCGGCCTCGGGCTCGATGTTGGGCGTGTACAGGATGGTGAGGTGCGGCATGGCAGGTGGCGGGCTGGTGTTCGGCTGCTGACGAAGGGCTAAAAGTGAGGGGCTACAGGCGCGCGGCTACAGGCGCGTGGCGACCGAGGTGTAGCCCTCGGCGCTGGAAGCCACAGGCTTGGGCACGGCCTGGCCGCTTTGCGGCGTGACGGGAAACACGGCGTTGATCTGCCCGGTGCCGCTGGCGCCGAAGTACGGTGTCAGCACCTCGGCCCGGCCGTCGTAGCCGGCCCAGCCCAGCGCGCCCATCAGCATGGCGGTGTCGTGCATAAAGCCTTCGCCATGGCCCTTGGCCGCGTATTCGGGCAGCATGCCGCAGAAGGTTTTCCAGTCGCCACGCTGCCAGATCTGCACCACCTCGCGGTCCAGTGCTTCCAGGAACGGGCTCCAGATCCTGAAGGCGAATTCCGGCGCCAAGCCGTTCTGCGCAAAACGATGGCTCAGGCTGCCGCTGGCCAGGAAGGCCACCGTGCCGTCGTACTGTTCCTCGATGGCACGGCGCATCGCCCAGCCCAGGCGCGCGCTGTCGTTCAGGTAGTGCGCCATGCACAGCGCCGACACCGACACCACTTTGAAATGCTGGTCGGCATTCATGTAGCGCATGGGTACCAGCGTGCCGTATTCGGGGTTCAGCGTGGTGCGTTCGTGCGCCAAGGTTTCCACGCCCGCTGCGCTGCAAGCCTGGGCCATCAACTGGCCCAGCGCCGGGTTGCCTGGAAATTCAAAACCCAGGTTGCTGATGAAGTGCGGCAGCTCGTTGCTGGTGTACAGGCCCTTGAAGTGAGGTGCACAGTTGACGTGGTAGTTCGCATTGACCAGCCAGTGCGTGTCGAACACCACAATGGTGTCCACACCCAATGCGCGGCAGCGGCGGCCGATTTCGATGTGGCCGTCAATCGCGTCTTGCCGTGTGCCTTTGCGCGGGCCTTCCAGTTCGCTGAGGTACATCGAAGGCACGTGCGTGATCTTGGCGGCGAGTGCGAGGGTGCCCATGGGTCAGTCTCCTGCGGCGTCGTGCGACGCCTGATCTGGGCGGCGTGCTGGCCGGCGCGTGCTGATGTCCGCGCGAGGGCCGAGGACGCAGGGTGCCGGGCTCCGCTCATGTCCCCCGCGCCGGGCTTCGCCCGTCGCTCCTCCTTTACTTCGCTGCGCCCGGCACCCTGC
>JAYSXE010000233.1:0-47036 GCA_043717565.1 Burkholderiales bacterium | reverse complement strand
TGCTGTTCCTCTACAACATCGGCATGACGATCTGGAAGTCCAAGCGCTTCACCACCACCGAAGGCGTGCTGGTGCTCGGCCTGGGCCTGGCCGCGGTGTTGTACGTGCCGGCGCTGCTGGAGTTCGAGAACTACACGGTCGCCATCTTCTACCGCTGGTGGACCATCCACCTGTGGGTCGAGGGCGTGTGGGAAATGATCCAGGGCGGCTTCCTGGCCTACCTGCTGGTCCGCCTGTCGGGCGCAGACCGCGAGGTGATGGAGAAGTGGCTCTACGTCATCGTCGGCCTGGTCTTCATTGCCGGCATTCTGGGCACCGCGCACCACTACTACTGGGTCGGCGTGCCGTCGTACTGGCTGCCCATCGGTGGCATCTTCAGTGCGCTGGAGCCCGCCGCACTGGTGGGCATGGCCATCTACGCGTATTCGGCCATGCGCCGGTCCGGCATGTCGCACCCCAACACGCTGGCGCTGCATTGGACGCTGGGCAGCGCCGTGTTCACGCTTTTCGGCGCCGGGCTGCTGGGCCTGGCGCACACCTTCCCCGACGTCAACAAGTGGACCCACGGCACGCTGATCACCGCAATGCACGGGCACGCCGCGTTCTACGGCGCCTACGCCATGATCACGCTGGCGATGATCAGCTTTGCCCTGCCATCGATGACTGGTCGGTCTGAACAGGGCAGCAGCATCGGCTACTGGTCGTTCTGGCTGCAGATCGGCGGCATGTTCGGCATGACCTTGTCGTTTGCCACCGCCGGCATCGGGCAGGTGTACCTGGAACGCATCCTGGGCATGGGCTACCTGGACGCGCAGTTGAAGATCCAGGTGCACTTCGTGATGCTGGTGGTGACCGGTTCAATCTTCGCCATCGGCGTGGGCCTGTTCATCTACGACTTCTTCCGCTACGCGCCCCGTTTCGAATTGGACGACGGCAAGCAGCCCACCATGCGGCCGGGCGTGTTGCGGGCCGTGCCACCCGCTACAGCGTGACTGCGGGCACGCCGCCGGGCTGCGAGCCTTTTTACCTGCCGGCGGGCGACGAAATCGCGGTTTTTCAGCAGTGCCACAGCCGCGGTCTGGCGGTGATGCTGAAAGGCCCCACCGGCTGCGGCAAGACACGCTTCGTGGAACACATGGCTTGGCGGCTGAAGCGCCCGCTGGTCACGATCTCGTGCCACGACGACCTGACAGCCAGCGACCTGATCGGTCGCTTCTTGATCCACCACGACGGCACGGTCTGGCAGGACGGGCCGCTGACCCGCGCCGTGCGCGAAGGCGCGCTGTGCTACCTGGACGAGGTGGTCGAGGCGCGCCAGGACACCATGGTGGTGCTGCACTCGCTGACCGACCACCGGCGTTTCCTGCCCATCGACAAAACCGGCGAAACGGTTGCTGCTGCGCCGGGCTTTCAGCTCATCGTGTCGTACAACCCGGGCTACCAGCGCATGCTGAAGGACCTGAAGCCCAGCACGCGCCAGCGCTTCGTGGCGCTGGACTTCGACTTCCCGCCCGGGCCGCAGGAAGCCGCCATCGTCGAAACCGAAGCGGCCACCGACCATGCCACCGCGGTGGCCATGGTCACGTTGGGGCAGCGGCTGCGCGGCCTGCGTGACCGCGGTTTGGCGGAAGTGCCGAGCACGCGGCTGCTGGTTGCCGCCGCGGGCCTGATGGCCAGTGGCATCAGCCCGCGGCAAGCTTGCTACAGCGCCATCGTGTCGCCCTTGTCCGACGACGAATCGCTGGTCGGCGCGATGCGCGACCTGGTTGACGCCACCTTCGTCTGAACGCCGGGAGCGTTCTGCAGGAATGGCATGGCCGAAGCCGAAGACGTCATCACCGATGCGGCGCTGCATGCAACGAGGTTTGTGCAGGGCCTGTGGCGCCGCCACCGTGCCCACACGCCGGCCGCTGCCGGGTTGGCGTTGGCAGACGTTGCGCCGCGTCTCGATCTGCTGATGCTGGCTGTGTTCGGCCGGTCCTGCCCATTGCGCGTGGCCCAGGCGCCGGCCCGTGCGACGCTGCTGGCCAGAACCTTTCAGCGCCAAGACCGCCCCCGTGGGCACAGCGCCATCCCGGCCACCGATGGCTCCCTGGTCTGGCTGCCCGCACAAACCGGTCTGGCCGATGCGGCATTGGCGCTGGAGCGATTTCGCACGGTGGCGCTGCAGCAGGCGATGCGCGTGGCCCGCGGCAGCGCGGCCGGCGCGGGCAGCGACGCCACGCCGCTGGTACGCGACCTGTATCTGTTGATCGAGGCCCAATCAGCCGACATGGGCCTGGTGCGGCTGCTGCCCGGCCTGCGGGCACCTTTGCAGGCTTTGCGGTTGGCGGCGCTGCGCGCGCGCCCGGCCTTGTCGCAGTTTTCTGCCGTGCGCCAGCCGCTCGAAGCGTGGGTGCGCCGGCTGCTGTCCGAGCCCTTGTCGGCTGCGGGTGACGGTGCGTCGTACAGCCCTTCGCCCGCGCAGTCGCGGCATTGGGCGCGCCAGGTCGCCATGCAGTTTCGGGGGCACACCACCCAGGCCGGCACGCCCAGCACGCAGCCGCTGTTCAAGGACTGGTGGACCGGTGAATTGCTGGCACCCGGCGCCGCGTCAGCAAGCGTGAATGGCATTGACATCAACAGCGACAGCGACAACGCACACGAAGCTGCAACAGCGCCCCCCATCCGCAGCGCGCGCCTGGCGCGCCAGCCGAAGGTGCGCGAGGCACCGGACGACGAAGACGACCCCCGCCAAGGGGCCTGGATGATCCAGGCCTCGGCGCCGCATGAAGTGGCCGAAGACCCCTTCGGCCTGCAGCGCCCCAGCGACCGGGACAACCAGACGGGGGCCGACGAATACGCCGAGTCACTGGCCGAACTCGAGCAGGCGCGGCTGGTATCAACGCCCGGCCGACCAAAAGAAGTGTTGCTCTCCGACGACCCCCCCGAAGCGCGCGCGCATCACGGCGGCAGCGAGCCTGACCACGGCGTTGAACACATTCGTTATCCCGAGTGGGACCACCGCCTCCAGGCCTACAACGACGCGGGCGCCACCGTGCGCTTGGCGCCCGCGGCCCACGGCCCGCAGCAGTGGGTGGACAACACGCTGGCCGAGCACCGCTCGATGCTGGACGCGATACGCCGGCGTTTCGAGATGCTGCGCGCTCAGCGCACGCCGCTGCGCCGCCAACGCGACGGCGACGACCTGGACCTGGAAGCCTGCATCGACGCGCGCGCCGATCTGCAAGCCGGGCAGCCGATGTCGCAGGCGCTGTACCGGTCGCAGCAGCGCACCCGGCGGGACATGGCCATCCTGTTGCTGATCGACGCGAGCGGCTCCACCGACGGCTGGGTCACCAGTGGCCGGCGCGTCATCGATGTCGAGCGTGAGGCGCTGCTGCTGGTGAGCATCGCACTGGCTGCACTGGGCGAACCGTACGCCGTGCAGGCGTTTTCTGGCCGTGGCCCGCGGTGTGTTTCGGTGCGCACGCTGAAGCGATTCGACGAACCGTATGGCAACCCGGTCGCCACGCGCATTGCCGCGCTCGAACCCGACGACTGCACCCGCACCGGCGCCGCCATCCGCCATGCCAGCGCAACGCTGATGCACGAGCCCGCCGCGCAGCGCCTGCTGCTGTTGCTGTCTGACGGCAAACCCAACGATGTGGATGTGTACGAGGGCCGTTACGGCGTGGAAGACATGCGGCGCGCCGTCACCGAAGCCAAGCTGCAGGGCATAGCGCCTTTCTGCCTGACCGTGGACCGGACCGCGGCCAGTTACCTGCCCGGTGTGTTCGGCGCCCACCAGTACGCCCTGTTGGCAAAGCCTGCGATGCTGCCGACGGCGTTGCTCGACTGGATGCAGCGGCTGGTTCAGGCCGGCCGGTCACATTGACCACGCCCAGCAGCAGCCCAGGGCAAATGCCGTGTCAACCCCCAGGGCGCCGCTAACCCGCCTGCATCTGAGCCGCCAGCCCACAAGGGTCTGACGGCTGGTTGACCGTGTGTTTCGCCAACCATGGCCCTGGCCCGCCCATCCATCCGGGACAAAGACCGGCGCGTCCGCGCCGAGAGAAGCGCGGGCTGCCGGTCAGGTTGCTCATTGGCGGCAAGCCATCTCAACCCGGTCACTGCTAGACTTATCCGCATGCGTCGTTGGTTCGCCATCATCCTGCTTGCCTTGCTGCCTTTGCAGTTCAGTTGGGCAGCCGTGGCTGCGTATTGCGGGCCCGAAGGCGGCCAGCAAATCCAACATCTGGGGCACCACGAGCACCAGCATGCCGACCCGTTCAAGGCCGATGCCGACAACGCGCAGGCAGATCAAACCGCATCGGCTGGGTTCGACCATGACTGCAGCCACTGCCACTGCACCTGTGCCGGCCTGACGGGAATGGGGGGCAGCGTTGCGACGTTGACTCCCTCGTCACACCCGTTGCCACCGGTCGCCGGCGTCCTGCGCACACTTGCGCAAAGCCCTCCCGAGCGCCCTCAGTGGCTGCCCCTCGTCTGATCGGCGAGGCGGGTCTCTTCTCTTTCTGATGCCCGTTCGCGCCTGGAGGCGCGCTGCCTGACAGTCCTGTCAGCAGCGCCGCCCCGGGCCCGACGCGACCCTGAGCATTTCAGCGTCATCCCTTGCCGATCTCCCGTCGGTTGTTTACAACACTGGAGCATCGGATGCAACGAATTGAATTTCGGGCTGTCGGGCGAAGGCATCACGCCGCCCGCTTGGCCCTGGCCCTGGCCCTTGCCCTGGCGATAACCGCAGGCCTGACGGCCGGTATGACCGAGGCGCGTGCGCAGACCGCCGCAGCGGCCCAAGGCGCCGAGCGGCTGACGCTGCGCACGGCTTTTGAAGCAGCCTGGGCGCGGCAGCCCGAAGCGCTGGCGCTCGCAGCCCGGCGGGAGGCTGCACGCGCTCAGGCACAGGCCGCCCAATCCTGGACGCCCGAGCCGGCCGCGACGGAACTGTCCACCAGGACCGATCGATTGAGCGGCAATGGCGGCACACGGGAATACGAGGTCGGCGTGACAATCCCGTTGTGGTTGTCTGGCGAACGGGGCCGCAGCCAGGCACTGGCCGAAGCCGAGGCGCGTGCGATCGAAAGCCGCACCGCCGCTGCACGTTTGCGCGTGGCGGCCAGCGTGCGCGAAGCCTGGTGGGCGTGGCGCCGGTCCCGTGCAGAGCTCGATGCCGCACGTGGCCAACTCGGTAACGTCACTCGCATCGCAGCCGACGTCAGCAAGCGGCTGAAGGCCGGCGACCTGGCCCGTGCCGACCAGCACCAGGCCGAGGGCGCCGTGGCAGCTGCCGAAGCCGCTGTTGCACAGGCCGAGAGCTCACACACGGCCGCCGAACACCAGCTCCGCGCTCTGGCGCCGTTGTCGGCGTTGACTGGGCACAGTGACCTGGGGATCGCCGACCTCGAACCCCAACCCCCCACCGTGGCCGCGACACCTGGCGATGCGGACACCCATGCTGATCTGCTGGTGCTGAAAGACCGAACCGCGGTTGCTCAAGGTTCTGCTGCGCTTGCCGCCACGCAGTCGCGTGCCAGCCCCGAGCTGACGATTGCTGCAACCCGTGAGAGGGGCACGTTTGGGGAGTCCTACCAGCAGACCTTCCGGGTCGGTGTTCGCATCCCCTTTGGCGCGGGACCCCGGGGCGATGCGCGCGTGGCTGCGGCACGCGCCGAAGCGCTGGAGCTCCAGGCGCAGCTGGCGCTGGACCGCTCGCGCGTAACGGCCGAACGCGAGGCCGCCCGCGCCCGTGCCGAATCGGCCCGCATCCAGCTGGCCGCTGCCGAACGTCGTGCCCAGCTGGCACGGGAGTCGCGCGGCTTCTTCGACAAGTCGTTCCAGCTTGGAGAAACCGACCTTCCCACGCGCTTGCGCATCGAAGCCGAGGCCGCTGACGCCGAGCGGCAGGCCGGGCGTGCCCGCATTGAACTTGCCGCCGCGACCTCTGCCTGGCGGCAGGCCCTGGGCCTGCTTCCGCAATGAGCGGGTGCCCAACGAACCCATTTGACGAACCCATTCAGGAATTCCACCCATGAAGCTCCACCATTCCCTGGCCGGTGTCGGCCTGGCTGTCGCACTGCTTGGCGCCGGCGTGCCGGCCGGTGCTGGCGAAGGCCATGACCACGGCACCACTGCAGGGGCCGCTGTCGGCCCGGCGTTGCCCCGCTTTGCTGCAGTTTCCGAAGCCTTCGAGCTCGTGGGCGTGCTTGATGGCAAGCAGATCACCTTGTACCTGGACCGCTTCGCCGACAACGAACCCGTTCCTGACGCGCTGATCGAGCTGGACATCGCAGGGGCCCAGTTCAAAGCCGCCAAACAGGCCGGAGGCGCGTACCTGGTAACGCTGAACGAGGCACCCGGACCCGGCGTGTTGCCGATCACCGCCACTGTGACGGCCGGCACCGCGGTTGATTTGCTGGCCGGCGAACTGGACTTGCCCGAAAAAGCCCATGCGGGCGGGCCTGCTCACAGGCACGCCTGGAAGGCATACGCGGGCTGGGCTGCTGGCGCGTTGGCCGCCGTGGCTGCACTGTTGACGCTGGGGCGTCGTGTCTTGGTGGCGCGCCAGGCCCGCAGTGGGGGTGCCGCATGAAGCGCGCCCTGATGCAACCTCGGCCTCTGCCCTGGACCTGCTGGATGCTCGCGCTGGCGAGCATGGTGCTCGCGCTTGGGGCGCCGGTGCCCGCGCATGCCGGTGAGGGCCATGACCATGGCGGCGCAGCAGCGGCGCCCAGTGCCAACGGGCCGCAGCGGCAACCCGACGGCAGTGTGTTCCTGCCCAAGCCTGCGCAGCGCCAGCTTGGCGTGCGCACGCTGACAACGGTTGAAGCTGAACTGCCGCAATCGGTCGAACTGAACGGCAAGGTGCTGATGGACCCGAACGCGGGCGGCAAGGTGCAGCCGCTGAATGCCGGCCGCATCGAGCCCGGACCGCGCGGCTTGCCCGTGCCCGGGCAGGCGGTACGCAAGGGCGATGTGCTGGCCTATGTCGTGTCGTCGACAGCCCCTCTCGAGCGCGCCAACCAGGCGGCGCAGCTGGCGGAGCTGCGCGCTGCGAAGTCGCTCGCAGACAAGCGTGTTGCGCGCCTGAAGGAGTTGTCGGACACCGTGCCCCGCAAGGACATCGAGGCCGCAGAAAGTGAAGCCACGAGCCTGGCCGCGCGCATTGCCGCGGTGGGTGGCGGCCTGGCCACGCGCGAGGCCCTGCACGCCCCGCTGTCGGGCGTGATCGCATCAGCCCACGCAGTCACCGGGCAGGTGGTCGACGCCCGTGAACTGCTGTTCGAAGTCATCGACGCGAGCCGCCTGCTCATCGAAGCACTGAGCTTCGAGCCCGCGCTCGCGGCCAACGTTGGCAGCGCCACCATGGCGGTGGGTGGCCAGCGCGTTCCTTTGGAATTCGTGGGCGCTGCGCGCAGCCTGCGCGAGCAGGCCCTGCCACTGGGCTTCCGCGCCAGCGGCGCGGCTTTGCAAGGACTGGCCGTCGGTCAGCCCGTGCGTGTTTTCGTGCAGACCCTGCAGAAGGTCAAGGGCCTTGCCGTTCCCGTGGCTTCGCTGATGAAAAACCCGGCGAACCAGACCGTCGTCTGGGTCAAGACGGCGCCCGAACGTTTTGAGCCCCGCGTGGTCACGACCGAGGCGCTGGATGGACTGCGCGTGGTCGTGACCGCCGGGCTGACGGCGGGCGACCGTGTGGCCACGCAAGGCGCCACCCTGATCAACCAGGTGCGCTGACATGTTCAAGTGGCTACTCGAAAACAGCCTGACGAACCGGCTGCTGGTGATGATTGCCAGCGTCGTTCTGATGGCCTATGGCGCGTTCACGCTGTCACGCACGCCTGTGGATGTGTTCCCGGACCTCAACAAGCCCACCGTCACCATCATCACCGAGGCCGGTGGCATGGCTGCCGAAGAGGTGGAGCAGCTCATCACCTTCCCACTGGAAACAGCCATGAACGGCTTGCCCGGCGTGGAGTCGGTGCGTTCGACTTCTTCGGCCGGCCTGTCTTTTCTGTACGTGACCTTCAACTGGGACACTGACATCTTCCGGGCGCGGCAGTTGGTCTCGGAGCGACTGTCAGGCATGGGCGAAAGCGTGGCCCCGGGCGCCGTGCCGCACATGGGCCCCATCAGCTCGATCATGGGCGAGATCATGCAGATCGCGATTCCTGTCGATCCGCGGAAGATCAGCCCGATGGCCGTGCGCGAGTACGCCGACTGGGTGCTGCGCCCGCGGCTGCTGTCGGTTGCGGGGGTGGCACAGGTCATACCGATCGGCGGTGAGGTGCGGCAATTCCAGGTACAGCCCAACACCGCGCGCATGGCTGAACTGGGCATCACGCACGACCAGCTGGAAGGCGCGTTGAAGGGTTTTTCGTCCAACACCTCGGGCGGCTTCCTGGAACTGAACGGGCGCGAGTACCTGATCCGCAACCTGGGCCGGACCTCACGTCTCGACGACCTGAAGAACCTGGCCCTGACGGCCAGGAACGGCCAGGCAATCCTGTTGCGCCAGGTCGCCGAAGTGACCTTCGCCGCAGCCATCAAGCGCGGCGATGCAGGTTACGCGGGCAAACCGGCCGTCATCCTGGGCATCCAGAAACAGCCGACGGCCGACACCATCGCGCTGACGAAATCCATCGAAGACGCCCTGGTCGGCATGAAGTCGTCGTTGCCGGCCGGCATGGAAGCACCACGGGTGACTTTTCGCCAGGCCAGCTTCATCGAGGCTTCGATCACCACGCTGCAGGGCAAGCTTGTCGGCGCGTCGGTCTTCGTGGCGGTGATCCTGTTCTTCTTTCTCGGCACACTGCGCCCCACCATCATTGCGCTGACCGCGATTCCGGTGTCCATCTGCGTGACCGCGCTGGTGTTCAAGTACTTTGGACTGTCGATCAACACCATGACCCTCGGTGGCCTGGCCATTGCGATCGGTGGGCTGGTCGACGACGCGGTGGTCGACGTCGAAAACATCATCCGGCGTCTGAAGGCCGACCGCGCGCGCAGCCCGCAACACCGCGTCAACCCGCTGCAGCTGGTGGCCAAGGCGTCGATGGAGGTGCGGTCGGGCATCCTCTACGCCACGGTCATCATCGTGCTGGTCTTCATCCCGCTGTTCGCGTTGCCAGGGCTGGAAGGCAGGTTGTTCGTGCCGCTGGGCATTGCATTCATCGTGTCGACGCTGGCTTCGCTGGTGGTTTCGGTGACGGTGACGCCGGTGCTGAGCTATTACCTGCTGCCGCGCATGAAGAACCTGGACCATGGCGACACCAAGGCCTTGGCATGGTTGAAGGCGCGCTACCGCAGCAGCCTGCAAGCGGTGCTGCACAGGCCCAAGGCTGCGCTGGCTGCCGCCGCCGCTGCGGTGCTGCTGGCAGGAGTGGCTGTGCCGTTTTTCCCGACCACGTTCCTGCCGCCCTTCAACGAAGGCACGCTGCTGGTCGGTCTGCGCCTGAATCCCGGCGTCACCTTGACAGAGTCATCGGCACTGGCCCGCCAAGCCGAGGTGCTCGTCAAGCAAGTGCCCGAGGTCACGCACGTGGGGCGGCGCAGCGGCCGGGCGGAGCTGGATGAACACGCCGAAGGCGTGCATGTCAGCGAACTCGATGTGGGCCTGAAGCCCACCGCCGAACTGACGCGCAGCATGGACGAGATCAAGGCCGACATCCGCTCGCGCCTGGTCAACATGCCGGCAGCGCTGGAAATTGGCCAGCCGATCTCTCACCGCATCGACCACATGCTGTCGGGCGTGCGTTCACAGATCGCAATCAAGATCTTTGGCGAAGACCTGGACGCACTGCGCGGCCAGGCCGATGTGCTGCGTGCCAGGCTGGCCACCATCCCTGGCATTGCCGACCTGCAGATCGAGAAGCAGGTGCTGGCACCGCAGATCAAGGTACGTGTCGACCATGCGGCTGCGGCCCAGTACGGTGTGCCGGCCCCGCAGGTGCTGAACGTGTTGCAGGCGCTGGTCGAAGGTGAGAAGGTCACCCAGATCGTCGAAGGCAGCCGGCGCTTCGCGCTGGTGGTCAAGCTGCCGGAATCGGCGCGCTCGGTGGAAGGCCTGGGCCAGATCCTGATCGAGACCCCGAACGGCCGCATCCCGCTGTCGAAGATCGCCACGATCGAGGAAGGTGACGGCCCCAACCAGATCAGCCGTGACGACGGCAAGCGGCGCATCGTGCTGTCGGCCAATGCGTCAGGGCGCGCCTTGTCTGAAATCGTCGCCGACATCCGCAAGGTTGTCTCTGAAACCAGGCTGCCCGAGGGCTACTTCATCACCCTGGGCGGGCAGTTCCAGGCCCAGGAGCAGGCGACGCGGCTGATAGGCCTGCTGTCCTTCGTGTCGCTGACATTGATGTTCGCGGTGCTGTACAGCCGCTACAAGTCGGTCACGCTGGCGGCGCTGATCATGGTGAACATTCCGCTCGCCCTGGTGGGCGCAGTGCTTGGGCTGTGGCTGTCCGGGCAGCCGCTGTCCGTGGCGGCGCTGATCGGTTTCATCACGCTGGCCGGCATCTCGGTGCGCAACGGCATCCTGAAGGTCAGCCACTACGTCAATCTGATGCGCTTCGAGGGCGAGACCTTTGACCAGAAGATGATCCTGCGCGGCTCGCTCGAGCGGCTGAGCCCGGTGCTGATGACGGCGCTGGTCACAGCGTTTGCGCTGGCCCCCCTGCTGTTCGAAGCCGAACAGCCTGGCACCGAGGTGCTGCACCCGGTGGCCGTGGTGATTTTTTCTGGCCTTGTCAGTTCGACCCTGCTCGACACCTTTCTGACGCCGGCGATGTTCTGGTTGTTCGGGCGCAAGCCTGCTGCCGCGCTGATGGGCGACAAGGACGCCGAAGCCCTTTGATTTTTTCCGTGTTCTGATCCACCACCCTGAAAGGAATCCCATGAAGTTGCAGACACTTTTTGCCGCCATCGCAATCACGCTCGCCACCTCTGCTTTGGCGGCCGGCGACCACCACCATGCGGGTGACAACCACAAGCCCTTGCATGGCGGCGTCGTCGCCACCTCCAAGATCATGGACTACGAATTGGTGGCCAATCCGGCGCGTATCCAGCTGTTCCTGCGCGACCACGGAAAGCCCGCCGACGCAGCGAAGGCCAGCGCCAAGCTGACGCTGCTCAGCGGGTCCGAAAAGCAGGAAGTCGAGCTCAAACCCGCTGGTGACAAGCTCGAGGCGACCGGCAGCTTCAAGGTCGGCCCCGGCACCAAGGTGGTGGCCGTCGTCACCATCGCCGGCAAGCCGGCAGGCACTGCGCGCTTTGCGCTGAAGTAGGCGGGCACCGGCCTCGCCTGCAAACGAAGAACGGGCATCCGTGATGCACGGATGCCCGCTTGGCGCTGCGCCTTGTGGGCGCAGGCGGCGCGGCGGGCGCCGCTGTGCAAAGTGCCACAGCGGCGCGCGCCAGCCGCGGTCAGGTCAGCGGCGTCGGTTCGCCACTGTCGTCAGCCGGAACGGCGAAGCTGCCATTCAGCGTCAGCGGCTCAGACGACTCGTCGCTGCCGCTCAGACCCAGGATGAAGCTGACGAAGGCCGCGGTGCTGACGCCGGCGCTGGCCGGCACTTCCGTCACGGCGACGGGGGGCGCCGGGACGTCGTCATCGTCGTCAAAGCAGCCGGTGAGGGCCAGGGCCGCGATCAGGCCGCTTGCGGCCAGCAGTTTGCGATGGTTGTTCATGTCATCCTCAAGGGAAAACCGTGCCGGCAGCAGCAGGCGGGTTCAGGTTGCCAGGCAACGGGGTGGTCAGGTAGGGGAAGGTGACACCGTAGTTGGCGGCCGTCTTGCGCACGCCATCGGTCAGTGCCAGGCCACCGGCTGGTGCATCAGCAGGCTTGCAGCCCACCTTCAGCGTATCGGTAGCGCCGGTTATCACGCACAGGGCGCCCATGGCCACGCGCAGTGACAGGTCCACCACGTCGTCGGCCGGACGGCGGCCGTTCGGGAAGCCGGCGTTGTCGCCAGCGGCCACGCCCAGCGGGTTCTGCGAGCCCGCAGCGGTGACTGCGATGGAGGTGTTCAGCCGCAGCATTTCAGACGCCACCACGTTGGTGGGCTGGTTGACGCCGCTGATACCCTTCAGGAACACCGTGACCAGGTCGGTGCGCGGGAAGTTGGTGGGGGCAAGGGCCGCTGGGAACAGGGTCTGGATCAACGCCGGCAGCACCGGGTTGGTCACATAGTCGGCAAAGTTCGCGCCGTCGTTCTTCGGCTTGGAAGCGTTGAACTTGTCCTTGTCGTCGATGCCGATGATCAGCTCGTTGACCAGCGGCATGCCCAGACGCGACACCTGTGTCCAGGCGCCACCGCTGCGCGTTACCTTGCCCAGCCCGGTGGCGGGTGCGCCATCAAGCAGGCGGCCCTGGCGCAGGCTGGCGGTGGTGTAGGCACCGATCACCGGGTCGTTACCGGCGGTCAGGCAGCTGATGGGCAGTTCCATCGCCAGCGTGCTGACGTTCTTGCCTTCCAGGTCGTTGTTGTTGCCACCCACTTCAGCGCCCAGCGGGTTCAGGTTGAACAGGTCAAAAGCGCGGCCCACGGCGATGTAGAACGGCTCTTTGCGCTGACCCACGAAGACGCGGCCCGGCGTGCTGCAGCCCGGAATGACGACGTCATACACGTGCTGGTTGGCGTACGTGGCATAACCGGTGGCGCCACCGAACGACTTGTCGCCGATGTTGTCCACCGGCTTGTCGAACGTGGTGCCGCCGCCCGATGCGTTGGTCACGCTGCTGCGGGCCGTGCGCCGGCCGTTGCGCAGCACGTCGATGGTGAAGGTTTCACGCACGTTCAGTGCTGCCGGGTTGACGCCGCTGATCACGCCGCTGTTGATAAGCGGAATCTTCACCGACTTGCCACCCACCGTCAGGGCCGTGGCCTTGGAGGTGTTGTTGAAGCGGAACTGGAAGGTGATGTCTTCTGACGCGTCGCCGTTGTTGTCGATGTGAATTTCGTACAGCGCCTCGGGGCTGAACATGTGGAAGTTCGGGCCGCCTTGCGGGTCTTGGAACGGCATGTAGTTGGCCAGCACGGTGACGAAGTTCTGGCGGCCGCTTTCATAGCTGCGGAACATGTACAGGTCGGTCGCGTCCACCTTGGGCGCGCTGGTGATGAACGGCGCCTCGCGGTGGCTTGACGCGAAGGCTGCAGGCGATGCAGCCAGAACGGCGGCAAGGCCCAGGCCCAACAGGCCAACGGCCTTGTTCAGGCTGGAACGGGGGTGGGGGCAGGACTTCATGGGGATACTCCGGTCGGTTGGTGTTGAAAGACTCCGGGCCGGCACTTCGAACTGAGTTCTTCGCGATGCCATCCAGAACCGTGGATCCGCCGCGTAAACGAACGGACTCCGGTTTGCACCGTAATTTCCGCCCCTCATGCCCACTGTGCGTTGTTCAACACAAGGGCTCGGAACTCTCCAAGTCCTACAGTCAATTGGGGCGGCGGCGACCTGCGGCCGCCGGGCCACCGGGGCTCACGCGGCCGAAGGGCTGGCGGCGCGCTCGGCAGCGATCTTGCGTTCCAGCGCGCGCCGAAAACGCAGCGGGCCGGCGTCGATGCCCAGGTCGATGTTGGGCTGGATTTTGCGCGCCATGCCCAGGTGCACCGCGTTGGTCACCCGGCGGTCTTCCTCGAAGGCTTCACGTGCGCCTTCGTTCACGGCGCGTGAAGTTTCTTCACAGTCGGGCCTGACGTTGCGCACCTGGAACCAGTAGAAGCGCGTGTGGTTCTCGTCGGTGGGCGTGAAGAAGTTGTACGAACACATGACGAAGCCGTCAGGCCCCACGGGCTGGCCCGGCCCGCCGGTGCCCGCCGGCACGATGACCGCGCGCGCCATGGCGTGGCTCGGGTAGCGAACCTCGTAGTGCTGCAGGCGGTCGGCCCGGCCGGTGAAGGGCACCAGGCCCTGGTACAGCGGCGCCACCTCGCGGTCGAACATCCAGCGCGACACGGTCACGCCACTGCCGCTGACCGAAGTCAGCAACGGCGTGTCTTCACAACCGGCTTCGCCAAACGTGCTGCGGTGCACCCAGGCCACGTGGCTGGGGTCGAGCAGGTTGTCGGTGAGGTACAGGTAGTGGCAGTCGAAGTCCATCGCCTCGCCGCGGTTGATGCCCCATGCCGTGTCGTCGTAATGGTCGACGTGATATATCTCGTCGGGATTGGCACGGCTGGCGTCGCCCATCCAGATCCAGACCAGGCCCCAGCGGTCCACCATCGGATAGCTGCGCACCAACGCCTTCGGGGGAATGCGCTGCTGCCCGGGCACCCTGACACAGCGTCCTGCGCAGTCGAAGGTCATACCGTGGTAACCGCATTCCACCGTGTCGCCCTTCAGGCGCCCCATGGACAGTGGCAGCTTGCGGTGCGGGCAAGCGTCTTCCAGCGCAACCGGCGCGCCACTTTCGGTCCGGTACACGGCGATGTGCTCGCCCAGCACGGTGACGCGGCGCAGCTCGCGGTTCACCTCGTGGCCCCACGCGGCCACGTACCAGGCGTTCCGTAGGTACATGAAGCTTCCTTCCCACTCTGGCGGCCCGTCGGGCGACCCGGCAGAGTGTAGAAGCGCGCATTGCTGTCATTACCCCACACCGTTTCCCCACATGCGCCAAGCGGCGGGGCAGGGGCCGGCGGTGGTTCAGCCGGGTGCAGAAGGGCTGATGCGCCCCGCAGGATGAAGCCAGGACTGGGCTGCGCGCATGCCGGGGAGCCGTGGCGGTGCTGCTGGTGGCTGCGCGGCGTGCAGCGCCGCTGTGCGTGCAGCAGCCGCGATGTGGGGCGCCAGCACATGGGCCCACGCCGCATAACCCTGGTCGTTGGGGTGGATACGGTCCACCGCCAGCCCTTGCGCCAGCATCTGTTCGGGATGTGCATGCAGGCTGCGCGGGTGCGCACGACGCAACCGCGACGCCAGCGCCTGGTTCATCTGCCGGGCCCACAGGCCCATGAACCAGCGCAGTGGCTGCGGCAGTGCAGGGCAGGCGTGCATCGGGGGCACGGTGCTGTGCATCACCAGCCGGGGTGCGAAGCGCTGCGCAACCAGCTGCGCAATGCGGTCTTGCAACTCAGCCCACGGGCCCGGGCTGTGAAGGGCCGTGGCGTCGTTGGCGCCGATCGACAGCACCACCACATCAAAGTGTTCAGCCGGGTGCTGTTGCAGCAGGTCCAGCAGCTCCACAGATTCCAGTCCGTTGCGGGCCAGCACACACCAGTGCACCGTGTGCTGGGTGCTCAGTGCCCGTACCAACTGGCCACACAGACCCAGTTCCTGTGAACCGGCACCCACGGCGGCGGCGCCCGAGTCGCCGGCCACCAGCAGCCTCAGCACGGGGCCGCTGCCGGTGATGCCGCAGCGGTCACCCGGCGGTTCGGGCAGCACCGGGGCCCAGCGCCGCACCAGGCGCGCCTGGCACCACAGCAGCGGGAACAGCGCCACCAGCAGGCACAGGCGCTGCAAAGAAGCCAACCGCCCGGGCGGCATGGGTTCTGGGTGGGCGGCGCCCACAGTGCCGCGGCCGGATGTCAGGCTGCCCATGCTGCCGGCCCCGCGTTGCTGGCCCGGCGGCGGTTGCCGGCCGCGGGCCGTTGAAGCTGGTCGGCCACCACGTCCAACACCTCGCGGTTCCAGCCCATGCCGATGTGGCTGCTGACGACCTCGATGTCCTGCACCAGTGTGTTGGGGCGGTCGTGCAGGCAGGTCTGCCAGGCCACCAGGCCGTCGCTGCGGCTGTAGATGGACGTTGTGCGCAACGGGGGCGGCGTGCGCAGTCGCCGCGCCAGCGCTGCGTCTCGCACCGGTGAGCTGCGGCTCAGCAGGCCATACAGCCAGCCCACGTGCGTGTGGTCACCGTCGGCGTTGAAAGGCGTGCCGATGGTGATGACCTGGCGCAGTTGCGGCGTCATCACCTTGCCCAGTTCGCGTGCGTACAAGCCGCCCAGGCTCCAGCCGATCAGCGTGGCGGGTTGTGGATAAGGTTGCAACAGCTGGGTGACGTGCTGCCGCAGCCCGGACAGCCACGCGTCCAGGTCGCCCCGCGGGCCGGTGTTGAACCCGCGCCCCCAATCCAGCGCCGCGTAGCCCAGCGCCCGACAGTGGTCGCGCACCCCGGCCACCGACTTGCCGTCGGTGCCCAGGCCGGGAAAGATCACCACGGGGTGGCCGTCGCCCGACGCCGCCCGGGCCGGTTTGGCCAGTTGGTGGCTGGCGAAGTCCAGTGCGGCGCGAAAAGGCTCTGCAACCAGCAGGCTGAGCGCGGGCCGGTGGATGCCGGCAGATGCAGCGGAATTCATTTCACAGCCCTTTTCCAGGTCACCGTGGAGATCTTCACCCGGCGCTGGGGCTGGAACGATGGCTGCAGTGGCCGTTGTCATGTAGGACATTTCCGCAACCACGTCCGCCACTCCTTCCTTAGCCCCTTTCCGCGACCCCTTCCGCGACCCCTTCCGCGACCGGCCCGCCACAGGAAAGCGGCTTCGCCCGGTGCCATCGGGCCCCGCAGGCGCCCACCCTGCGCCCGAATCAGCGCGCGATCAAGTGCCTGAACAAGGGGGGCGGCCGATGTATAGCCAGTTGTGATGACCCGCGCTGCGGCACCCCCCCCGCAGGGGGTGAAACGCTGGGCCGGGAAGCCTACGGTCGACCCAAGCGGCCACCAGAGCTGTGGTTTCCCCCGTCACACACCCAGAGAGGCTCACCATGATCCACCGCAACTTCAAACCGATCTTCCACGGCGGCCCGTCTCGACCCCGCCCGCTGGCCTGGGCGCTGGCCCTGGCTGGCACGCTGACCCTGCTGGGTGGCTGCAACCAGGACGACGAACCACCGCCCAACGTGGCGGTCTCGGGCCTGGTGGTAGACGGCCCGCTGCAAGGCGCCCTGGTCTGCTACGACCTGAACGACAACGGCGCATGCGACAGCGGCGAACCCAGCGCCACCACCGACGCCAACGGCCGCTACGGCCTGACCGTGCTGGAAAGCGAAAGCGGCAAACACGCCGTGCTGGCGCAGGTGCCGGCCACCGCCATCGACAAAGACACTGGCGCTGCCGTCGGTGCGGCGTTCATGCTGCGCACACTGCCCACGCAGACCGCGGGCGCGCAGGACGTCTTTGTCAGCCCCATCACCACGCTGGTGGCCGACATCGCCGCCAGCAGCGGCCAGACACCAGCGCAGGCCGCAGCGCAGGTGCAGGCGGCACTGTCGCTGTCCACCTTGCCGTTGGCACCGGCCATTCCGGCCGGCGGCACGCCCGAGCTGCTGGCGGCCGGCCGCGTGCTGGGCACGCTGATCATCCAGACGGCCCAGCTGGCCAGTGCCAACGGCGTTCCCGCCGCACAGGTGCCGGCCCTGTTGCGCGAAGCCACCACCACGCAGCTGTCGGTGTTGACCACCGCGCTGGCCAACAGCACCGCCACCACGCCCGCGGCGCGCGCCACCGAGGCCGCTGCGGCGGTGTTGACCGAGATGAACCTGAACGCTGCCAGCGTCGGCGCCGTGGCCACCGTGCTGGCCCGGCCGGCCAGCGCACCCGACGCACCGGGGCCTTTTGTCAGCGTGCGGCGCTTTGCCTACACCGACGCCAACAACTACAGCTACACGTTGTTTGTGGGCGACAGCAGCACCACCGACGCCACCGGCCGCTTCAAGGCATCAGAAGTGCGACAGACCGTCAGCGCCGGTAACGATTCGCCCTACAACCGCAACCAGATCTACTGGACCGGCAGCGAGTGGAAGCCCTGTGCCACACAGTGGGAGGTCAGCGCTGCCAAGCTGGAAACGGCCACCACGCCGCAGCTGGGCACCTACTGCGGCGGGTCGAACAGTGAAACCCGCTCGGTGGTGGAAGACATCACCGGCAAGACGCTTCGCGAGGTGGTGGCCAGCTTCCGTGCCCACCCCTTTGCCGACAGCGTGGGTGCGCACACCGACCCGGTCATCGGCCTGCCCGTGAAGTGGGGCCCCAACCCCGAACTGCTGCCGGCCACCGCCACCTTCCCGGCCGGGTCGAAGATGTCGCGCCGCACCCAGCGTGCCGACATCGGCGGTGTCGACCGCATCGAGATCACCACCAAGTCCACGGTTCGTTGGCCCGATGGTGTCTTCCGCCACGCCACCACGCTGGAGCAGTACAGCGGCATGCCGGGCGACCTGGTTGATGCCACCGCACCGATCACCACCAGCAACACGGTGTTCGTCGCCGACCTGCCCCTGGCCAGCCAGGCCGACACCACGCTGGAAAGCTTCAAGCGCTATCGCGCCGGTTTTGATGTGACGGGTTTGAAGATCCGCTTCTACCAGTGCAACGTGCGCAAGTCGGACAGCGCCACCATCGGCTGCACCACGGTGGGTGACGGCACGCTGGCCCTCAGCACCCAGGGCGGCCTGCGCCTGATGCGCGTGGCCAGTGGCTACCCTGCGGAGTTGACGGCACGGCATCGCGAACACCGTTTCTGGGCCGAGTCCAGCGGCACCGTGTTCCGCGGCATCCGCGACCTGGAACGCACCCGCTACGACCAGCGCCTGAATGCGGTGGCCTGGACGGCCATGCGCAGCGCCCTGGGCATCCCGCAGCACGCCGCGCCCGTGGCGCCCGCCGGCAACGGGCCGTTTGTCAATCTGCGCAGCTTCAGCTTCACCGATGCCGCCAACTACAACTGGCGCATCTATGACGGCGACACCAGCCTGGTGGACGGAGCCGGCCTGTACAACTTCAACGAACGCCGCCGCACCGTCAGCGCCGGTGTCGAGCAGGCCTTTGCGCGCAACCGCTCGTACTGGACCGGCACCGAGTGGTACGACTGCCCCAGTGAAGGCGCCAACGTCGGCACCTCAGCCAGCGCGGCACCGCACCGCAACGTGTACTGCAAGGCCTACACCGACGAGCGCGTGGGCGTCACGACGCTGACGATCGGTGGCCGGCTGATGGCTGACGTGGTGAATGACATCCGCGCCTACGGCAGCACCGACTACGGTCTGTCCTACAGCGGGTGGGGGCCCAGGCCGGCTTCTTTCCCGGTGCTGGCCAGCACGCGCTTTCCTGAAGGCGCCACCATGGAATACCGCGGCTTTGTCACCACTGCCACGCCACTGTCCATCGCCACGGCGGCCAGCAACCAGCTGCGTGTGGCGCCGTCACCCACCAGCACCGCGGGGTTCAACACCTGGCCCTTTGCCGCGTCGCTGGACGACATGGTTGCGAAGAACCCGGGCAACATCAACGGCGGCCCGATCAATGGCAACGTGACCCAGTTCGTGCACTCCTACACCGCCACGCCGTCGTCGCCGCTGTACACCAGCACCGTGGAAATCAGGGTCGCGTTTGATGCGGTGGGCAACAAGGCCCGCTTCACGCAGAACAACCGCCTGGTCAGCAACGGCACCAGCGCCAACTACAGCACCCTGCTCGACACCCCCTACAGCATCGAAACGGTGGGTGGCGTGCGGCTGCTGAAATTTGCCGCGTTGCCCGCGGGCTTTGAAGACAACTACCGCTTCGCGCGCCTGTTCGCAGAACGCAATGGCGGGGTGTGGTACGCCTTCAAGGACAGCTTCACGGCCAACCCCGTGTGGACCGTGCGCATGAACAAGACGGCCGCCGACGCGCTGTTCATGGCGCTGGGCATCCCCGCCAGCTGAAAGCCGCGGCGCGGGCCCTGGGCATCCAGTCCGGGGCACCGGGCGGCGACGAAAAAAAGCCGCCACCGAAACCGGTGGCGGCTTATTGTTGCGCTTGCTGGCGGTGGTCAGTTCGCCCGGTTGGCAAAGGCCTTCAGCACGGGGTCGCGGTCGATCATCTTCAGGTATTCGTCGGTGACATAGGTCTTCGGGTCGGGCAGGGCTTCGTCAGCACGCAGCGAGCCCACTTCCTTCATGAAGGCGGCGATGGTGTTCATGGTGGTGTCGGCGCGCGAGGCCTGGGCACCGCGGTTGAACATGGCCAGCTGACCGGCCAGGTCATACATCGGGCGGATGTCAAATTCCTTGTTCATCGCGGCGTCTGAAATGTTGACGCCACCCGCGTCATAGTGCCGCTTCATCGCCGCCACACCGTCTTTTCGGTTGGCCACCATCACACGCTGTGCACGCAGGTAAGCGGCCAGGAAGCGGGCCACCAGCTGCGGGTTTTCTTTCGCCCATTCAGCGCGGACCACCAGGTTGCCGGGGATCACCACGCCTGCGTCCTTGCCCGAACACAAAGGCTTGGCACCGGCCTTTTCCTCCACCGTGTAGGTGTTGGGCGCCCACAGGCCGCCCACGTCGGCGCTGCCCGAGCTCATCGCCGCGATGATCTCGGCCTGACCCATGGAACGCACGGTTACATCACCCTTGGCCAGGCCAAACTTCTGCAGGCACAGGCGGGCCGCCAGGTCGACCGTGGAGTTGCCGGTCAGGAACACGGTGCCGCCCTTGAGCGAAGCCGGGTTTTTGATCAAGTTGTCGGCATTGGGGCCGCGCACATACAGGCCGTTGGTGGCCGATTGGTCGTCGCTGAAGGCCACCGTGTGCAGGTTGAAGCGCACGGCGCCCAGCACCGCCGGCACCGCACCGGTGTAGCCCACGTCCCAGCTCTTGCTGGCGGCCACCTGCGGTGCGCCGGCGGGGAAGTTGGTGATGGTGATCTTCAGACCCAGTTCCTTGAACCAGCCCCGTTCTTCGGCCAGCATGAAGGGCACCGAGCCCAGCAGCGCGGGCTGCGAGCTGATGCGCACTTCCTTCAGTTCCTGCGCATGGGCGGCCCAGGGGGCCAGGGCTGCCAGCGCGGTGGTGGCAGCAACAACAAATCGACGGGACAGGTTCATGGGAGTCTCCTTTTGGTGAAACGGGGCTTGGGAACCTTGCCAACGCACAGGCGTGGCGGGTGGATGTCAGTGATCACCCGGGTCGTGCTGCTCGCGCAGCAGGCGCCAGATCCTGGTTTTCATGTGCACGAACGAAGCCAGGTCCATCACGTCTTCGATGCGTTCGTACTGCTGCCAGTCTTCAGCGTCGCGGATGGGTTTGACGTCGACGATCTCCTTGATTTTGCCCGGGCGCCGCGTCATCACCACCACGCGGTCGGCCAGGTACACCGCCTCTTCCACGGCGTGGGTGATGAACATCACCGTGCGCGGGTTGGCGCGGCCCACGCGCAACAGTTCTTCCTGCATCACGGTGCGCGTCTGGGCGTCCAGCGCGCCAAAGGGTTCGTCCATCAACAGCACGTCGGGGTTGGTGACGTAAGCGCGCGCAATGGCCACGCGCTGCTGCATGCCGCCCGAGAGCTGGTGCGGGTAAGCCGACTCATAGCCCTGCAGGTTCATCAGCTTCACGTTCTTGGCCACGCGTTCCATCGCTTCGTCGCGGGGCACGCCCAGCGAACGCAGGCCGAAGTGGATGTTGTCGTGCACCGTCTTCCACGGGAACAGCGCAAACTGCTGGAACACCACGGCGCGGTCGGGCCCTGGTTCCTTCACCCGCTTGCCGCCCACGCTGACGGTGCCGACGGTGGGAAATTCCAGCCCCGCGGCCATGCGCATGCAGGTGGTCTTGCCGCAGCCCGAAGGGCCCACCACGGCGACGAATTCATGTTCGTGGCACGTGAAGCTGACCTGGTCCAGCGCCAGGAAGTCCTTGTCGTCGCGCCTGAAGGTGCGGCTGACGTTGTCGAGCACGATATTGGCCATGTGGAAACTGTCCTAACGCCCTTGCTTGCGGTTCACCCAGGACTCGACGCCGCGCAGGGCCACGTCGATCAAGAGGCCGATCACACCCACCGCGACCATGCCCACCATCACCGTTGAAGTGTTCAATGCACCCTGGCCCCGCACCATCATCAAACCGATGCCGCTGTTGGCGGCAATCAGCTCGGCGCCGATCAGGCTTTGCCAGCCCGCGCCGGCGCCGATGCGCAGCCCCGCGATGATGGAAGGCAGCGAAGCCGGCAGCAGCACCTCGCGCACGATGCGCGGGCCCGAAGCGCCATACACCTGTGCCGCCTCGATGTACTTTTTCTCGACGTAGCGGGCGCCGCGGTAGGCGTTGATCAGGCAGGGCGGAAAGGCGCCGGCGAAGATGATCATCGTGGGCCCGCCGATGCCGGTGCCAAACCACAGCGCGGCAAAAGGCACCCAGGCGATGGGGGCGATGAACCGCAGGCTGTCGAACAGCGGCGTGACGATGTGGTCCAGCCAGCGGTACCACCCCATCAGCAGGCCCAGTGGCACGCCTATGGCGGCGGCAAGCACAAAGCCGCGCAGGTAGCGGTCCAGGCTGGCGCCCAGATGGCCTTGCAGCGTCTGGCCGGAGAACGGCTTGGTCATCAGTTCCAGGCCGCGCGCCACCACGTCGGTGGGCAGCGGCAAGAACTTGCGCGGTGCCAGTTCCACCCAGGCGGCCAGGGTCCACAGGCCGAAGAACAGCAGCAGGCCGGTGGCGGAAAGCCACACCAGCTGTTGACGGTTGAGTTTGTCGCCCATGGTGTTGGTGGCTTCGGTTCGGGTGCGTTCAGTGCGCCGTGCGCCAGGGCATGGAGCGGCGCTCGGCCCAGTCCAGCAACGCCGTCAACGCAAAGCCCACCACCGCCACCACCACCATGCCGGCCAGGATCATGGCCGGGTAGATGTCCAGCCCCGCCTGGTACAGCACCTTGCCCATGCCCAGCATGGCGCCCAGCAGCTCGGCAGCCACCAGCGCGGTCAGACAGCCCTGTAATGACAAACGCAGGCCGGTGAAGATGGAGGGCAGGGCACCGGGCACGATCACGTCCTTCACCAGCGCAAAGCCGCGGATGCCAAACACGCGGCTGGCCTCGATGATGGGGCGCTCGATGGTGCGCACGCCAGTGAAGCTGTTGATCACCGAAGGCACAAAAGCCGCAAACCACAGGATCATCACCTTGGCCGCGTCGTCCAGCCCGAGCCACACAATGGCCAGCGGAATCCAGGCCAGCGCCGGTATCGGCCTGATGAGCAGGAAGATCGGGTTGACCAGCGCCTCGGCTTTGCGGCTCCAACCCATCCACAGGCCCAGCGGCACACCCACGGCGGTGGCGGCGAAGAAGCCCATCAGGATCAGCTTCACGCTTTGCAGCACGTGTTCGTGCACGCGGCCGTCGGCAAAGCCGCCGCCCACCAGAAGCTGCTTGGCGGCAGCGCCAAATTGCTCGGGCGACGGAAACACCTGGGGGTTGATCAGGCCCGCCTTGGAGCCCAGCACCCACGCGCTCACCAGCGTGACCACGGTGATGACACCGGTGACCAGGCGTGCGGAATCGGCTCGGGTTTGCATCAAGGGCAGTGGGGTTATCAGTGTCGGACGGGCTGGGGAATCCCGGGTGGAGCCGCAGCTTGGCAAAGTCCAAAACCATAGCGACGTGCAGTGGGCCGCATTGTGTCCAGAAATGACCAATCGATCGGTCCAGAAACCGGCCCAATGCTGCGGGTTTGCCCGCAGAAAAACCGGTGAATCCAGCCCGCTGCGTCGAACTTTCGCGTGTTGTGAACGCAGCCCGCATCAGCGGCCAACGCAGCCGCTGCAGGCATACTGCGGCATGGACCTGGACCTGTTGATTCATGGCGGCACGGTGCTCGACGGCACCGGCACCGAAGGGCAGCGCGCCGACGTGGGCGTGCGCGGCGACCGCATCGTTGCGGTGGGCCTGCTGCAGGGCGCAACTGCGCGCCACCGCATCGACGCGCAGGGTCTGACGGTGGCGCCGGGCTTCATCGACGTGCACACCCACTCCGACTTCACGCTGCTGGTGGACGGCCGCGCCGACAGCGCCTTGTGCCAGGGCGTCACCACCGAAGTGGTGGGACAGTGCGGCTTCAGCGCTGCGCCGCTGGGCACACCGCCCGACGCCAGCCAGTTGCTGGGCCATGTGGAAGGCGGCGCCGTGGCGCTGGACTGGCGCACGTTTGGCCAGTACCTGGACCGGCTTGAACAAGCCCAGCCGGCGCTGAATGTGGCCGCGCTGGTGGGCCACGGAGCCATCATGCGCGCGGCTGGTGAAGGGGGCTTGCAGGCGATGCAGGCCGCTACCGAAGCCGCTTTCGACGCCGGCGCCTGGGGCTTGTCCACGGGGCTTGAATACTGGCCCGGCAACACCAGCCCGCAGGCCGAGATCGAAGCGCTGGCCGGCGTGGCCGGGCGCCGCGGCCGGCTGTACGCCACCCATGTGCGCAACCGCGACATCGACTGCGAGCGCAGCTTCGCAGAAGCCATTCGCACTGCGCGTGTGGGCGGTGCGCGGCTGCAGATATCGCATATACAGCCCAAGTTCGGCGCGCCGCCTGGTGCCATGCAACAGGCGCTGGCGCAACTGGACGCGGCGCAAGCCGAAGGCGTGGACGCTGCGTTCGACGTCATACCGCACGAATGGAGCCACACGGCCGTGGTGTCGTGCCTGCCGCCTTGGGCGCGCGAGGGCGGCACGCAGGCCACGCTGGCGCGCCTGTCAGACCCCGTGCAGCGCCAGCGCATGCAGCACAACCCGCAGCCCATCTGGCAGCTGGTGCCGGCCGGGCGCTGGGAACGCATCGTGCTGCTGCATTCGGTGGCGCACCCCGAACTGGTGGGCCTGGACTTTGTGCAGATTGCGCAGAGGCTGGCCACCACACCGTTTGATGCCGTGCTGGACCTGCTGCGCGACGAGGGCGAGGGGCTGGCGCAGTTGCTGTGGACGTCACGCAACTTTGAAGACGCCGACATCTGCCTGTGCCTGCGCGACCGCCGCTGCAGCGTCATCTCTGACACGCTGTCGGTGTCGCGCCGCGGACCGCTGGCCGATGTCATCGGCTCGCTGTCGGGCTACGGCTGGACAGCGCGCCTGCTGGGCGGCTATGCGCGTGAACGCGGCGTGCTGACGCTGGCCGAAGCCGTGCACCGCATCACCGGCCGCCCGTCGGCCCGCATGGGACTGGTGGACCGCGGCGTGCTGCGCGCAGGCGCCTTTGCCGACCTGGTGGTGTTTGACGCCATGCAGGTGCAAGACCGCGCCAGCCTGACCGAGCCGCGCGTGCACCCGGCCGGTTTCCAGCACGTGCTGGTCAACGGCAACGTGGTGGTGCAGGACGACCAGCGCAACGACGCGCGACCCGGCCGAGTGCTGCGCTGCACGGCGCAGCGCTGAAAAGCGCGCCCGGCTTGCTGCCCGGCGCGCAGCCTGCGTTGCCCGGCCAGTGATTGCGGTACGCCGCGAGCTTGCTTCATGAGGCCGTTCATTGCTGCGTTAGTCCAGGGTCGTGGGTTTCGTGCGCTCCCGGCTTCAGAGCCCCTTTTTTGGGCGGACGATTACCCGGTCGACCGATAGCGGACACCCTCCAGCCGCGTCAGGCAAATGGCGACGCGGCTGTAGGCCAACATGCCGAGTCGTCACGCAAAACGGCCGAGTCGGTGGACACTGGGCACAGGCACAGTCACACGCACCGGTGCCAACACCTGCAAGCGCCGCGGTTCGGGCATCTCGCCCGGCACCGCACGGCAGGGTTGGTGACGGGCCTCGACAGCCACCGACAACCACCCTCGACACCACCACCCCTGCAGCGCCAGCGTGACTGGCCTGACCCGAGGCCAGCGCCGATGACCGCAACAACCCCCGACCCAGGCCATACCCGCTGCACTCACACGACACCGCGTGTCGGCCGTGTCCCGTTTGGCCTTGCGCTGTTGTTCACGGGGCTGGCCTGGTGCGCTGCGCCCGCCCTGGCGGCTGACGAAAATACGCCCACTGCCCGCGTTCCCGCCGCTTCGAGCATCCCGTCAGAAGCCGCCGAGCCCGGGGTGCCGCTTATCGACGGCGCACGCGAACGCACGCGCCGGCTGTCAGAGCGCCTGGCGCGCCGGGTTGACAGCTGGTTTGGCGACGTGCCTTTTGAACAGGGCGGCAAGGTCTCACAAGGCCAGTTGTCGCTCAGCGGCTTCCACCGCCGCGACGAAGGCAGTGACGTGGCGCTGCGCTTCACGGCGCGCTTCCGGCTGCCCAATGTCGAGCGCAGGGCCTACCTGTTCATCGGCCGCGACGACCCGCGTGACGTGGTCAGGGACGCACCGGAATCCGCCTCGGCCCAGCAGCAGCTGCTGAACCGGCGCTCCGAGGACCGTTCTTTCCTGGGTGGCCTGGGCGGCGGGTTTGGCGAACACGTGAGCTTTCGCGTTGGCTTGCGTTCGCGCTTCCAACCTTTTGCGCAGGCGCGCTACGACCTGCCCGTGCAGCTGAGCCCAAACCACCTGGCGGGTTTCCGCGAAACCATTTTCTGGACCCGCGAAGACGGCTTCGGTTCCACCACCGCGCTGTCCTATGAATGGACCCTGCAGCCGCAGCTGGCCTTGCGCTGGCTGGGCGCGGGCACCATCACGCAGGAAACGCGCAACGTGGAATGGTCCAGCAACCTGGGCCTGTACCGCGCCTTTGCGGCGCAGGAACTGCTGAGCCTGGAACTGCTGTTCAACGGCACCGGCATGCAGGGCAACGGCGTCGGCCGGTCAGACCGCGGCCTGCTGGCCAAGTGGGAACAACCGCTGTACCGCGACTGGCTGCTGGGCGAGGTGGCGCTGGGCCACTTCTGGCTGCGCCCCGATGCGTACAGCCCCCGCGGCCGTGCCTGGGGCGTGGGCGGCACCCTGAAGATGCGTTTCTGATGGCCGCCGACCTGACGCTGACGGCGCTGCCACAGCCCGCCGCCGGCAAGCCTGCCACCGCGCCCGCCGCTGACGCCGCGAAAGCCGGCCTGGTGATGGGCGACGACGGCACGCTGAAGCTCACCGGCGCCTGGACGGTGCTGCAATTGGGCGACATCGAAGCACAAGCCGCCAGCGTGCTGCCACCGGCCGGGGGCCCGGTGAAGCTGGACGCCAGCGGCCTGGCCGCACTGGACGGCACTGGCGCCTGGGTGCTGCACGGCGTGCTGCAGCGTCTGCAAGCGGGTGCTGATGCGCTGCCCCCCGCCGGCTTGGACAGCCGGCAGCAAGCGCTGCTGGCACGCGTGGGTGCCGCGGGTGCCGCTGCTGCAGACGCCACTGCAAACGGAACCGCAAACGGCGCCGCACCGGCGCCGGTGCCCGCGCCGGGCCGTGTGCACGCCCTGGGCCGCCGCGCGGCTGCGCTGGCCAGCCAGGTGCTGGCCATGCTGGCGCTGCTGGGGCAGGTCAGCATGGCCTTTGCGCAAACGGTGCCGAAGCCGGCGCGCTGGCGCTGGCGCCAGGTGCTGTTCAACATCCGCACCGCGGGTGTCGACGCACTGCCCATCGTTGGGCTGCTGGCCTTCCTGCTGGGCGTGGTGGTGGCTTATCAAAGCGCCGACCAGCTGCGGCAGTATGGTGCCAACATCTTCATCGTCGACGTGGTGGGGCTGTCGATGCTGCGCGAGTTCGCACCGATGATGACCGCCATCATCATCGCAGGCCGCTCGGGTTCGGCCTATGCCGCGCAAATCGGCACCATGGCGGTCACCGAAGAGATCGACGCCATGCGCACGCTGGGTATCGCGCCGCTGGAACTGCTGGTGCTGCCCAAGCTGCTGGCGCTGGTGATCGCGCTGCCCTTGCTGACCTTCTTTGCCGACGTGATGGGCGTGCTGGGCGGCATGATGATGGCGCGGTTGCAACTGGACGTGTCGTTCGACGACTTCATCGCCCGCTTCCCGAAGGCCGTGGGCAGCACGGCCTACCTGGTGGGCCTGGGCAAGGCGCCGGTGTTCGCCGTCATCATCGTCATCACCGGTTGCTTCCAGGGCCTGCAGACCCGCGGCGGCGCCGACAGCGTGGGCCGGCACACCACGCAGGCGGTGGTGCAGGCCACCTTCCTGGTGATCGTGGCCGACGCGCTGTTCTCCATCGTCTTCAGCGCGCTGGACCTGTGAGCACGGCATGCCGCTGAACACCGCAGGCACGGCCGAAACCGTCATTGACGTGCAGCACGTGGCCACGCGCTTTGGCAGCCATGTGGTGCACCAGGACATCAACCTGAGCGTGCGGCGCGCCGAGGTGTTTGCGCTCATCGGCGGCAGCGGCTCGGGCAAGTCCACGCTGTTGCGCGAACTGATCATGCTGCACCGCCCCGACGCTGGCAGCCTGCAGATGCTGGGCGTGGACCTGCTGCGCGCCAACGCCGACGAAGCCACGGCGCTGCGCCGGCGCTGCGGTGTGGTGTTCCAGCACGGCGGCCTGTTCGGCGCGTTGACGGTGCTCGAGAACATCGTGCTGCCGATGCAGGAACACGCGCAGCTGTCGCCACGGCTGATGAAGGAGCTGGCCGTCTGGAAGCTGGGCATGGTGGGCCTTGCGCCAGCGGTGGCCGACCAGTACCCCACCGAACTGAGCGGCGGCATGCTCAAGCGCGCCTCGCTGGCGCGGGCACTGGCGCTGGACCCGGAGCTGCTGTTCCTGGACGAACCGACCGCCGGCCTGGACCCCATCAGCGCCGGCGGCGTTGATGAACTGGTGACCGAGTTGCGCGACCTGCTGGGCCTGACGGTGGTGATGGTCACCCACGACCTCGACTCGCTGTGGCAGGTGGCCGACCGCGTGGCCGTGCTGCAGGACGGGCGCGTGGCCGCTATCGGCTCGATGGACGAGCTGTCGCGCTCGCCACTGCAAGGCCTGCAGGCCTATTTCACCGGGCCGCGGGCCCGCGCTGCGGCGGCCCAGGGCGCGCTGCAAGACACACCAACCCCACACGCTGGAGCGCACTGATGGAAGACAAGGTCAATTACACGCTGGTCGGCGCTTTTGTCATTGCGCTGGGCGTGGCGCTGGTTGGCGGCATCCTGTGGCTGGCCGCGGGTGTTTCGTGGCGGCAGAAGGTGGATGTGTTCCAGACCATGGTGGAAGAGTCGGTGGCCGGCCTCAGCATCAACGCACCGGTTAAGTTCAACGGTGTCGACGTGGGCCAGGTGCGGTTCATCAGACTCGACCCGGGCAACCCTGAACGCGTGATCGTCACGCTGGCCATCCAGCGCGGCACACCGATCACGGTGGACACCGTGGCTGTGCTGAAGACGCAGGGCCTGACCGGCATTTCCAACATCGAACTGAAAGGCGGCGCGCGCGGCTCGGCGCCGCTGCTGCCCAATGCCGACGGCGACCCGCCGGTGATCCCCAGCAAGCCGTCGCTCAGCGCGCGGCTGGAAGATGTGGTGACCACCGTGCTGGCCAAGGTGGAACACACCGCCACGAACGTGGACGCGCTGCTCAGCGACGACAACCGCGCCGCGGTGGCCAGCAGCCTGGCCGACATCGCGCGCTTCACCAGCGCGCTGGCCGCCCGCACCCCCACCATCGACGCTGCCATCGCCGACGCGGCGCGGGCGCTGCATCACGGCAGCCGTGCCGCGGCCGACCTGGCGCCGGTGCTGGCCCGCGTGGGCCGAGGCGCTGACGCGCTGGAAAAGATGGGCACCGAAACCGCGCTGGCCAGCGCGCAGGCCGCCAGTGCGGTGGGTGGCGCGGCCAGCGACGTGCGCCAGCTGACCGCAGACACCGCACCGGAATTGCAGCGCCTGATGGGCGAACTGCAGGCGCTGACCGCTTCGCTGCGCCGTTTCAGCGAAAGCGCCGAACGAAGCCCCGCGGGGCTGCTGTTCGGCCGCAGTGCGGCGGCCAACGGGCCCGGCGAAAGCGGGCCACAACGGGAGGTTTCGCGATGACGATCGACACACGCCCCAGCAGGGCCCTGCCGACCCGCTGGTTGCAGCGGCGCCGGCCCGTGGGTGGGCTCGCGCCGGCGCTTTTGCTGTTGCTGGGCTTGTCGGCTTGCGGGTCGCTGTTGCCCACGCCGCCACCACCGCCGGCCTTCTACGCGCTGCAGGCCGCAGCCCCCGCCACGACCACCCCCGTGGCGCGCCGCAGCCCGCCAGCCGCGGCGCCCGTGGCCACCGCTGGCGCGGCCGAACCAGTGTTGGTGGTGCACGCGCCCAGCGCGGCGCCGGGCTTTGACAGCGCGCGCATCGTCTACACCCGCCAGCCCAGCCGGCTGGAATACTTTGCGCAAAGCGAATGGGTGGACAGCCCGGCGCGCATGCTGGCGCCGCTGCTGGTGTCGGCACTGGATCGCGCGGGCGGCTTTCGCAGCGTGGTGCTGGCCCCCAGCACGGCGCTGGGCGACCTGCAGCTGGAAACCCAGATGCTGCGCCTGCAGCATGAATTTGCCGGGTCGCCCAGCCGGGTGCGGCTGTCGCTGCGCGCACAACTGGTGGACACGCGCAACCGCCGCGTGCTGGCCACGCGCGACTTCGAACAGCTGGCGCCCAGCGCTTCAGAAGACGCCGCCGGCGGCGTGGCCGCCGCGCAGCAGGCCTTGCAGGCGCTGCTGATCGAGCTTTCGGCCTGGTGCCGCGAAGCAGCCGCCACGCAGCGGCCACTGAATCCGCGTTAGCCCTTGGCGGGCGGCCTCTTGCTGGCCCTATGCCGGACCATGCGGCCCTTGCCGAGGGTGCACTGTAGGACATGCACTACAGCCGGCAGCGGTGCTGTCTGCTGCTGTCAGCTGCCGCGCAAGGCCATGCTGTGACCATGCTTCGCACGCTGTCGCGGTGCCGCTCTTGCAGGTTCCTACCGCCCAGTGTTGCAGGCCCGGCTGCCGCCGCTTTGGCGCGGTGAGCTTCCAGCAACCCCATTCGCTCACCGAGCGAAATACAAAGGAATTTCATGAACTTCAAGTCATCACTGCGCGCTGCACTGTGCCTGGGCCCGCTGCTGCTGGCCGCAGCCACCCACGCCGCGCCCATCAGCAAGGACGAGTACCGCGCCACGAAGACCCGCATCAGCGACACCTACAAGGCCGACAAGCGGGGCTGCGATGCGCAGTCGGCAAATGCCAAGGACATTTGCGTCCAGCAGGCCAAGGGCAAGGAAAAGGTGGCGAAGGCCGAGCTGGAATACAGCTACGCCAGCACCACCCGCAACCGCAACAAGGTGCTCGAAGCCAAGGCCCACGCAGCCTATGAAGTGGCCAAGGAAAAGTGCGACGACCTGTCGGGCAACCCGAAGGACGTTTGCCGCCAGGAAGCCAAGACCGTGCATGACAAGGCACTGGCCGACGCCAAGCTGGGCCGCGAAGTGGGTGAAGCCCGCAACGACGCTGCTCAGACCAAGCGTGACGCCGACTACAAGTTGGCCGCCGAAAAGTGCGACGCACTGTCGGGTGACGCCAAGTCCACCTGCATGACCGAAGCCAAGCGCACGTTCGGCAAGAGCTGACCCGCGCTGCTGCAGTGGGCCCTTGCCGCCGCTTTGCAGCGGCGCAAGTGGCGTTTTGTCCGACAAGACTTGCCGACACAGCGCACCCGCCCCTGCGGCAAAGGCCTACGCCGTGATGGCCGCCACTTGGCCACACTGGAAATCTTCTTCTTCAATCGAACTGAAAGGTCAGTGCATGACATCGCTACATCATCTGGGCACCAAGGTCCACACCACTTCTGCCGGCAATACTTCGCGCCTGCGTGCGCTGATCGCACCCCTGGCACTCGCCAGCGTTGCCGCGCTGTCTGCCGGCCCGGTAGCCGCGCAAGCGATGGCCACCCAAGGCAGCTATCTGGGTTTGAACCTGGGCCAGAGCCGTTTTGACGCGCCACGTGGCAGCCTGCATGGCGGCGACGACCGTGACCAGAGCGCCAAGATCACCTATGGCATTGGACTGACGCCACACTTCTCAACCGAAGTTTCGGTGTTCGACCTGGGCTCCATTTCGCGCGGCGGTGGCACCACCAAGGTCAGTGGCGCCAGCCTCAGCCTGGTGGGCCGCATTCCGGTTGACCGGCTGGCGTTGTTCGGCAAGGTGGGTGCCACCTACGGCCGCACCGACACCACCACCGCGCTGCTCAGCGACGTGCGTGCAGGCAAGACCACCGGCTGGTCGCCCAGCGTGGGCGCAGGTGTCAGCTATGACCTGACGCCCAGCACGGCCCTGGTGGCCGAATGGGAACGTCACCGCCTGGAATTCGCCGGCTCTGGCCGCGACGCGGTAGACGCCACCAGCGTGGGCGTGCGCTGGAAGTTCTAAAGCGCTGAATGGACAAGGCAGCCCCCGGGCTGCTTTGTCGTTTGTGCAGCCGCCACCCAACCCCAACCGCCTCCAAACCCGTCCTCAAACCGCGCAGCAGCGCCAAGGAGCCAGCATGGCCAGTAAACCCAAGACTGCCGAGGGCAGCCCCACCCCAGCTGACGCTGGCCAGCCGCCAAGCATGGTGGGCGCAGGCGGTGAATTGCACCAGACCAGCGGCGCAGGCGCGCCCGGCCTGACCACCAACCATGGCGTGCCCATCTCCGACAACCAGAACTCGCTGCGCGCCCATCCCCGCGGGCCCAGCCTGCTGGAAGACTTTGTGCTGCGCGAGAAGATCAGCCACTTCGACCACGAGCGCATCCCTGAACGTATCGTGCACGCGCGGGGCTCCGGCGCGCACGGCTACTTTGAGCTGACCACCTCGCTGGCGGCTTACACGCACGCCAAGGTGCTGACTGAAGTGGGTGTGCGCACGCCCTTGTTCACGCGCTTTTCAACCGTGGCCGGCGGTGCCGGTTCGGTAGACACGCCGCGCGACGTGCGCGGGTTTGCTGTCAAGCTCTACACGTCTGAAGGCAACTGGGACCTGGTGGGCAACAACATCCCTGTGTTCTTCATCCAGGACGCGATGAAGTTCCCCGACCTCGTGCATGCCGTGAAGATGGAGCCCGACCGCGGTTTTCCGCAGGCCGGCAGCGCGCACGACACGTTCTACGACTTCATCTCGCTGTCGCCCGAAGCCATGCACATGCTGATGTGGGCCATGTCGGACCGCACCATCCCGCGCTCGCTGCGCATGATGGAAGGTTTTGGCGTGCACAGCTTCCGCCTGGTGAATGCGGCCGGTGAGTCCACCTTCGTCAAGTTCCACTGGCGCCCGCGCTTGGGCCTGCAGTCCACCGTGTGGGACGAGGCCGTGAAGCTGCAAAGCGCCGACAACGACTTCCACCGCCGCGACCTGTTTGAAGCCATCACTTCCGGCTCGTTCCCCATCTGGGACCTGGCCGTGCAGCTGTTTACCGAAGAAGAGGCCGACGCCTTCCCCTTCGACCATCTGGACCCCACCAAGCTGGTGCCCGAGGAATTGGTGCCACTGAAAGTGATTGGCAACATGGTGCTGAACCGCTGGCCCGACAACTTCTTTGCCGAAACCGAGCAGGTGGCATTTTTTCCCACCAACGTGGTGCCGGGCATCGACTTCTCGAACGACCCGCTGTTGCAGGGCCGGCTGTTTTCTTACATGGACACGCAGCTGTCGCGCCTGGGCGGCCCCAACTTCCACCAGATCCCGATCAACGCGCCCAAGTGCCCCTTTGCCAATCACCAGCGCGACGGGCACATGCAGATGGCGCCGCAAAAAGGGCGTGTGGCCTACGAACCCAGCCAGCTGGAACCGGCCACGCCGCGCGAAAACGCGCAGCGCGGATTCCGCAGTTTTCCGGCCGAAGCCGCAGGCGCCAAGGGCCGCATCAGGCCCGAGAGTTTTGCCGACCACTACAGCCAGGCGCGCCAGTTCTTCCGCAGCCAGACGCCGCCCGAGCAGGCGCACATCGCCAGTTCACTGGTGTTTGAACTGTCCAAGGTTGAAACCGTAATCATTCGCCAAGCCATGGTCGGCCACCTGCGCCAGATCGACGAGAGCCTGGCGCGCCGCGTGGCCGACGGGCTGGGCATGGACAAGCTGCCCCCGCCCGCGCCCACCACGGTGCCGGCGCAGGACCGCCCACTGTCACCCGCGCTGCAGACCATCGGCAAGGCCAAGGCCACGCTGGAAGGGCGCTGTGTCGGGATTTTGGTGAACGACGGCAGTGACGGCCGCATGGTGACTGCGCTGCGCAAGGCAGTGATGGCTGCCGGCGCGCAGGTGAAGGTGGTGGCGCCGAAGATCGGTGGCGTGAAGCTGGCCAATGGCCAACGCCTGGCCGCCGACGGGCAGCTGGCCGGCACACCTTCGATGCTGTTCGACGCCATCGCGGTGGTGTTGTCGGCCGACGGTGCGCAGGCTCTGGCGCACGACGGCGCGGCCGTCGACTTCGTGCGCAATGCTTATGGCCACCTGAAGGCCATCGCGTTTGACGCCGGTGGCCAGACGCTGCTGCAGGGCTGCAACGTGCAGCCCGGCGCAGGCGTGATGCCCGCCCACGACACGCCGGCTTTCCTGGCTGCGGCCAAGACGCGGCAGTGGGCGCGTGAACCACAGGTGCGCAAGCTGGCTTGAGCACCCGGGGGGCCAGTGGCCCCCCGTTCGTTTTCAGCGACCGCCGTTGGTGCCAGCTTTCGGTGACAGCGCGGTGACGAAGCCGTGCTCGCCCATGGCCACCGGCTTGCCCAGCACCATGGACGCCAACGCGCCCAAGCTGCGCACCATCTTGCTGTTTGGCGCGTCCCAGTAGTCGGCCGTTTCGGGCGTGAACTTCAGCAGCGCCAGGTTGGGCGACTCGGGTCCGTCAGGAAACCAGGGCTTGGCAAACGGCGTCCACAGACGGGCGATGCGTTCCCGGTCGGCGTCGATGTCGCCGCGCCCAGCCAACGCCACATAGGTGCCCGACGACGTGTCGGTGAAGTTCAGGCCCACGTGACGCAGGTTGTCCACCTTGGCCGAGTGCACGTTGGTGAAGAACCAGAACACGCCCTGGCTGTCGAGTTCCAGCCCAGCCATGGGGCGGCTCGCGATGGCACCATCGTCTTCCACGGTGGTCAGCATCGCGATCGGGATGTCTTCGATCAGCTGAACGATGTGGCTGAGTGCCGGGTTGTCTTGCTTTTGGATGTTCATGGGCAGGGCCTTGGGTGGTTGAACGGAGCAGGTGCTGATGAAGGAATGGCCCTCGGCCGCCCCCGGGGTGGGGCTGCAGAGGGCCGGCGGGTGAACGGGGTTGAACTTCTAGCGGCGCAGGCGCCCGAGCACCAGGCCCAGACCCACCGCCGCCGCCAGGGCCAGCAGCGGACGGCTGCGGACCGTGCTGCGCAGACCTTGCACGCAGGCCGCGCCGGTCCGGCCCAGCTGGCTGGCGGTGGCCTGCACCGCCGTTTCGGCGCCGGCCATGTCTTGCCCCAGGCGTTGAACACGTGGGGTGGCGCGGGCCGCAAAGCGGTCGATGGTGTCGTGCGCGTACCTCACGGCCCGCTCAAGCAGGCCCACGACGGCCGGTGTCGGTGTCGGGGGTGGCGGCAGCAGCGACGTGTTGGGCACGCGCATGTGGTCGTCGTTGTCGGGGTGGGTGATGTCGGTCATGGTGGTTTTGTCCTCGGGCAGCGGCTACCGGCGCAGTTGCGCCGGTGCCGGCCACGTGTTCAGTTCAGAAACAGCGCGATCAGGATCACGATGGGAATGGGTATGCCCAGAAGAAGCAGAAGCAATGAACGCATGGCGAACTCCGGGAGATGAAGGGTGAAATGGTTTTAACGGCTGGGGTAGGAATCAGGCGTCGCGGCGGCGGCCGCCAAAGGTGGCAGCCAGGCTGGCGACAAAGGCCCCGACCATCAGCGACACGAACATCCACAACGCGCTGTAGGCCGACGCCCTGCGCGCCTTGTCGGCGGCAATTCGTGCAGCTTCTTCGGTCTCACGCAGCTTGTTTTGCAACTGGCCGTACTGTGCTGACACGCGCTTCTCGGCGTCTGTCGCGCTCAGGCCCGTGCTTTGCGCCACCAGTTGGCTGACGTAGCGCAGGTCGTCGGCCGGCAATGGCTTGCCAGAACCGCTGTTCATGAAGATGCGGCTGACGACGACGGTGTTGTCGCGCCCCGCCATGCGGTTCGCTGCCAGGGCTTCAGGCATGGCGGCTGTGGTGCCCGCTGTTGGTGCTGTGCCATCGGCGGCCGGTGCAGCGCTTGCAGTGGCTTCGCGGCGGAACAGCGCGTCCACAAAGTAGGCCATGTCACCGCCGTCGGCAGACGCGCTGCTGCGCAGGGCTGCAGGCGCTGCAACACCCACTGCGCCGCCGGCCACGGCGGCGCCGGCTTGCACGCCACCACTGACGATGGCGGCGATGGTCGATGTCAGCAGCGCAGCCGTGGCCAGCGAAGCCACGGCCCAGCTCAGAAAGCCGTGCGCGGTGTCGCGGAAGTAGATCTCGTCGCCATTCGCGTCGGCCCAGCGGCTGCGCAAGCGGCCTGCGAGATAGCCGCCCATCGCTGAAGCAGCCAGCTGGGTGAACGTCAGCCACGCGATGGTGGACCAGCCGAGCGTGGTGGCACTGGCCCCGCTGTTGGCCCACGGCGACAGCGACGACAAGCCCAGGCCCACGCCCAGGATCAACAGCACCATCGAAAGCGCAGCAGCGCCTGCAGCGCCGGCGGCAATGGCGCTCCAGGAGACGGCGCTCAACGGCGGGCGCGGCGTGGCGAAGGGAAGCCCTTCGGGTACCCCATCGCGCAGGAAGGGTCCGGCGGGCGGGACGGTGTAGGTGGACATGGTGGTCAGCCTTGGAAGGGGGGTGGATACACGGAAAACAAAGACGGGCGCCGTGCGATGCCAGCACCTTAGGCCGCGTTTCCGGCAAGGCCTGTAGGCCTGCACCGCATGGCGTTGTCGGCGGTAGACCATCGCTGCCGCTCCACGCGGCACAGCGGGCGTTGCGGCCACAGAATCGGCGCGATGAAGAGAACGCGATTTCGAAGCACGGGCTGGGCGCGCAGCCTCGAGCGCACCATGGTGGCCATGACGCGGCTGGCCACGGCGTCGGGCCAGCGCACGCTGAAGCAGGCCTTGAAAGCGCCGGCCCGCACTCGCGCCGCACCGGCAGCCGGTGCCTGGCTGCCGGGCGTGGCGCTGGGTGCGCTGGGGGGCCGCCGCTTCAGGCTCTACAAGCCCTCGGGTGTTCAGTGGGGCGAACGGCTGCCGGTGATGGTGATGCTGCATGGCTGTGGCCAGGACGCCGACAGTTTTGCCGCAAGCACACGCATGAACCGCATCGCAGCGCGCGAACGATTCTTGGTGCTGTACCCGCAGCAGGACCGGTTGGCCAACGGCCAGTGCTGCTGGAACTGGTTTGAAACCGACAGCGGACGCGCCGACACCGAGGTGGCCTTGATCATGAAGGCCTTGGACCAGGTCTGCATGCTGTCGGCCGGCGACCGCGACCGCGTTGCCGTGGCCGGCCTGTCGGCCGGTGCCAGCATGGCGGCGCTGATGGTGGCGCGCCACCCCGACCGCTTCAAGGCTCTGGTGATGCACTCGGGCGTGCCGCCGGGCACGGCGCATTCCACGATGTCGGCACTGGTGGCGATGAAGGGCCGCCGCACCACGCAGCCGCTGCCGGCCGCGCCGGGCGGCAGCGCGCTGCCGTGGCCACCGTTGATGGTCATCCATGGCGACCACGACACCCTGGTGTCGCCGCACAACGGCCAGGCCGCGGTGGACGCCTGGGCCCAGGCCACCGGCGCCCGGGCCGGCGCTGCACGCAGCGTGCAACGCGGTCAGCGCTACCCCATGGCCGTGACCGACTTCAAGCGCCAGGGCAGCACGGTGGCCACGCTGGTGACCGTGGAAGGGCTGGCCCACGCCTGGAGCGGCGGCGCTGCCGGCCAGGCTTTCAGCGACATCAAGGGCCCGGACGCTTCACGCATGGCCTGGGCCTTTGCGGCGCGCCAGTTCAAGGCCTGAGCCGAGCGCAGCGTGTCGGGCCCGTGCGGGCCGCATTCCGGCCGCTTTGCGCCAGTTCGCGCCACTTCGCGCCCTCTCGAGATGCTCTCGGCCGGCTTGGCAGCCGGCTACTTCTTCAGTTCTTCGGTCAGGCCCTTGGCCAGGGCTTTGCCCGCAGCCGTGGTCATTTCCACCGGCAGCACAGCGCCGTTTTCGAACAGCAGCTGCACGCGCAGCTTGCCGTTGGTTTCTGAAGGTGCCGCTCCGGCCGCCAAGCAGTCCAGCGCAGCCGCGGGTGCTCCTTCGGGCTGGTCGGTCTGTTCCAGCAGCGCAATGGCCACCGCGGGGGCCAGTTCGGTAGCGATGGCCACGTTGGTGGCAGACTTGTCAGACGGTTTCACCTTCGCACCGCCCTTCTTGGCGCCGCCAGCGGCGGCTGCGGCGCGCGACGCAGCCGTTCTCTGCTTCTTTCGCCTAGCGGCTGCGGCTGTGGTTCCGGACGAGGGGGCCATGGTCGATGTCTTTCAGTCAGAAACGCCGAGAGATCAACTGTAGCCTCAGTCGCCCTTCGCAACGAGAAAGGGCTTCATTCGCGTGGTTTGTACGCACCCGCGCGCGGTGGGTGTGTACGGTGTCGAACAGTGAGGGCGGCCAGCGGCGACTGACCGTCGGCCCGCGCCTGCCCGGTCAGTCCGCGGCAGCGACCAGCTGCAAGTAGACCCGCCCGCCCTCGATCTTCACCGGGTGGCAGCGCAGCGCCACGCTGGCCGGCTCACAGGTGGGCTGGCCGTTGCGCACGTCGAAGCGGCCCTGGTGCAGCGGGCATTCGATCTCGTGGCCTTCGAGAAAGCCGTTGCACAGCACCGCGTGGCCGTGGGTGCACAGGTTGTTGGTGGCGTACACCTCGCCACTCACGGTGTACACCGCAATGTCGCGCCCGGCGACCATGACGCCCAGCACGTCTTCATTGGGCAGGTCTTCCACGGACAGGGCGTCAACCCAGGGCAGGGTGTTCATGGCGGCAGCCTCAGATGGGGTAGATGATGGAATTTGGAATCATCTCGGAGTCGTAGATGCACTCGCGTGACGCGAACTTCAGGCCGGCGGGCGTGTGCACCACCACGTCCAGGTAGCGGCCGACGTTGAACACCGTGCTCGCATCGGACAGCTTGGTGCGGAACACCGCGTAATTTGCTTCGCAGCGCATGCGCCCGGGGCTGGCCTCGCGCAGCACCGGCGTGCCCACGATGTGCCGCTGGTAGTAGGGGTCGTGGAACAGCGTTTCCTGGATGCCGTAGACGCGGTCTTTCAGCATGGCCTTGCTCGTGAAGGCCAGGGTGGCCAGCGGGAACCCGCGTTCGTGGTTTTCGCGCGGTTGCAGCCGGTAGATGCAGTCGTCGGTGAAGAACTCGGGCCACAGGTCCCAGTGGCCGGAGTCGACAGCGCTGGCATAGTCGGCATACAGCTGGTTCAGTGCCAGCCAGTCTTCGAAGTTCAGGGCGGCCATGGCTCAGGCCCCCAGCCCGAGGGGCTTACCCTGCATCACGTTGCGCCAGTAGCGGTACATGCCGCGGATCAGTGTCTCGGTCACCATGTGCTCGGTGTCGGCCACGTCGCGCCCGCCCAATTCGGCCACCGCGCGGTGGAAGGGCTTGCTCTCGAAAGCCTGCTGGCTGAATTCGATCACCTCGCCGTCGTCGGCTGACACAAAGCCGGCCGGGCCGAACAGGTTGGCCTGCGTCAGCCGGCGTTGCGTCATCGCTTCGCTGTCGTCTTCGAAACCGAAGTGTGTCCAGACGAAGTCGAAGCTGCCGTGGCCGCTGGGCTGTATGTGGCGGGTCGACACGCTGTTGACCTGCTGCTGCAGGATGACGCTGGGGAAGATGGTGGTCATCACCGCCGTCGGCCCGCCCCACCAGGGCTCGGGAACGATGTCGATGAAGCTCGGGTCCTGCAGCGTCATGCCCGCCTTGAAGCTGCCCACCTGGGTCACTTGGCCGGCTTGGCCTGCCGAGCCGCGGGTGGAGATCATGGCCGCGTGGCGGTGCCGGTCGTCCATGCGCAGCTGGCTCTTGTTGTCGGCACGCCAAAGGCCGAAGGTGACGAACCAGGTGTGAAGCAGCCCCGGGTGGTAAGGGTCTTTGATGTTTTCCTGCATCAGCTTCCAGTTGCCGGGAATGCGCTGGCGGTTGTAGCCCAGTATCTTCAGCCGCCGCCCGTTGAACAGGCGGTCGAAGTAGCCCAGGATGGTGGGGCCCAAGTAGTCCTCAAGCGGTTCCACGGCGGCGTCGAACGACGCAAAGACCACGCCACCGCGCGTGGCCACCTTCAGCTTGGTCAGGCCGTGGTCGGCGGTCTTGAAGTCGGCGGGCATGCCGCCGTGTACCTGGCCGTCCTGCTTCACGCCGCGCCTGAAGGGCACGCCCTGCAGGTCGCCATTGAGCGTGTAGTTCCACTGGTGGTAGGGGCAGACAAATTCCTTGCGGTTGCCATGTCGTTCACGGCAGAAACGCATGCCCCGGTGGGCGCAGACGTTTTCCACCACATTCAGCTGGCCTTCGGCGTCGCGCACCAGGATGACCGAGCGCTCGCCGATGACGGTGCGCTTGAAGTCGCCCGGGTTCGGCACCTCGGCTTCCAGGCCCACGTAGCACCAGTGGCCCTGGTAGAAGAAGCGTTCCAGCTCCTTGCGGTAGATGGCTTCGCTGGTGTAGGCCAGGAAGGGTATGCGGTGCGTGCCGTCACCTTCCCACACCGGGTGGTCGGGAAAGACCGTGGAAGTTGGGTTCATGTCGGCTGTCCTCTGTTCAAGCCAGGGCCGCAGGCGCGATGTGGCCTGCGACAGGGCGCCCGGATGATTCCGCTTTCTGGTCATACGGTAAATAGAATGGCGTGAATGTGATGTATCACCGGCAGTGATGGAGACCGCATGGAGCTGTCCGACATCGACCTCAACCAGCTGGTGCTGTTCCAGCAGCTGATGGTGGAGCGGCGCGTTTCCAGGGTGGCCGAAAACCTGGGCCTGACGCAGCCCGCCGTCAGCAACACGCTGGCCAAGCTGCGCCGCCAGTTCGGCGACGACCTGTTTGTGCGCACACCCAAGGGCATGATGCCGACGCCCTTTGCCGAGCAGTTGGCGGTACCCGTCGCCACGGCGCTGGGCCTGATCCACAGCGGGCTGAACCCGCACAGCCGGTTTGAGCCCGCCAGCGTGAAGCAGGCGGTGACCATCGGCATGACCGACAGCGGCGAAATCGTTTTCCTGCCCGAACTGGTGGACCGCCTGCGCCAGAAGGCGCCCGGTGTGTCGCTGGGCACCGTGCGCACCACGGCCGGCAACCTGCGCGAGGACATGGAAGCCGGCAAGGTGGACCTGGCCATCGGCCCGCTGCCGCAACTGAAGGCCGGCTTTTTCCAGCGCCGGCTGTTCCAGCAGCGATACGTGTGCCTGTTCAGAAAGGGCCATGGCCTGGACCGCAAGCGGTTGTCGCTGGCCGACTTCAAGGCGGCTGAACACCTGGTCATCGTGTCGGCAGGCACGGGACATGGCAAGGTCGACGACCTGATCCGACGCGCCGGCGTTGAACGCCAGGTGCGGCTGACCGTACCGCACTTCGTCAGCGTGGGGCACATCCTGCAGCGCACCGACATGGTGGCCACCGTCACCGAACGCTTGGCCGAACGTCTGGCCGAGCCGTTTGGCCTGCGCTTTCTGCCGCACCCGGTGGAGTTGCCGGACGTGGCCATCAACGTGTTCTGGCACGCCAAGGTGCACCGTTCGCCCGCCCACCAGTGGTTGCGCGGCCTGGTGTTTGACCTGTTTGGCGACGACAAGGCTCCTCGCAACCCCATCGTGGCCCCGCCGGCCGCCCGTGCAAGGCCGCGTTTGGCGCGGTGAGGCGGCGTCGGCAGCTTTGCCTTGCAGGGCTGAGAATCCGCCCGGCCCCGCAACACGACCGGGCGCCGAATGCATTCAGGAGTACACCTTTGGAATTGAACATCAATGGCAAAGCCCAAGCCGTGCAAGCCGACCCCGCCACCCCGCTCTTGTGGGTGTTGCGCGACGAATTGAACCTGGTGGGCACCAAGTTTGGCTGCGGTGTCATGGCCTGTGGCGCCTGCACCGTGCATGTGGACGGCGCTGCCCAGCGCACCTGCCTGCTGCCGGTGTCGGCCGTGGTGGGCAAGCAGATCACCACCATCGAAGGCCTGTCGCCCGACCGTTCACACGCGCTGCAGAAGGCCTGGGTGAAACACCAGGTGCCGCAGTGCGGCTACTGCCAGTCCGGCTTCCTGATGGCCGCCAGCGCGCTGCTGGCGGCCAACCTCCGGCCCACGGTGCAGCAGGTCAACGAGTCTCTGACCAACATCTGCCGCTGCGGCACCTATGACGCCATGCGGGCCGCCATCGCCGACGTGGTGGAGGGCACGGTATGAACCCGAAGCCCGAAAACCTGGCCGCTGCGGCGGGCAAGCCCAAGAACCTGGCCCGCCGTGTGCTGCTGATTTCAGCCGCCGTGGTGGGCGGCGGGCTGGCCGTGGGCGCCGGCTACATGCAGTCACGCACGCTGCGCCACAAGGCCTTTTCGCTGACGCCGGGCAAGGGTGAAGCCGCCTTTGGTGCCTGGTTCACCATCGACACCGCCGGCATCGTCACCGCGATGTCGCCGCACCAGGAAATGGGGCAGGGCATCATGAGCCTGGTGGCCAGCCTGATTGCCGAAGAGCTGGACGCCGCACCCGCGCAGATGCGCGTCGTGCAGGCGCCGCTGCACACCGCCTACAGCAACGCCACCATGCTGCTGGACGGCCTGCCGTTCAGGCCCGACGACAAAGGCCTGCTGGCCGAAGGCGCGCGCTGGACGATGCGCCGCATCCTGGAAGCGGTGGGCATCAATGCCACCGGTGGCTCCAGTTCGGTGCGCAACATCATCGAGCCGGTGCAGCAGGCGGCGGCCGGTGCGCGGCGGATGCTGCTGCAGGCCGCGGCCGCCAAGCTGGCTGTGCCCGTGGGTGAACTGACCATCGAAGCTGGCGTCATTCGCCACCCCAGTGGCCAGCAGCTCGGTTTTGGCGATGTGGCCAGCGCGGCGGCCGTGTTGCCGTTGGTCGCCGGCACGCCCAAGCCCCGTTCGCAGTACCGCATGCTGGGCAAGGCCGGCATGCCGCGGCTGGACGTGCCGGCCAAGACCGACGGCAGCGCCGTCTTTGGCATCGACGTGCGCCAGCCCGGGCAGCTGTTCGCGGCCATCCGGCACAGCCCCGTGTTCGGCGGCACGGTGAAGACGGTGGCCTTCAAGGACAAGACCGCTGCGGTCAAGGCCACCGTGCAGGGCCGGAACTTCGTGGCTGCCGTGGCCACCAGCTATTTCGCAGCGCGGCAGTTTGTCGACGCGGCGCAGGTGGTGTGGGAAGACGGTGCCCTGGCCGACTTGAATTCAGCCGCTATTTTTGCGCGTTATGCACAGGCGCTGGACAGCGGCGAAGGCGCGGTCTATGAGTCGCGCGGCGACGTGAAGCAGGCGGTGCCGGGCAAGACGCTGAAGGCCGAGTACCGCGCCCCCTTCCTGGCCCACGCCACGATGGAGCCGCTGAACTGCACGGTGCTGCACACGGGCATGAAGTGCGACATCTGGTGCGGCAACCAGGGGCCCATCCTCATCAAGTGGCTGGCGGGCAAGGCCGCGGGGCTGCCTTCTGAGGCCATCGAGGTTCACACCCTGCCCATGGGCGGTGGTTTCGGCCGCCGGTTCGAAATGGACGTGGTGAACGAGGCGATAGAAATCGCCCGCGCCTTGCCCGGCGTGCCGGTGCAGACCATCTGGTCGCGCGAAGAAGACATGCAGCACGACGTGTACCGCCCGGCTGCGCTGGGCCGTCTCGAGGCCACGCTGGACGACAAGGGCATGCCGCAGCGCTGGCTGACGCATATCGCGGGGCCTTCGGTCACCGCACAGGCCGTTGCGCGCTTGGGGGGCCCGGCCGGTGGCGGCATGCCCGACAAGACCAATGTGGAAGGCGCCACTTTCCTGCCCTATGCGTTGCCGGCGCTGGAGGTGCGCCACTCGATGGTGGACGCCGGCGTGCCCGTGGGTTACTGGCGCAGCGTGGGCCACAGCTTCACGGCGTTCTTTGTGGAGTGTTTTGTCGACGAGTGTGCAGCGGCGGCGGGGCAGGACCCCCTGGCCTACCGCCTGGCGCTGCTGAAGGCCAACGCGGGCGATGCCACGGCCCAGCGGTTTGCTGCCGTGTTGCAGGCTGCCGCCAAGGCGGCTGGCTGGGGCACGCCAGCAGCACCCGTGGCCGGCCACAAGGTGGGGCGCGGCATTGCGGTAGCCGAGTCGTTCCATTCCATCGTGGCCCAGGTGGCCGAGGTGGCCGTGGACGACAAGGGCGCGGTCAAGGTGACCAAGGTGTTCTGCGCGGTGGATTGCGGTTTTGCGCTGGACCCTGTGAACGCCCGCGCGCAAATCCGCAGCGGCGTGCACTTCGGGTTGACGGCGGCGCTGTACGGGCAGATCGATATTGAAAAGGGCCGCGTCAAGCAGTCCAACTTCAACGACTACCCGATGCTGACCCTGGCCGACGCGCCGGTGGTGGAGGTGGAAATCGTGAACAGCGGTGCCGACCTGGGCGGGCTGGGCGAACCCGGCGTGCCGCCCACCGCGCCGGCAGTGGCCAACGCGGTGCGCGCGGCCACGGGCCGGGTGATTCGTTCGCTGCCCCTGCAAACGGGACTGCGCACGGCCTGAAGGGGGCGCGGCCTGGCGGCGGGGCCCACCACTTCCGCCGCCCGCCGGCGTTACGTTCCGGCTGCCTTGGCAGGGGGGCCGCCCAGCGCCCGGGCCAGATCGTCCACCGACACCGGCTTCGTCAGGTGCATGTCAATGCCTGCGGCGCGCGCCTGTTGCTGGTCGCGTTCGGCGCCCCAACCGGTCAGCGCGACGATCCACGCGCCGTCCAGATCGGGATCGGCCCTCAACTGCGCTGCGACCTCGTAGCCGTTCAGGTCGGGCAGGCCGATGTCAAGAAAGATGACCTCGGGCTTGTCGCGCGTCGCGGCTTCGAGCACCTGCCTTCCGGTGTGCGCGACCCGCACGGCGTGCCCCTGGAGCTCGAGCAGGATTTTCAGCGTCTCCGCGGCTTCCACGTTGTCGTCGACGACCAGCACGCGCTTGCCTGCTGCGGCGCCGGCGGTGGCGCCAGCGACCTGGCGCTCTGCCGCGTGCTGCTGCGGCTGGTGCAGCACCGGCAGCTCGACGTAGAAGGTGCTGCCTTGGCGCTCGCCCGCGCTGAAGGCGCGCATGCTGCCGCCGTGCAGCTCGACCAGCCGCTGGGCCAGCGACAGGCCGATGCCCAGTCCGCCTTGCGCGCGGTCGAGCGCGCCGCCGACCTGGGTGAACAGGTCGAAGACCTTGTCCAGCATGTCGGCCGGAATGCCGATGCCGTCGTCCTGCACGCTCAGCTGCAGGCGGGAACCTTCGAGCACGGCCGCCGTCAGCACAATGCGGCCGCCGTGCGGCGTGTACTTGGCCGCGTTGTTGAGCAGGTTGGACAGCACCTGGGCGATGCGTGTCGTGTCCACGTGCAGCAGCACCGGCTCGGCCGGCAGCCGCACCTCCAGGGTGTGCGCGGCGGCATCCATCAGCGGCCGGGAAGTCTCCAGCGCCAGTTCGACCACGCTTTGCAGCGAAGTCACCGTCTTCTGCATCGAGACCTTGCCCTGGCTGACCCTGGAGACGTCGAGCAGGTCGTCGACCAGGCGCACCAGATGGACCAGCTGGCGCTCCATCACCTCCCGCGCACGCACCGCGGGGGCCGAGTGGCCGTCTGCGGTGCGCAGGATCGCCAGGCCGTTGCGCAACGGGGCCAGCGGGTTGCGCAGTTCATGGGCCAGCGTGGCGAGGAACTCGTCCTTGCGGACGCCCGCCTCCCGCAGGGCCTCTTCGATCTGCTTGCGCTCTCCGATGTCCTGCACCGTGCCGCGCAGCCCGATAACCTTGCCCTCGGCATTGCGCACCGCCGTGCCGCGCGCGATGACCCAGACCGCCCGGCCATCGCGCAGCGCGCGCAGATCGGCTGAATACGATCCCGCTCCGGCAACCGCTTCCGCCACCGCGGCGTTCAGCCGCTGCCAGTCGGGGTCGGGAAACAGGGTGCCGCGCTGCTCGGCGAAGCGCGGCAGCTGCGCGCCCTTTGGCAGGCCGAAGATGCGCAGCGTTTCGGGCGAGCCATCGATGCGGTCCGCCTCCAGATCCCAGAACCACGATCCGATGCCGGCCAGGCGCTGCGCCTCGCTGAGCTCGCGCTCGCGCTCGGCGGCGGCTTCCTGGGCGAGACGGCGCTCGCTGATGTCGGTAAACAGCACTGCCACGCGCCGCTGGCCGGGGTCGCCGATGCGGAAGGCGAAGGCGTCGAACCAGCGGTTCATGGCCAGTACACGGCTCTCGAAGCGAATTGCGTTGCCCGTCTCCGCGACCCGCGCGTAGGTCCTGATGTACAAGTGGTCGATGCCCGGCACCAGTTCGCGAATCGTGCACCCGGCGGCGTTGACGAGGCCGCACTGGCGCTCGAATGCCGGGTTCACTTCGAGGAATCGGTAATCGTTCGGTTGGCCACTGGCGTCGTGCAGCACCTCGAGGATGCAGAAGCCTTCGTCGATCGACTCGAACAGCGTTCGGTAGCGTTCCGCGCTGCGCGCCAGTTCCAGCTGCGCACGCTTGCGATCGGTGATCTCGAGAAACAGCACCGAGAACAGGTCGCCACCAACTGGGCGGGACCTGGCTTCGTACCAGCGGTCGTTCAGCGCCGGGATGTGGACTTCGAACTCCGCCGCCTCGCCGGAGTCCACGACCTGTGCGTAGGCGTCGACCAACTCGGGCTGCACGCCGGGGATGACCTGCGTCACCGGCCGCCCCAGGGCGCTGGCCACAGGCACGTTGGTCAGCCGCTCGAAGGCGGGGTTGACCTCGAGGAAGCGGAAGTCCGTCATCTGCCCGGCCGCGTCGCGGATGGCCTCGGCGACGAAGAAGCCCTCCGTCATGCGCTCGAACAGCCCTCGCCAGCGGCTCTCGCTGTGGCGCAGGGCTTCCTCGGCGCGCGCACGCTCGATCAATTCGCGCGTGCGCTCGGCCACCTCCTCCATCAGCGAGATCTCTTCCGCGGACCAATGTCGCTGCGGCCGCTGGTTGAGGTAGACGATGGTGCGCAGCCGGCCCGCCTTGAACAGCGGCACGACCAGGATTGCGCGCGTTTCCACTTCGTGCGAGGTGGCGATCGTCGTGTCGTCGCTCGTCAGGGGATGGTTCCGCACGTCGGCGATCGCCACCGTGCGGCCGGCGCGCAGGCGGTCGATCACGGGTTGACCGAAGGCGCTGGCGGGGAACACGCCGAGCAGGGGCGGCACGGTGCCGTCGGTCCAGCAGACGTCGTACTCGATGCGGTCGAGGTGCTCGTCGACGTGA
>JAYSXE010000232.1:0-15771 GCA_043717565.1 Burkholderiales bacterium | reverse complement strand
CGAAGACGGCAGCTTCGCGCTGGGCAGCAAGGCCATCACCGTCACCAACGTGGCGCCGCAGGTCACGCTGGGCGGTGCGGCCAGCACCAACGAAGGTGCCAGCTATGTGCTGAACCTCGCAGGCAGCGACGCTGCAGGCGTGGCCGACCCACTGGTCTACACCATCAACTGTGTGACGGCACGGCCAACCAGGTGCTGACGGCAGCCCAGCTGGCGGCGCTGGGCGGCAACGTGGCGCACACCTTTGCCGACGACGAAGACGGCCCGGTGAACGCCACCGCGCGCAATATCAGCGTCACCGCGGACGACGGCGACGGCGGCAGCACCACGCAAACCAGGGGCGTCGCCGTCAACAACGTGGCACCCACCATCGCGCTGGCCGGCGCGGCCAGCGTGCAGGTGGGCCAGGTTTACTCGCTGAGCCTGGGCGCCGTCACAGACCCCGGTACCGACACCGTCACCAGCTACGTCGTGGACTGGGGCGACGGCACGCCGGCCCAGACGCTGACACCGGCGCAGCTGGCCGGGTTGAGTGGCATCGTCACGCACAGCTTCGGCAGCGCGGGCGCGCGCACCGTGAATGTCAGCCTGGTGGACGAAGACGGCAGCTACAGCAACGTCAGCGCCGTGGCCGTCAATGTGCAGGCGGCCACGCTCACCGTCAGCATCGAAGCCGGTGCCGACGCTGTCGTCAACGAAGGCCAGGCCTTCAGCCGCACCATCAACTTCAGCGATGGCCAGGACAACGGCGGCGCTGGCTGGAGCTACAGCATCGACTATGGCGACGGCACCGTGGAAACCGGAACCACGCTGGTGCAGACGCTGCAGCTCAGCCACATCTATGTCGACGGCAATGCCAACGCCACCGTCACCGTGACCGTGACCGACGTGAATGGCGAGAGCGCCAGCGACAGTTTCGGCGTGACGGTGAGCAACGTTGCACCGCAGCTGTCAATCTCGGGCGCGGCCAGCACCAACGAAGGGGCGGGTTACCAGCTGACCATCGCCGGCAGTGACGCCGCCGGCGCAGCCGATCCGCTGGCCTACACCATCAACTGGGGCGACGGCACGGCGGCGCAGGTGCTGACCGCCGCGCAACTGGCCGCACTGGGCGGCGTGGTGGCGCACACCTTTGCCGATGACGAAGACGGCCCGGTGAACAGCACGGGCAGAACCGTCAGCGTCACGGCCACCGACGGCGACGGCGGCAGCACCACGCAAACCCAGAACGTGAACGTGAACAACGTGGCGCCCTCCATCGCGTTGGCCGGTGCGGCCACGGCGCAGGTGGGCCAGAGCTACACGCTGAACCTGGGTGCCATCACCGACCCTGGGCAAGACACGGTCAGCAGCTACGTCATCGACTGGGGCGACGGCATCACGCAGACCGTGGGCGCGGGCGGCAACGTCACGCACACCTTCGGCAGCGCGGGTGCACGGGTCATCAGCGTCGACCTGGTGGACGAAGACGGCACCTACACCGACGTGGCCACGGTCAACGTGAACGTGCAGCAGCAGGCGGTTGACACGGTGCGCATCGGCGACGCGCCGGGGCGGCAGTCGGGCGCGGGCGGCCAGTGGGCGCAGGCCTGGACGCATGCCGACGTGGCCGTGGTTCACAAGGCCGACGCCACCAGCGCCACCGAGTCATTCACGGCAGCCAAGTTCAACGGCGTGGCAGCGGGCACTTTGGCTGGCGGCGACATCTTTGGTGGCGACCTGGGTGTCAGCGGCCAGTCATTGCCCACTTCGGCGGTGCGCCAGGAAATCGATGGCAAGGAGGTCTTGCGTTTCAACCTGGCCAAGGAAGCCACCGAGGTGACGCTGAAGCTGTCGCAGTTCTTCATCAATGACGACGGCACGGTGCATGCCGAGTCGGGACGCCTGCGTCTGCTGGACGACACCGGTGCGGTGGTGGCTGAAACCGTGTTCTCGGCCAGCAGCAACACGGGCCAGCAGCAGCTGACCCTTGGCGCGGCGCAGGGCTTTGTGGCTATGGAGCTTTCGGCCGGTTCGTTGGCGGGCACTGACTTCGTGTTTGGTGGCTACGCGGGCGGACAGGCGCCGGTGGTCGATGCGACGGGCACCCACGGCAGCGACTTCCTGGTGGACTGGGTGGAATTCGACTTCCCCCAACTCACCGCCATAGGTGTGCCGCCGCTGCTGCAGGACCCGCAGTGATGGGCTTGGACGGCAACATCAGGCCACCAGGCGACACCCGATCCGGGGATGGGCTGGGGGGGCCACTGCGGATACCATTGCTGACAAAAGTGGCGTCGGGCGCCACGGGTAACCGTTCCGGCCCGGCAGTTCTTGTTTTCGTGCGGCAGTGGTTGACCGTCGCGCGGGCCCCGGCCCAGCAGACCCAGGAGAAACGATTCATGAAGTCACTCGCCCCGATATCCCAGCTGGCTTCGGCCGTGGTGGTTGCCCGCCAGGCACTGGCTGCGTTGGCTTTGGCATCGCTGGCGGTTTCGGCATCCGCCATGCCGGTGCAGCTGGCCGCCGACCTGCCCATCAATGGCGACCTGCTGGGTGAGCAGTCCGACGCCGCGGTGCTGCCCGCCGACCGCCCGACAGCCAGTTTCGTCAGCGTCGCCGCAGCCATCACATCGGTTCAGTGGTGGGGTTACGACCTGGCGGGCCTGGGCGGGCTTAACCAGTTTTTCGTGCGCGTCAACGGCAACGCCTTGACAGGAACGCTGACGGTACTGGCCAGCCCTCCGGAAATCATCCCGGGCGTGGACGTGCTGCGCTACACGCTGGACCTGGGAACCGCCTTCAACGTGGGTGCGGGGTCGAAGACGCTGACGGTGTTGAACGACAGCGACCAGGTGGAGTGGTACTGGCAGTCTTCTGCCGTGGGTGCCACGCCGCTGATGAGCCTGCGCGTGCTGGGCCTGGCAGCCGCCAGTGCGCCAGTGTCTGAACCGGGTGCGATGGCGTTGGTGGCGGCAGCGCTGCTGGCGCTGCGGCTGGGCAGCCGCAACCGGGCAGCCTGACCGTTTGTGTTGCTGCGGCCTGGGGGCTGCAGGCTCGGCAGCATGACCTTGCGCGCTGCTGAGCCCGCCCGGGGCCAGCGCCCATGTGGGGTGAAGCACAGCCGCCCAAATCGATGACGGGAGCATTTTCAGCATGGCTTGGCTAGGTCTGGACCGCCCCGCCTCGACCACCCCGCTGGGCAGGGCGATGGATGCCGTGCGTTCCTGCATCGGCACGGTGGCTTTCTACAGCTTCTTCATCAACCTGCTGGCGCTGACGTCGCCGATGTACATGCTGCAGGTGTACGACCGCGTGCTGGCTTCGCGCAGCGGCTCCACCCTGCTGTACCTGACGCTGTTCGCAGCCGCCTGCCTGGCCACTTTGGCAGCGCTCGAACTGGTGCGTTCGCGGCTGCTGGTGCGTGCCGGCGCGCGTTTTGACGGCCAATTGTCTGAACTGGTGTTCCAGCACACGCTCAGCAGCGGCCGCAACAGCCAGTCGCTGCGCGACCTCGACCAGGTGCGCAACTTCTTCACCGGCAGCACCGGGCTGGCCTTGCTGGACGCACCGTGGATTCCGGTCTACATCGGCCTGGTGTACCTGCTGCACCCACTGCTGGGGCACGTGGCGCTGGCCGGCGGCGTGCTGCTGTTCCTGCTGGGCTTGTGGAACGAGCGCAGCACCCGCGCTCCGCTGTCTGAAGCGGGGCGCGAGATGGCCGCCAGCAACCAGTTCACCGAGCTTTCAGCGCGCAATGCCGAGGTGGTGCGCGCCATGGGCATGCTGCCGGGCCTGACGGCGGTGTGGCGCAAGCGGCACAACCTGGGCCTGGGCCTGCAGGGGCTGGCCAGCGACCGGGGTGGCACGGTCTCGGCGGTGGTGAAAGCGGTGCGCATGTTCCTGCAGGTGGCCATCCTGGCCGCGGGTGCCTGGCTGGTCATCAAGCAGGAAAGCACGGCTGGCGTGATGATTGCCGCGTCCATCATCATGGGCCGCGGCCTGGCGCCGTTGGAATCGGCCATTGGAGGCTGGCGCGGTTTTCTGCTGGCGCGCCAGTCGTACCAGCGGCTGGTGAAGGAAATCGGTCATGCCACCGACGCGCGCGACGCCATGCCGCTGCCCGTGCCCAAGGGCAAGCTGGTCTTCGACGCCGTGGCTGCGGCACCGCCCGACACGCGCAAGATGACGCTGCAGGACGTGAGCTTCACGCTGCCGGCCGGCACCTGCCTGGGCATCACCGGGCCCAGCGCGGCGGGGAAGTCCACCGTGGCGCGGCTCGCTGTGGGCGTTTGGCGGCCGGTCACGGGCGAGGTGCGGCTGGACGGCGCGCTGGTGGCCGACTGGAAGCGCGAAGAACTGGGCCCGCACATCGGCTATCTGCCCCAGGACATCGAGATCTTCCCCGGCACGGTGGCAGAGAACATCGCGCGCTTCGGCAAGGTGGACGGCCAGAAGGTCGTGGAAGCCGCACAACTGGCCGGCGCCCACACGATGATCCTGGCCCTGCCGCAGGGTTACGACACGCTGATTGGCGCTTCGGGAGAAAACCTGTCGGGCGGCCAGCGCCAGCGCGTGGGCCTGGCGCGCGCCTTCTTCGGCAGCCCGCCGCTGGTGGTGCTGGACGAGCCCACGTCCAACCTCGACGCCGAGGGCGAAAGCGCCGTTCGCCAGGCCATGGACGCGCTGCGCGCAGCCGGCCGCACCGTCATCGTCATTGCGCACCGGCCCGCCCTGCTGGGCGGCACCGACCAGTTGATGGTGGTGATGGCCGGCCGAGTGGTCAATATGGGCCCCACGGCAGAGGTGATGCCGGTGATCACGCGCCGCGTGGTGGCGCGCGGCGAGGGCCCGGCCCTGGCGGCACCGGCCGGGGCGGCCCACACGGTTCACAAGGAAAGCGGCCATGGCTGATTCAGCACTGCATGAAAAGCTGCTGGCCTCGCTGGTGGTGGGGCCGGCCAAAGCCGAAAGCGAGTTGCGCCGCTGGAACCGCATCGGTTTGCTCATCCTGGCGGGCACCGTGGGTGTGACTGGGGTCTGGTCAACGATGGCGCCCTTGTCTTCAGCCGTGGTTGCCGCTGGCGCCGTGAAGGTGGAGACCGACCGCAAGAAGGTGCAGCACTCAGAAGGCGGCATGGTGCAGGCCATCCTGGTGAAATCGGGCTCGCTCGTGAAGGCCGGTGACGTGCTGGTGCGGCTGGACAACACGCGCGCCGGTTCCGGTTTTGGCGTGGTGCGCGGCGGGCGCGACGTGGCCACAGCCACGCAGGCGCGGCTGATGGCTGAACGGGACCAAGCTTCCACCATCACCTGGTCCGAGGACATTCGCAAACGCATGAACGACCCGCAGGTGGCCGACATCCTGCGTTCGCAGCAGGCCATCTTCGTGGCGCGCCGCAACACGCTGGCCGGTGAGCTCAGCATCATCAGCGAGCAAATGGCTGCGCTGCGCAACGAAATCACCGGTTTCGAAAGCCAGGTGCGCGCCAAGGAAGAGCAGGGCGCCAGCCTGAAGCGCGACCTTGATTCGCTGCAGGATCTGGAAGCGCGTGGCATGGTGGAAAAAACCCGCGTGCGCGCCATCGAGCGCGACATCGCACGCCTGCTGGGCGAACGCGACGAGGTGGCCGCCCGCATCGCGCAGGCGCGCACGGCCATCAGCGAAAAGGAACTGCGCCGCTTCCAGGTGCGCAAGGCCTTCAGCGAAGAGGTGGCGGCTGAACTGAAGAAGGTGCAGGCCGAAGGCTTCGAGCTGCAGGAACGCGAAAGCGCCGCGCGGCGCACGCTGGAACTGACCGAGCTGCGCGCGCCGGTGGACGGCACCATCACCGACATGCGCGTGCACACCGCCGGTGGCGTGGTGGCGCCGGGCGAGGTGCTGATGGAAATCGTGCCCAGCAGCGACCGCCTGGTGGTGGAAGCGCGGGTGGCGCCGCAAGACGTGGACCGCCTTTCGGTGGGCCTGCCGGCGGGCGTGAAGCTGCACGCCTTCAATTCGCGCACCACGCCCGAACTGGAAGCCACTGTCAGCTACGTGTCGGCCGACGCGGTGGTGGACGCGCGCAACGACCAGTCGTGGTTCACCGTGCGGCTGGACGTGGCCGCCGATTCGCTGGCCCAGCTGGGTCGAGAGAAGCGCGTCATGCCGGGCATGCAGGCCGACGTGTTCATCCGCACGGGTGAGCGCACGTTCCTGGGCTACCTGATGGAGCCCTTGATGGACAGCTTCCGCAAGGCCTGGCGCGAGCGCTGAGCCGGCCTTTACGCGGCTGCTCCACCACGCGCAGCGTGGCCCTGTGTCACCACGCGCAGCGTGGCCCTGTGTCACCGCGCGCAGCGCGGCCCTGGGTTACCGAGCCCAGTGCGGTCCTGCCCCGCCGGGGGCCTTTGCTACAGTGGGCCGGTTCCCGTGCTGGCGTTCACCGCCAGTGTCGGGCCGTCCGCCAACCCGTCCGCCAACCCGTCCGCCACCGTGTCGCACCCGAGCATGAAACCCGCTGCCCTTTCACTGCGCCAACGGCTGCAGCAACCCGGCCTGGTGGTGGCACCCGGCGTTTTCGACATGGTGTCGCTGCGCCTGGCCGACCGCATGGGCTTTGAAGCCCTGTACATGACCGGCTTCGGCACCGTGGCTTCGCACCTGGGCCTGCCCGACGCCGGCCTGGCCACCTACACCGACATGGTGGGCCGCGTGGCCGCCATGGCCGGCATGGCCCGCACGCCCCTGATTGCCGATGCCGACACGGGCTATGGCGGCTCGCTGAACATGGCGCACACGGTGCGCGGCTATGAAGCTGCCGGTGCCGCTGCCATCCAGGTGGAAGACCAGGAATTTCCGAAGAAGTGTGGCCACACCCCGGGCCGCCGTGTCATTGCATGCGAAGACATGGTGCGCAAGATTCGCGTGGCTGTTGACGCGCGGCGCAGCAAGGACTTCCTGATCATCGCGCGCACCGACGCACGCACCACGCTGGGCCTGGACGAAGCGCTGCGGCGCGCTGAGGCCTATGCCGAAGCAGGTGCCGACGTGCTGTTTGTCGAGTCGCCGGAATCGCTGGAAGAAATGCGCACCATCGGCCAGCGCTTTCACCTGCCGTTGGTGGCCAACATGGTGGAAAAGGGCCGCACGCCCGTGCTGGGGCGCGACGAACTGCAGGCGCTGGGCTACCGGCTGGCCATTTTTCCGGTCACCGCGCTGCTGGCCGGCGTGCAGGCCATGCAGGCGGTGTACACGCAGTTGTTTGGTCAGGGGTCTTCGGCCGGCGGCACCCAGCCGCTGGCCGACTTCGGCGAACTGACGCGGCTGATGGGCTTTGAAGAGGTGTGGAACTTCGAGAAGCGTTACCCTGAAGTTTCCTGAACTGCCCTGAAGGCCGGCGCATAGTCAATGCAATCGGCTGCGCTGCCCTGCGGCCTGTAACGCTGCGCAGGCCCCCACAGAACAAAAAGGAGACCGCCTTGAACCACGCCAACCCCACCCAGCCCCCGTTCCACCAGCGCGCGGGCTACGGTCGCCGCCGCACCCTGTTGGCCGCCGTGCTGCTGGCCGGCTTGGTGCCGATGCACGCGCTGGCGCAAGCGGCCTTTCCTTCGAAGCCCATTCGTCTGATCGTTCCCTTCACGCCGGGCGGTGTCACCGACACCAGCGGCCGCATCGTGGCCGACTATCTGGGCAAGCGCCTGGGCCAGCAGGTGAACGTGGACAACCGGCCGGGCGCGTCGGGCAACATCGGCACGCAGTTGGCGGCTACCGCTGAACCCGATGGCCACACGCTGGTACTGGCCTTCGACGGCACCATGGTCATCAACCCGCACGTGTTCGCGAAGGTTCCGTTCGACACGCTGCGCGACTTCGCCCCGGTGGGCAAGATCGGTGACGCAGTGTTGATTCTGGTGGCCCACCCCGCGGTGCCGGCCAAGAACCTGAAAGACGTGATAGCGCTGTCGAAGTCACAGGCCGGTGGCTTGTCGTACGGCACCTCGGGCACTGGCGGCACGCCACACATTGCCGGTGAACTGTTGAAGCAGCGCACCGGCGCCAACCTGACGCACATTCCCTACAAGGGCGGCGGCCAGGCCATGACCGACGTGCTGGGCGGCACCATTCCGCTGGTCTACACCGCAGTGGCGGGCGCCTTCCAGCATGTCAAGGGCGGCAAGCTGCACGCGGTCGCCGTTTCCAGTGCGCAGCGCGTGAAGTCGCTGCCCGACGTGCCCACCTTCATCGAAAGCGGTGTGGTCGACTTCGAGGTCAATTCCTGGGTGGGCATCCTGGCGCCGGCCAAGACGCCGAAGCCGGTGCTGGACCGCCTGAACACCGAATTGAACGCGGTGCTGAACGACCCCGAAGTGCGCGACAAACTGGCGGCGCTGGGCATCAGTACCACACCGGGCAGTGCAGAGCAGTTCGCTGAAGAAATGAAGCGCGACCTGGCCCGTTACGCACCGGTGGTGCGCGCCGCCGGCATCAAGGCCGAATAGCCCCGCGGGCCTGGCGGCAGCAGCGCCCGGCTGCACCACCGGTCGAAACGACCTTGCAATGAAAACCCCCATGCAATACCGCACACTCGGAAAAAGCCCGCTGCAGGTCTCGCAGCTGTGCCTGGGCACCATGATGTTCGGCGACCAGACCGAAATTGCTGAAGCCCGCAGCATCTGCGAACACGCCCATGAGCAGGGCGTGAACTTCATCGACACCGCCGACGTGTATTCACGTGGCGCTTCAGAGCGCATGGTGGGCGAACTCATTCAGCACCAACGGCACCACTGGGTGCTGGCCAGCAAGCTGGGCAACAAGATGTCGGACCGGCCGAACGAACAGCGCTACGCACGCAGCTGGGTGCTGCGCGAATGCGAAGCCAGCCTGCAGCGGCTGGCCACCGACCACATCGACATCTACTACCTGCACCGCGACTTCCCGGGCATGGACCTGGAAGAACCGCTGCGCGCCGTGGAAGCGCTGCTGCGCGCCGGCAAGATCCGCTACTGGGGCCTGTCGAACTTTCGCGGCTGGCGCATTGCCGAGGCCGTGCACCTGGCGCGGCTGCTGAACATGCCCGGGCCTGTGGTGTGCCAGCCTTACTACAACCTGCTGAACCGGCAGCCCGAGGTGGAGGTGCTTGAGGCCTGCCATGCCTACGGCGTGGGGGTGGTGCCCTACAGCCCCATTGCGCGCGGCGTGCTGGCTGGCAAGTACCCGCCGGGCGTGGCGCCCGCAGCCGGCACACGCGCGGGGCGCAACGACCCGCGCATCCTGCAGACCGAATTCCGTGAAGAGTCGTTGGTCATCGCGCAAAAACTCAAGGCGCACTGCGAAGCCAGCGGCCGTGCGCTGCACCACTTCGCCACCGCCTGGGTGCTGGCACACAAGGCCGTCAGCGCCGTGATTGCCGGGCCGCGCACGCTGGAGCAGTGGCAGTCGTACTTCGGCGCGCTGGAATGCCGCATCAGTGCCGAAGATGAAGCGCTGGTTGACAGCCTGGTGACGCCGGGCCACCCCTCCACCGCAGGCTACAACGACCCGGCCTACCCGCTGGCCGCGCGTGTGCGCGCAGGCTCGCCGTGAACCCCCTGCACCCGAAGAAGCTGCTGCTCAGCAAGTGGACGGCGGTGCAGCCCGTGGCCAAGCAGAAGCACTTTCTGGTGTCGAAAGTTATCGAGCCCGAAGAGCCCGAGGGCCCGGTGTTGTGGGTGGAAATTGAAGCAGTGCATTCAGGGCAGACCCGGCGCGTGGCGTGGCGCGAATTGCGTGACACCGCTGTCTGGCGCCAGGGGTGGGTATGAGCACCGACCCGGCCACAGGCGCGCCGCCTGGCCTGCTGCAGAAAGCTTCGGTGCAGACAGCTTCATTGCAGCTGGCTTCGTTGCCCATGGGCTACCGCGCGCTGGTCATCGGTGCCAGCGGCGGCATCGGCGCGGCATTCATTGCCCATCTGCAGGCCGACCCGCGCTGTGCATCGGCGCAGGGGCTGCATCGCCAATCGCTGCCGCCCATCGACTATGCCGACGAAGCCGGCATCGCCGCCGCAGCGGCCACGTTCCGTGACGGCCCGCCGCTGAACCTGCTGATCGTCGCCACCGGCGTGTTGCACGGGCCGGGTTTCAAACCGGAAAAGCGGCTGGCCGATCTGAACTACGGCGCGATGGAAGCGGTGTTCCGCGCCAACGTCTTCGGCCCGGCGCTGGTGCTGCGGCATTTCAGCCCGCTGCTGTGCAAGCAGCGCAGCCTGCTGGCGGTGCTGTCGGCCAAGGTAGGCAGCATCGAAGACAACCGCCTGGGTGGCTGGGCCAGCTACCGGGCGTCGAAGGCGGCGCTGAACATGGTGCTGAAAACGGCCGCCATCGAAACACGCCGCAGCCAGCCTGGTGCGGTGCTGGTTGCGTTGCACCCGGGCACCGTGAAGTCGGCGCTGTCACGGCCGTTTCGGGGCGACGAGATCGGGCGCGAACCCGCGTCCGCAGCAGCGCAGATGCTGGCGGCGCTGGATGGCTTGGCGCCCGAGGACAGTGGTTGTTTTCTGGCGTACGACGGGCAGCGTTTGCCCTGGTAGGCGCTGGTGGCACTGGCTGCGCACCTGTTGCGCGGCACCACCGCCGCCGGGGCCCAGCCCGCGCGGCGGGGCACCCCGCCGTGCTTGCAGGTGCAAGCGGCCGCTTTCACGGTCAGCCCCGGCCCCACCCCCAAACAGCCCCCGCCGCCACCCAGCAGCTCAAGCAGGCCACCGTGGTCAGTTGCAAGCGCAGGCCCAGCCAGGTGGCCGCTCCCTGAGCGGTGTACACCTTGCGGTCGACCGCATAACACAACAACAGAATGGCGCCCAGCAGCGCCAGGCCAGCCGCGGGCGGCAGCAGCAGCGCCGGCCAGCCCAGCAACGAGGGCACCACACCCCAGGCCAGCAACCCGGTGTGCTGCTGCGGCGGTTGTCGCAGCGCCAGCCCCCAGTGGATGCCCCCGAGAAACGAGACAATGACCGCCGCATAGGCGGCCAGTGCGGCCGTTGCCATGCTGCGCCAGCCCGCAGGCCCTGCGGCGCACAGCGCGGCGCCAGCGACGAAGGGCAGCAAGCCCAGGCGGCCCAGCAGAAGCGCGTTGGCCGAGGGCGGTGGTGCAGAGGACAAGGCTTCAGTGGCCGGTGGTGCAGGCAGGGGCGGCGGTGGCAATGGGGGCTCCGATGATCAAAGGCAAGAGTGTGCCTGTGCCTGTGCCCCTGGGCCTGGCGCCGCACCAGCGGCCGGGCCATGCGGCATCTGGCCCGCCGCGGTTGCGGTCAGCGCCTGCAGCAAGGAAGTCCTTATGCGCCGCCCACCTGCTGCCGCTGGCGCCTTACCGGTGCAAGAACGTGCTGCGGTGGCGTGCCAGCTCAGCAAGAGCAGCAAAACGGGTCAGCTGTTGTGCGCGCGCCGCCGGCCACAGGCGCAGCAGCAATTCGGCGGTGGCCAGGGTGTCGGCGGCGGCCTGGTGGCGTGCGGCGCAGTGAATGCCGAAATGCTGCAGCCAGTCGTCCAGCGACCGGTAGCGCACGCCTTCGCGCGGGTACAGGCCGGCGGCCAGTGGCGCCGGATCGAGCCAGGCGTTGCGTGTGTCGTGGCTAAAGTGCTGCTTCATGGCGCGGCCGATGATGGCCTGGTCAAACGGGGCGTGAAACGCCAGCAGCGGTGCGTTGCCGGCCCAGGCCTCGAAGTTCTGCAGCACCTGCGCGGCAGGAATGCCCGCGCGCTGGGCGCCCACCCCCAGGCCGTGCAGCAGGATGTTGGCTTTGTCGGCGTGCGCGCCGGGGCGCAGCACCGCGGCCTCGAAACTGTCGTGCAAGACCAAGTGCGGCGCCGCAGCGGGGGTGTCGAAGTGCAGGGCCACGGCGGCAATGGCCAGCAGTTCGCTGCTCCGCGTGTCTAGCCCGGTGGTCTCCACGTCCAGCACCACCCAGCGGCTGGCGTCGGGTTGGCCGGGTGCAGGCGGGCCGAACAGGCGGCGCCAAAGGCTCATGCAGGGGCCGCCCGGCGCATGCGGTGCTGCGCCTTCACGGGTAGTCCATTTCCACGCGCTTTTGCAGGCGCTGTGCCACCTGCAGGCTTTCTTTCAGCAAGCGGCGGTCAAAGTCGTTCAGCGCCGACACGTCCACCAGGTTGGGGTTGTGCTGCGTGTCGGCGGCAACATCGCCGTGCGGGGTGTCCAGTTGCACCCGCAGGCGCAGCATCTGCAGCATTTCAAAACCCGCGCACCAGGCTTCGGCCCGCTGCGCCGGCAACTGCATGGCCGCGGCCGCGGCCCGGAACCGTTCACGCGTGCCGGTAGCGGTGACGCCGTGCGCCAGGGCATGCAGGCGTGCCACGTCCACATAGATGGCCGTGCCGCGGGCCTTCAGGTCCAGCACGTTGCGGCCGCCCTGTGCGGTGGTGTCGATGGCGCCGGTCCAGGTCAGCGCGGGCCGGCGCCGCAGCAGGTAAATCGCCAGTTGTTTTCTGAAGCGGGCGTTGGCTTGGGCGCGCTGGGTGGCCCCGTCGCGCAGCGGCTGAGCCAGCGCCTTGGCGCCGGCCAGAGGGCGCAGGTCAAAATAAATGCTGGCCTTCAGCAATTCTTCAGGGCCGCCCCTTTCGATCCAATCGTCAAAGCGCTGCAACCACGCGGCACCGGTCAGGCAGCAGTCGGGGTTGCTGGCCATGATGTTGCCTTTTCACAAGGGGTAGTGCCGTTGTCCTGGTCGGTGGAGATGGTCTGCTCATTGCGGCCTTCGCTGCCGAAGGCCAGCCAACACACCCGGCCCAGGTCCACACCGTGGTGGGCTGCCGTCAGCGTCACCAGGCGTTCGGTCAGCACGTCGTTCAGGTGGCTGATCAGTTGCGTGAGCTGCCGCGCCATCACGCCCTGGCCCAGCAGGCTGCGTGCGAAGCGGCGGATGTCGCCGGCGCGGGCCGTCAGTTCGTCGGCGCTGGCGGCAGCACGAATGGCGGTGCTGACCTGCTTGAGCGACAGTCGCTGCAGCGCAAACAGGTCGCGCTCTGACACGATGCTGGTCACGCGCCCCTGCGCGTCAGTTACCGGCACGTGGCGTATGCCCAGGCGCGACATCAGCAGCGCAGCATCTTGTGCCGTGTGGTGTTGGCCCAGCACCTGCACCGGCTGGCTCATCACCGCGCTGATGGGGGTGCTCAGCGGCAGGGCCGGCAGGGTGATGCGGCCCAGCACGTCGTGCCGCGTCAGGATGCCCAGCGCAGCGCCGGTGTCAGGTGCTGCCACCAGCACCGGGCCAATGCGCCTGTCGTGCATGGCTTGCAGCGCCTGCGCCAGAGCCTGTGTGGGCGGCACGGTGAAGGCCGCGCGCCGGGCCAACTCGCCCAGGGGCGTGGCCAACGACTGTTCAGCCAATGCCTGCGCCGTGAACGTGGTTTGCAGCGCCTGCTGTGACTGGCGCAACAACTGCTGTACGCGGTTGTTCAGGAAGTCGGCGAACGGTGCACTGTGCGCCGCCAGCGCTTGCATGGCGGCCACCGGCAGGGCCAGGCAGAAGGTATCGGCCTGTGTGCGTCCAGCACGGTTTCATCAGGCTCGAAGTAAACCTCTGAAGACGCCGCCACAAACTGCAGCACCTGCTCAGGGGCCATTTGCGCAAATGGCGCAAAGTGGGTGATTTCGGCCTGCAGGTGGGCCAACAGGGTGGGCGAGGGGCTGGGCGAGGGGTTGGGCAACATCGGTGTGGTGGCCGGGCGCCGCCTGACACAGGCCCATGGTGCGCAAGGGTCATGCGCGCGGTACCCAGCGGCAACAGCGCAGCACTTTCGCGGCGCGCGGCCCTGGCCGCGTGTGCCGCACGTGCTCTATCTGCTGCGCTCGCCACAAGCTCGCTGGCGCCGCGTACCGTGTCGTGTATCACAGCGCATTGCCGCCGTAGCAGCACGGCCGAGCCGCCTGGGCGTTCAGCCCTTGCGCCGAGCCGCCCAGATGCCAACCAGGCTGAGGCCGACCAGGCCCAGCGTGGCCGGCTCAGGAACGGTTTGCGCCGACAGTGCGACGCCCGATGCGCCGATACGCAAGTTGTCCAGAGCGATGGCTTGGTATTCGCCGAAATTCGACATCCCATACGCATTTGCTGCCACGCGCAGCCGCGTGAAGCCGGCGGCATCGTCCCAACCCACCGTGCTGCCTTTGTTGACCGCCACACCGCCAAAGCCTGTGGACGTGCTGCCAGTGAAGGTTTCCCAGATCAGGTGGGTGGTGCTGTCAGACCAGCCATCACCCAACAGAAAGTCCAGCGCGTGGATGGTGCCGCCACTTGCCAGTGTGATGTCCACCCAGGCATTGTTGCCGCCGCTTCCGTAGTGGTAGCCGGTGGTCGTGCCCGAATTGAACGGCTGGAAGCCGACATAGGTGTAGTCTGGCACGGTCACGTTGATATCAGCCTCTTGGTAGGCATCCAGGGGCAGGTAGCTGTCATTCAGCGCATCGAAGGTGGCTGTGTGTGTCGCCACGGTGACCACGGCCGCTGTGCTGAAAACGGGGGCCGCTGCGGCCTGCGTGAATGCGGCCACACACACTGTAAAGACAGCGCCTGCACGGCAGAAGACGGCGGTGGCGTTCAGGGCATTGTGGAAGTTGTTCATGGGGGTTCTCGGTGGCATCGGGGTGTGGGTGGCGGCAGCCTGTGGGGTGCCGGTATGACCACCATGTTTGCAAGCGCCGGGCCCACTTGGCGTGCCCGCTGTGCCAGCCCTGCACAGACCGCCAGCAGCCGTGACGAATGGCGCAGGCAGCCGGCCGAAAGAGGGCCTTTTTCACGCTGATGCAGCGCTCTGCGCGGCGTGCCGCAGCCGAGTCCACCGATTCGCGGGCGGCCACGCGTGCGCGGCAGCCCTGTCCTTGGGGCGAACACCCTGATGCCACAGCCTTACACGCCAGCGGCCTGCTGGCGCGGCGGCTTTGGGGTGTTTGCCCCAGCCCTGCAGCACGCCAAAAAAAGACCCGCCGCAGCGGGTCTTGGTAGACAAGGTGCAATCGCAGCGTCAGGCCGTCACCGCCTTGGCTGCGTCGGTGTATTCCTCGATCTGATCAAAGTTCATGTACTTGTAGATCGCAGCGCCGTCCTTGTTCACCACGCCCATGGCTTCGTGGTATTCGGCCACCGTGGGGATGTGGCCCAGCCGTGACGCAATGGCGGCCAGCTCGGCCGATGCCAGGAAGACGTTGGTGTTCTTGCCCAGGCGGTTGGGGAAGTTTCGGGTAGACGTGGACACCACCGTGGCGCCTTCGCGCACCTGCGCCTGGTTGCCCATGCACAGGCTGCAGCCGGGCTGTTCGGTGCGCGCACCGGCAGCACCGAAGTTGGCGTAGTGGCCTTCCTTGATCAGCTCGCTCTGGTCCATCTTGGTGGGCGGGGCCACCCACAGCTTGACAGGAATGTCGCGCTGGCCGGCCAGCAGCTTGGCCGCTGCACGGAAGTGGCCGATGTTGGTCATGCAGCTGCCGATGAAGGCTTCGTCGATCTTGGTGCCGGCCACGTCAGACAGAAACTTGGCGTCGTCCGGGTCGTTCGGGCAGCACAGGATGGGTTCCTTGATCTCGTTCATGTCGATCTCGATCACCTCGGCGTACTCGGCGTCGGTGTCGGCTTCCAGCAGCTGCGGGTTGGCCAGCCAGGCTTCTACCTTGGCGATGCGGCGCTCCAGCGTGCGGGCGTCGGCGTAGCCGTTGGCGATCATGTTCTTCATCAGCACCACGTTGCTGGTCAGGTATTCCTTGATCGGCTCGGGGTTCAGCTTGATGGTGCAACCGGCGGCGCTGCGCTCGGCGCTGGCGTC
>JAYSXE010000231.1:0-47564 GCA_043717565.1 Burkholderiales bacterium | reverse complement strand
CCCGATGCCGTGGTTCAGGTGCACCACCGGGTCGCCCACCTTCAGCTCCGACAGGTCCTTGATCAGCGCTTCAACGCTGCTGGTCTGTTCCTGCTTCTTGCGGCGCCGCGCCTGCGGCGTGCTGGCGAAGAGTTCGGTTTCGGTGACCAGCTGCAGCGAGATGCCGGCATCGGGTTCGAACCAGTGAAAGCCTTCTGCCAGCGGGGCGGCCGTGATGGCCACCTTTTCACTGCCCGCCAGGAAGTCCTGCAGCGAATCGGCCGCCGGCACGTGCAGGCTGTGCTCGCGCAGCAGCTCGATCAGGCTTTCACGCCGGCCGTCGCTTTCGGCCACCAGCAGCACGCGGTGGGCGGTGTTCTGCAGGTGTTTTTCCAGCAGGCCCAGCGGGTGCGTGGCGCCGCGGTCGATGCTCAGGTCGGGCAGCGGGCGCGCCCAGGGCACAGTGGGCGACAGGGTGGCCGCGGCCGATTCAGCGGCGGCATCGGCGGCCGTGTCTGCGGCCAGCGTGCCCAGCGCGGCGGTGGCCTGCGGCCCGGTGCCTGTGGCCTGCGCCGCGCCCGAACGCAACGACAGCGTGGTGTGCGCCTGCGTCTTGGCAAAGAACTCCTCGGCCGGCATGAACATCGCCGCCGGCGGCAGCAGCGGCCGCTCGGGGTCGTGCTGCAGGAAGCGGTGGCGTTCCTTGGTGTCTTGCCAGAAGCGGTCCAGCGCTTCGTCAACCTTGCCGTGCAGCACCAGGCCTGCCTGCGTGCCACCTGCGGCGCCGGCAGCGCGGCCGTGCTCGCCCAGGTAGTCGAAGAAGGTGCCAGGCTCGTCGAAGAACAGGGGCAGGTAGTACTCGATGCCGCCGCTGGCCAGGCCCGCGCCGATGTCTTTGTAGATGCGGCTGCGCGTGGGGTCGCCTTCAATCTGTTCGCGCCAACGCGCCCGAAAGGCGTTGCGCGACTTGTCGTCCATCGGGAATTCGCGGCCCGGCAGCAGGCGAACTTCGGGCACCGGGTACAGGCTGCGCTGGCTGTCGGGGTCGAAGGTGCGGATGCTGTCCACCTCGTCGCCAAACAGGTCCACGCGGTAAGGCACCAGGCTGCCCATGGGGAACAGGTCGATCAGGCCGCCGCGCACCGCGTATTCGCCCGGGCTCACCACCTGGCTGACGTGCTGGTAGCCGGCCAGGGTGAGCTGCGACTTCAACCGCGCTTCGTCCAACCTCGACTTCTGCTTGAAGTTGAACGTGGTGCCGGCCAGGAACGACGGTGGTGCCAGCCGCGTCAGCGCCGTGGTGGCCGGCAGCAGCACCACGTCGACGTCCCGGCTGTGGATGCGCCACAGCGTGGCCAGCCGCTCGGAAATCAGGTCCTGGTGCGGGCTGAAGGTGTCGTAGGGCAGCGTTTCCCAGTCGGGGAACACGGCCACGCGCAGGCCGGGCTCGAAGATGGGCAGCTCGTCGGCCAGCCGGTTGCTGTCTGAAGGCTCGGCCGTGAAGATGGCCAGCACCCGCCCGGCATCGGCATGTTGTCGGCCCAGCCGGGCCAGCAGCAAGGCGTCGGCAGAGCCCGTGGGGCGCGGCAGCGTGAAGCGCTTGCCGGGCGCGATGGTGGGCAGTTGCATCAGCGGCGGCGTGGCGTGGGTGTGGCCCGCAAGGGGCGCAGGTGGCGTTGAAACATCAGCAAAGCCCATGATTCTAGAATCGACAGCCGATGACCATGGCCTTGATCTCACCAAGTACCGCCGTGCCGCCGCCGGGCCCGGCCACGCGTTGCTTTGCGCTGGTGCCCTGTGCCGGGGTGGGCCTGCGCGCGGCGGCCGGCGGTCCCAAGCAATACGCGCTGCTGGGCGGGCGGTCGGTGGTGGCGCACACGCTGGCCGCCCTGGCAGCCGTGCCCCGGCTGGCTGCCACGCTGGTGGTGCTGGCCCCGCAGGATGAACTGTTTGCTGCGCACGCGCCCCGGCACCACGGCCCGCGCGCATGGGTGGCGCGCTGCGGTGGCGACACGCGCGCCGCCAGCGTTGCCGCGGGGCTGCAAGCCCTGCGCGAGCACGGCGCCACCGACGACGACTGGGTGCTGGTGCACGACGCCGCGCGCTGCCTGCTGCAACCAGCCTGGGTGGACCGGCTGCTGGACGCCTGCTGGGCCGACCTGGTGGGCGGCCTGTTGACACTGCCCGTGGCCGACACACTGAAAAGCGCCGACCCGCGAAGCGGCCGCATCAGCGCCACCGTGCCGCGCGCCCACAAGCTGCTGGCGCAGACGCCGCAGATGTTCCGCCTGGGCCTGCTGCACCGCGCGCTGGCCGCCGCGCAGGCTGCCGGGCGCGAGGTGACCGACGAAGCCAGTGCCGTGGAAGCCCTGGGCCTGGCCCCGCTGGCGGTGCAGGGCGACTACGAGAACCTGAAACTCACCTGGCCGGGCGACTTTGCCCTGGCCCAGCGACTGCTGGAGACCCGATGAACGAAGCCCCGCAAGGCCCACACGCAACACCTGGCCCTGCGCAGGGCCTGCCCCAGTTGCGAGTGGGCGAAGGCTGGGACACGCATGCGCTGGTCACCGGCCGCCCGTTGGTGCTGGGCGGCGTGCACATCCCGCACAGCCACGGCCTGCTCGGGCATTCCGACGCCGACGCGCTGTTGCACGCCATCACCGATGCGCTGCTGGGCGCCGCGGGCCTGGGCGACATCGGCAAGCACTTTCCCGACACCGACCCTGCCTACAAAGGCGCGGACTCCGTGCGCCTGCTGCAGGCTGCGGCCGAGCGGGTGCGCGCGCTGGGCTGGCAGATCGTCAACGTCGACAGCACCGTGGTGGCACAGGCGCCCAAGCTGGCACCGCACATTGGCGCCATGCGCGAACGCATTGCACAAGCGTTGGGCCTGGCTGCTGACGTGGTCAACGTGAAGGCCAAAACGGCCGAGAAGATGGGGCCTGTGGGCGAAGGCCGCGCCATCGAAACCCGCGCCGTCTGCCTGCTGGCGCGCTAAGCGCCGCGCGCAAGCCACTGCAGCGCTGGCTTACCGGCGCGCGGCTTTCAGTTCGTCGGCCGTGGGCCGGCGCAGGCGCAGGTGGGCCACCAGCCCGCCGTCGGCCGCGTTGGCCAGTTCCAGGCTGCCGCCCATGCGCACCATCGCTTTTTCCACGATGGCCAAGCCCAGGCCGGCACCGGTGGCGGCGGTGCGCGCCGCGTCGCCGCGGAAGAACGGCGTGGTCAGCTGCGCCAGCTTGTCTTCGCTGACGCCGGGCCCGTTGTCGCGCACGCTGATGATGGCCCACGAGTCCAGGATCTGCGAGCTCACCGTCACCTCGGCCATGCCGGTGTAGGTGCCGCGGCCGTAGCGGCGGGCGTTTTCAAACAGGTTCAGGAAGATGCGCGACAGCTCGGTCTCGTCGGCCATCACCGTCAAGTCCGACAGCACCCGGTTGGTGATGCGCAAGGGCGCCGGTTCGCGGAAGGCCGACGCTTCGCGGATGACCAGCTGCGACACGGCCACCGGCTGCAGCTTGGTCTCGCCGGGCCGGGCGTAATCCATGAACTTGTCGATGATGGCGTCGAGCTGGTCGATGTCCAGCGCCATGTTGCGCTTGGCCTCGTCGTCTTCCACGCTCATTTCCGTTTCCAGCCTCAAACGGGCCAGCGGCGTGCGCAGGTCGTGGCTGATGCCGGCCAGCATCACGGCACGGTCTTCTTCCACGCGGGCCAGTTCACGCGCCATGCGGTTGAAGCCGCGGTTCACCTCGCGAATCTCGCTGGTCAGCGTGTTCTCGTCCAGCCGCGAGTCCAGGTCGCCTTCACGGATGCGGCTGGCCGCAAACGACAGTTCCCGCAGCGGCTGGTTGATGAGCCGCGCCACCACCGCCGCGCCGGCCAGCGACAGCAGGGCTGCGACGCTCAGCCAAACAAAGTGCGTCAGCGATGGCGAGCCCGAGCCAGCGGAAGCGGAAAACACCGCACGCAGCGTGAACACCCACACCAGCACTGCGCCGGCGACCAGGGCTGCGAGGAAGACAAAAGTGCGCCAGAAAAGGCTCAGGACAACCGATCGCCGACTCAGCGCCGATTGACCAGCGTCATTGCTTCGCCGTTCAGGATGCGCCATCAGGTACGAAGACATAGCCGACGCCCCACACCGTCTGTATGTAGCGGGGCTGCGCCGGGTCGGGTTCGATCATCTTGCGCAAGCGCGAGATCTGTACGTCCAGGCTGCGGTCGAAAGGTTCAAATTCGCGGCCCCGGGCCAGTTGCGCCAGCTTGTCGCGTGACAGCGGTTGGCGCGGGTGGCGCACCAGGGCCTTGAGCATCGAAAATTCACCCGTCGTCAACGCAATCTGCTCGCCCGACTTGGAAAGGCGGCGCAGCGACAGGTCGAATTCGAACGGCCCGAAGCTGACCACCTGCGCTTCTTTCGAAGGCGCGCCAGGGGCCTCGACGGCCGGGCGGCGGCGCAGCACCGCATTGATGCGGGCCAGCAGTTCACGGGGGTTGAAAGGTTTGGGCAGGTAGTCGTCAGCACCGACCTCCAGGCCGACGATGCGGTCCACGTCTTCCACCTTGGCCGTCAGCATGATGATGGGCGTGACATCGTTGGCAGCGCGCAGGCGCTTGCAGATGGACAAGCCGTCTTCGCCGGGCAGCATCAGGTCCAGCACGATCAGGTCGATGGTTTCTCGCGCCATCAGCCGGTTCAGTGCCTTGCCATCCTCGGCCAACAGCACGTCAAAACCCTCTTGCGCAAGGTATCGACGCAACAGGTCGCGGATGCGCGCGTCGTCATCGACGACGACGATGCGGTCTGCGCGGGGTGTTGCGGGTGCGTTCATGAATGGCTCCGACGAAAATGTAACAGCGCCATTGTGCGGGGTCGGAAAACCGGCCGCAGTGAAAAATGACCGGCCCACGGATTGCGGCGCGTGCAAGACGCGCACTATTGCGCGCTAGGGCATGATGAATGGCACTTTTTGCGCAACAACGGTGTGTTGGCGTCACAGGGCTAAACCCCCGGTGCGCGATTGACAGTACCCATTTCCGGGCCTGACCCACAAGGAGTTTCCATGCAAACCTCTCGACACCCTGTTTCAGCCCGTACAGCCATGTTCTGCGCCAGTCTGCTGGGCGCTTTGTCTGCAGCCAGTGCGTGGGCGCAGCCCGCGGCCGGCGGCGCGGTGGTGCAGAACGTGGTGAGCCTGAGCGCGAGCGCCGCGGTTGAAGTGCAGAAAGACTGGATCACGGTGGTCTTTTCCACCACGCGTGAAGGTGCCGACGCCAGCGCTGTGCAGTCCCAATTGAAGCAGGCGCTGGACGCTGCGCTCGCTGAGGCGCGCAAGATCGCCAAGCCGGGCCAGGTGGACGTGCAGACGGGCGGCTTTTCGCTGTACCCCCGCTACACCAGCAAGCCCAACACCGCGCCCGTCATCAGCGGCTGGCAGGGCAGCACCGAACTGGTGGTGGAAGGCCGCGACGTGCAGGCCATTTCGCAGCTGACCGGCCGCGTCAACACGCTCACCATTGCCCGCGTGGCCTTTTCGCTGTCGCGCGACGCACGCGAAAAGGTGGAAGGCGAAGTCGCCGCGCAGGCCATCGCGCGCTTTCGCGCCCGCGCCGACGCGGTCAGCAAGCAGTTCGGGTTCAGCGGCTACACGGTGCGTGAAGTGGCGGTGAACAGCGAGTCGCCCGCGCTGATGTCCATGCCCATGGCCAGTTCCAAGGCCATGCGGTCGGCGGCTGACGAGGCGCTGCCGGTGGAAGCCGGCAAGGCGACGGTGACGGCGCAGGTCAATGGCAGCGTGCAGATGCGTTGATAGGATTCCGCCCTGCCTTTCCTCAAACCCCGACGCTCAAGCGCCAACGCTCACCCCAGCGTTCACCACAACAGACCCGCCATGGCCGAACCCCGACTTCATCACGTGCAATGCCTGGGGACCAAGGGGCTGCACCGCATGGCCTATTGGGAGTGGGGCGACCCCGCCAACCCGCGCGTGCTGGTGTGCGTGCACGGCCTTTCGAGGCAGGGGCGCGATTTCGACACCCTGGCCCGCGACCTGGCGGGCCCGCAGGCCGAAGGCGGTTACCGCGTGGTGTGCCCCGACGTCGTGGGCCGTGGCCAGAGCGGCTGGCTGGCCGACCCCTCGGGTTATGCCATCCCGGCCTACGTGGCCGACATGGTGACGCTGCTGGCGAGGCTGAACGCCACCCAGCTGGACTGGGTGGGCACTTCGATGGGCGGATTGATCGGCCTGGGCGTGGCCAGCCTGCCTGGCTCGCCGGTTCGTCGTCTGGTGTTGAATGACATCGGCCCCACGCTTGAAGCTGTCGCGCTGCAGCGCATTGGCAGCTTTCTGGGCCAGCCCACTCACTGGCCCACCGTGGAAGACGCTGCCGACGCTGTGTGGGCCATCTCGCAGGGCTTTGGCCCACACACCCGCGAGCAATGGCTGGCGCTGACCCGGCCGCAGCTGAAACCCGACGGCGCTGGCTTCAAGCCGCATTACGACCCTGCCATTGCCGTGCCTTTCAAGGCCGTCACCCCCGAGCTGGCAGCGCTGGGCGAAGCGGGTCTGTGGGCCGCCTACGACCGCCTGACTTGCCGCACGCTGCTGCTGCGCGGCGCCGAATCAGACCTGCTGTCGCGCGTCACCGCAGCCGCCATGTCCGCCCGCGGCCCGAAGGCGCGGGTGCATGAATTTGCGGGTGTCGGCCACGCACCCATGCTGGTGCAGCCCGACCAACGGCAGGTCGTCAGGGACTTTCTGCTCGGCCCATGAAAACCGGTGGGGCTGGCGCGCCTGAAGGCGGTGTGGCCGACACGCACGAAGGCGCGGCGGCCATCGTGCATCTGGCCACAGTCGAAGAGCCCTGGGCCGCAGCCGCAGGCCAGCGCCCCGGTGAACCCACGCCCACGCCGGCCGACCCCCTGCAGCGTGCGCGTGACTTTGCCACCACGCTGCTGGCCGACCACCGCCTGGATACCGGCGAACCCGCCATGGGCCATGCCGACGGCACGGCCGACGTGCTGCGCAGCATGGGCGCGGCGCCCTCGCTGCGTGCTGCGGCCTACCTGGTGTATGCCGGCGACCATGTGCAACACCCCGAAGACGTGGTGCGCAAGGCCTTTGGCGAGTCTTACGCCACGCTGGTGGGGCTGACGCGCCGGCTGGTGCAGGTGCAGCGTGCGGCCCGCGCCGCGCAGGTGGGGCCGGCACAGCGCGGTCAGCAGACCGAACGCGTGCGCAAGATGCTGCTGGCCTTTTCGCGCGACCTGCGTGTGGTGCTGTTGCGACTGGCTTCGCGCTTGCAGACGCTGCGCTGGTTCGCGCAGTCGCGCACGCCATGCCCGCCCGAGCTGGCCACCGAAACGCTGCAGGTCTTTGCGCCGCTGGCCAACCGCCTGGGCATCTGGCAGGTGAAGTGGGAACTGGAAGACCTGTCGTTCCGCTTTCTGCAGCCGCAGCAATACCAGCAGGTGGCGCGCTGGGTGGACGGTAAGCGCGAGGCGCGCGAACACAGGGTGCGCGCAGCGCAGCAGCAGTTGGCCGCGGTGCTGGCCGAAGCCGGCATCGACTGCGACGTCCAAGGCCGCCCCAAGCACCTGTACAGCATCTGGAAAAAGATGCAGGGCAAGGGCCTGGCCTTTGACCAGGTGCTGGACGCGCGGGCACTGCGCGTCATCGTGACCAGCGTGTCCGACTGCTACGCGGTGCTGGCCCGCGTGCACGCCACCTGGGTGCCTCTTGACGGCGAGTTTGACGACTACATCGCCCGCCCCAAGCCCAACGGTTACCAGAGCCTGCACACGGTGGTGCGCAGCAACGACAGTGCGCCGCTGGAGGTGCAGATCCGCACGCAGGCCATGCACGAACATGCCGAACATGGCGTGGCCGCGCACTGGATGTACAAGGAAGCCGGTGCCCGCGGTTATGCAGGCGTGAACGCCAGTGGCGAATTCGAAGACCGCGTCGCCGAGGCGCGCAAGGCCGTGCTGCGCGAGCTGCTGGCCTGGGAACGCGACGTGCAGGCGCCGCAGCCTGGCGCAGCCGATACGGTGGCTGCTGAAGGCGGCGGTGCGGCCTTCGACGACCGCATCTACGTTTTCACGCCCGAAGCCACCGTTATCGACCTGCCCGTGGGCGGCACGGCGGTGGACTTCGCCTACGCGTTGCACACCGAACTGGGCCACCGCTGCCGCGGTGCGCGGGTTGACGGCGTCATGGTGCAGCTGAACACTCCACTGCAGTCGGGCCAGACGGTGCAGGTCACCAGCGCCAAGGAGGGCGGCCCGTCGCTGGACTGGCTGAACCCCGAACTCGGCTACCTGGCCAGCCCGCGTGCGCGTTCCAAGGTGCGTGCCTGGTTCAACGCACAGGCACTTGAGCAGACCATCGCACGCGGCCGCGAGCAGGTGGAACGCCTGCTGCAGCGCGAAGGCCGCACCGCCATCGAACGCCAGGCGCTGGCCGAACAACTGGGCTTCAAGCAGGCCGATGACCTGTTTGAAGTGGTGGGCAAGGACGAGTTTTCGCTGCGCACGATTGAAAATTTGCTGCGCCCTGCAGCGCCGCCCCCAGGCGACGACGACATCACGCTGCACCGGCCGCGCAGCGAAGCCGGGGGTGGGCGTGGCGGTGTGCTGGTGGTGGGCATGGATTCGCTGCTCACGACACTGGCGCGCTGCTGCCGCCCGGCGCCCCCTGACGCCATTTCCGGCTTCGTCACGCGCGGCCGCGGCGTGGCCGTGCACCGACGCGGTTGCTCCAACCTGCGCCAGATGGCCCAGCAGTCGCCCGACCGCGTGATCGAAGTCGCCTGGGGCACGCAGGGCCGCGACAAGGCGGCCATCTACCCGATGGACGTGGTGGTGGAAGCCGCCGACCGGCCCGGCCTTCTGCGCGATGTTTCCGAGGTGTTTGCCAAGGCGCAGATGAACGTGACGGGCGTGAAGACCCAAAGCGCCCGCGACCGCAGCAGTGCGTGGATGACCTTTACCGTTGAAGTGTCCGACGCGGTGCGCTTGCAGCATGTCCTGGCGCAGATCGGCTCGGTTGCGGGCGTACGTCACGCGCGGCGGCGTTAGGCGGCACCGCAAGCCGGCCCCAAGCTGCTGTATAGTCTTGGGCTCTTCAGGCGCTTAGCTCAGCTGGTTAGAGCACCACCTTGACATGGTGGGGGTCGGTGGTTCGAGTCCACTAGCGCCTACCAGAATTCGACGAACCTGCGGGTTCGCCAAGCATCAGGCACCCGGCGGCAACGCCTGGTGCCTTTTTGCTGCCCGGTGCAACTGCAACCTTCGTGCGGGGTGCAGCGCGGCTCAGATTAAGCTCGCAAGGCAGTTTCTTGCGGCGCTGTACTGTGCAGTGCAGTCGCAGCGGCTTACCCCAGGCTCAAGACGCCGTGCAGCACCTTGAACACACCCCATCCATCATTGCCGCGTGAAGACGCCGTTGTCCTGGTGGCCGGTTCGGCCAACCTCGACTTTGTGGTCCGCGCAGCAGCCATTCCCGCGCCCGGGCAAACGGTGCTGGGTCACGGTTTCCAGACCTTTCCTGGCGGCAAGGGTGCCAACCAGGCCGTGGCGTGCGCGCGGGCCGGCGGTGCCCGCACGCGCATGCTGCTGTGCCTGGGAGACGATGCATTTGCTGCGCCCTTGAAGGCTTCGCTGCAGACTGCAGGCGTTGAACTGTTGTTGGTGCCCGCAGCGGGGCAGCCCACGGGTGTGGCCCTTGTTTGCGTCAGCGCCACCGGCGAAAACGCCATCACCGTGGCACCGGGCGCCAACCACGCGCTGCTGCCGCAACACCTGCCGCCGCTGCACGGTGTGAGCCATCTGCTGCTGCAGTTGGAAATTCCACTGGCTACGGTGGCCGCGTGCGTGCAAGCCGCGCGGCAGGCGGGCGTTGGCGTGGTGCTGAATGCCGCCCCTGCGCAGCCCCTGCCGCCAGCTTTGCTTGCGGGGGTGGATGTGCTGGTGGTCAACGAAGGCGAACTGCAGGTGCTGGCTGGGGGCCGCGCAGGGGCAGGGGACGTGCTGGCTGCGGTCCAGTCGCTTGCGGTGGCCACCGTCGTCGTCACGCTCGGTGCCCGGGGCTGCCTGTTGTGGCATGCTGGCCAGATGACCAACGTCCCGGCCTTTGCCGTTCCGGTGGTGGACACCACGGGCGCGGGCGACACCTTCTGCGGCACCCTGGTGGCGGCTTTGTCAGCCGGCCAGCCCATGGCAGCGGCGGTGCGGCGCGCCAGCGCCGCCGCAGCGCTGGCTTGCACCGTTCTGGGTGCACAAAGCAGCGTGCCCAGCCGTGCCGCGGTGGACGAACTGCTGGCCACGACAGAAAGGCCGGCAGGTCCGGCATGAGCCTGCAGTTGCCGCGGGCCAAGGACAGCCCGCCAGCACCCGCGCCTGATAGCGCGGTCGCCGAACAGGCGGCTGAGGGCGGCCGGGCCGCCGCTGCGCACTACACCGTCTCGGTCCGCAGCCTGTGCGAATTCACAGCCAAGCACGGCGACCTCGACCGCCGCTTCACGCCCAGCGCCACGGCTCTGGAAGGCCAGCAGATGCAGGCGGCTGTGCAGGCACGTCGCGGCCCGGCGCACGAATGCGAAGTGGCGTTGCAGGGCATCTTTGACGGCTTGCGCGTGCGCGGTCGGGCCGACGGCTACGACCCGCAGCACAACCGCCTGGAAGAGATCAAGACCCTGCGCGGCCCACCCGATGCGATGGCCGAGAACCGACGCCACCTGCACTGGGCGCAACTGCAGAGTTATGGCGCGCTGCTGTGCGCTGAACGCGGGCTGCAGCAGGTGGAGCTGGCCCTGGTGTATGTGGACGCTGCCACGCAGCAGGAAACCGTGCTGACGCAGCCCGCCACAGCTGCCGAATTGCAGGCCCAGTTGGCCGGCCGCTGCAGCCGGTTCCTGGCCTGGGCGCAACAGGAAGCACAGCACCGCGCCGCGCGCGACGCGGCCTTGATGACGCTGCCCTTCCCGTCTGCCCCATTCAGGCCCGGCCAGCGCAGCTTGGCCGAGGCCGTGTACCGCACGGCGGTGAACGGCCGCTGCCTGCTGGCCCAGGCGCCCACCGGCATCGGCAAAACCCTGGGCGCACTGTTCCCGATGCTGCGCGCCATGCCCGGCCAGGGTCTGGACAAGATTGGCTACCTGACCTGCAAGGGCACCGGCCGCGCCACGGCGCTGGACGCGCTGCAGCAGGTGCGCCAGCACACCGGCGCGCTGCGCGTGCTGGCCCTGGTGGCCAAGGAACAGGCTTGCGAACACCCCGGCAAGGCCTGTCACGGCGACGCCTGCCCGCTGGCGCGCGGTTTCTATGACCGCTTGCCCGCGGCCCGCGAAGACGCCGTGGCCGCCGGCTGGCTGGACCCGGCGGCGCAGCGGCGCGTGGCGCTGCAGCACGGCATCTGCCCTTACTACCTGGGCCAGGAACTGCTGCGCTGGGCCGACGTGGTGGTGGGCGATGTGCACCACGCCTTCGACCCTAGCGGCCAGCTGTATGCGCTGGCGCAGTCACAGGGCTGGCGCATCGGTTTGCTGGTGGATGAGGCGCACAACCTGGTGGACCGCACGCGCCAGATGTACAGCGCGTCGCTCGCCACTGCCGCCGTGCAGGCTGCGGGTGAACTGGCGCCGGCCGGCCTGCAGCCCCGGTTTGCAAGGTTGTTGCAGGCGCTGGGTGAAATCGCGCGGGCCCAGGCCAGCGACTATGTGGCTTACGACGACGCACCCGAGGCCGTGGCCGACGCGCTGCAGGAGCTGGTGGGCGCGCTGGGCGACCATGTGCAGTCACAGCCCCTGGCCACTGGCCCGGTGCTGAACTTCTATTTCGAAGCCCTGCGCATGCAAAAGGCGCTGGACCGCTTTGGCAGCCATTCGCTGCTGGACCTGCAACGCCACGCAGGCACCGCCGCAGCGGGCGGGCTGTTCGACAGCGACGTTCCACGGGCCACGCTGTCGGTGCGCAACATCGTGCCCGCGCCCTTTCTTAAACCCCGCTTCGAGGTGTGCCACAGCGTGGTGCTGTTTTCAGCGACGCTGGCGCCGCAGGACTACCAGCGCGACCTGCTGGGCCTGCCCGCCGACACCGGCTGGATCGACGTGCCGCCGGCTTTCCCGCCCGAACACCTGCAGGTGCAGGTCGCGCGCGCGGTGTCCACCCGCTTTCCGCACCGCAGCGCTTCGCTGGCAGCGGTGGTGGACCTGATGGCGCGCCAGTTCGAGGCCCACCCCGGCAACTACCTGGCTTTTTTCAGCAGCTTCAACTACCTGCAACAGGCGGCCGACGCGCTGTCGCTTCGCCATGCCGGGGTGCCGCAGTGGCGGCAACAACCGGCCATGGACGACGCGGCCCGGCAGGCCTTTCTGGCGCGCTTCGTGCCCGAAGGGCAGGGCATTGCCTTCGCGGTGCTGGGTGGCGCGTTTGCGGAAGGCGTGGACCTGCCGGGCCGCCGCCTGGTGGGCGCTTTCATCGCCACGCTGGGCCTGCCACCTGTGTCGCCGCTGCAGGACCAGTTTCGCCAGCGGCTCGACGCGCTGTTTGGCGCAGGCCACGGTTACGCCGACCTGGTGCCCGGCCTGCAGAAGGTGGTGCAGGCCGCCGGCCGCGTGCTGCGCACACCCGAAGACCGCGGCTGGCTGTGGCTGATGGACGAGCGCTACGGCCGCCGTGATGTGGCGGCGCTGCTACCGCCTTGGTGGCGCCTGTCAGGCGCGGGCGCCGGGGCGGTGGTGCAGGGCACCTGATGGGCTGGCGGAAGCGGTGAGATTCGAACTCACGGGCCCTTGCGAGCCGCCGGTTTTCAAGACCGGTGCAATCGACCACTCTGCCACGCTTCCTGTTGTCGACGCGGGATTCTAGGCGCCCGGGCGCTGCGCCTGCAGGCAAGGCACCTGCAACAGTTCACGCCGGCCACCGTCCACGCGCATGGCGCTGAGGGCGCCGCCCCAGACGCAGCCGGTGTCCAGCGACAGCAGGTCGGGTTGGTTGATCAGGCCCAACGTGCTCCAGTGCCCGAACGCGATGGGCTGGCCTGCGGTGCGTCTGCCGGGCACTTCATACCAGGGCTTGAACCCTGCGGGTGCTGCACCGGCGCCTTCCTTGGTCTTGAAGTCCATCACGCCTTCATCGTTGCAAAAGCGGATGCGGGTCAGCGTGTTGACCACCAGGCGCCAGCGGGCGATGCCTTGCAAGGTGGGGTGCCACTGGTTGGGCTCGTCGCCGTACATCTGGGCCAGGAAGTCACCCAGGCCCGGCCCGCGCAGCACCGCCTGCACCTCGCCCGCCAGCGCCATGGTTTCTTCGGTAGTCCACTGCGGCACCAGCCCCGCGTGCACGCACAGCCAGCCTTCTTGCAGATGCGCCAGCGGTTGCTGCGCCAGCCAGGCCAGCCAATGCGGCGCCTGCGCGTCGGCCAGCACATCGGCAAAGGTGTCGCCCTTGTGCAGCTTGCGCACGCCGTGTGCCACAGCCAGCAGGTGCAGGTCGTGGTTGCCCAACAGGCAGGTGGCGGCGCTGCCCCAGGCGGCCACGCGGCGCAGCACGCCCAGCGAGTCGGGCCCGCGGTTCACCAGGTCGCCCAGCAACACCACATGGTCGCGCGACGACGAAAACCCGGCTTGTGCCAACAAACGGTCCAGCGCTTGGGCGCAGCCTTGCACGTCACCGACCAAAAGAATCATCAGCCGATTCTGCTACGCTCCCGGCCGTTTCCGCTGACACCGCCGCCCCATGGGCCGGCGGCACCCATGGATCTGGCCCTGCTTGTATTTCTGATCTTGCTCAATGGCCTGTTCGCCATGTCGGAAATGGGCCTGACGGCCAGCCGCAAAGCACGCTTGCAAGTGATGGTGGAAGCCCAGGAACCTGGCGCCGCGGCGGCAATGGACCTGCACGACAACCCGACCAAGTTCCTGTCCACGGTGCAGATCGGCATCACGTCCATCGGCGTGCTGAACGGCATCGTGGGCGAAGCGGCGTTTTCGCAGCCGCTGGGCCACTGGCTTGCGCAAACCTTCGGTTGGGCCGAAAGGTCGGCGGGCATGGGCGCCACGGCGCTGGTGGTCATGTTGATCACCATACTGACCATCATCTTCGGCGAACTGGTACCCAAGCGGCTGGGGCAGATGTACCCCGAAACCGTGGCGCGCCTGGCCGCGCGCCCCATGAACCTGCTGTCCACCGCCACGCGGCCGCTGGTGGCCTTGCTCAGCCTGTGTACCGAAGGCGTGCTGAAACTGCTGGGCATCAAGGCCGGGCCGTCGCGGTCGGTGACGGAGGAAGAGATTGCCGCCAGCCTGGAAGAGGGCGTGGACGCGGGTGTGATCGAAGCGCAGGAACACCAGATGGTGCGCAACGTGTTCAGGCTGGACGACCGCCAGATCGGCAGCATGATGATTCCGCGTGCCGAGATCGTGTGGTTGGACGAGTCAGACCCGCTTGACACGTTGCTCTCGCGCATGGCCACCAGCGGCCACACGCGGTTTCCGGTGTGCCGCGGGTCGCTGGACGACGTGCGCGGCGTGCTGTCGGCAGCGGCCTTGCTGCAGCCGCTGGCGCGCGGTGAGAAGCCCGAACTCGGCCAACACCTTCAAGCCCCGGTATTTGTGCCCGAAACGCTGTCGGGCATGGAACTGCTGGAACACTTCAAGCTGGCTGCAACCGATATCGTCTTCGTCGTTGACGAGTACGGCGCCGTGCAGGGTGTCATCACCGAACGTGACCTGCTCGAAGCCATCACCGGTGAATTCGGCGCACAGACCGACGACGACGCCTGGGCCGTGAAGCGCGAAGACGGCAGTTGGCTGCTGGACGGGCTGATTCCGGTGCCCGAGCTGAAGGACCGGCTGGAGATCAAGGAACTGCCCGAAGAAGACCGCGGGCGCTACAACACGCTGGCCGGCATGGTGATGCTGCTGCTGGGGCGCCTGCCCCGAACCGCCGACACGGTGCTGTGGGACGGTTGGCGCTTCGAAGTCGTGGACCTGGACGGCAAGCGCGTGGACAAGGTACTGGTACAAAAAGTTGAAACCCCTGGAGAAGATTCATGATCATCAACAACATGCACACGCAGCCCACGGGGCTGGACAGCGTCACCCACCGCAAGCTGAAGCTGCGCCTGCCGGTGCAGGACTGGTCGGTCAGCAGCAAGTTGAACGCGCTGTTCGTGGCGGCCAACGAATTTGCAGACGCTTGCCGCGAATTTCCCATCGTTTTCGTGAAGTCGAGCAAGGACGCCGATGCTTCTGAACCGGTGGCCCCCATTGCGGTGTTTGGTGTCTCGCAGGCCGAGAACCTGTTCCTGGTGGGCGAACGTTGGCGCGGCCGCTACATGCCGGCGGTGATGCGCATGTACCCTTTCTGCATGGCGCGCGTGGACGATGAGCGCCTGGCGCTGTGCGTGGACATGGCTTATGAAGGTGCCAACGAAACCGAAGGCGAAGCGATGTTTGACGCTGAGGGCCAGGCCACCGAATGGCTCAAGCGCGTGCAAAAGCAACTGGAAGAGCTGGAGGTGGAAATCCAGCGCACACGTGCCGTGTGCATGCGTCTGCAGGAACTGGACCTGCTGCGCGACATGCGGTTTGACGCCACGCTGCCCGGTGGCCGCAAGCACACGGTGGACGGCTTCCTGGTGGTGGACGAGGAAAAGGTGCGCAACCTGCCGGATGCCCAGATTCTGGAACTGCACCGCAACGGCCTGCTGGGGCTGATTCACCTGCACTGGATGTCGATGCGCAATATGCACCCGCTGCTGGAATGGCATGTCGAGCGCGCCGCTGCGCTGACCCCCGGCTGACCGTTCAGGTCAAGGCTTTTGGCATCAACTGGGCGCTGACCTGCACGGCCAGCGCGCTGCCTGCGCTGCAGGTCTTGTAGGCCAGCGTCAAACCGGCCCGCGGGGCCGCGACGCGCGCAGGCTTTGCAGCACCTCGGCCGCGCCCGGTTGCTGCCGGGCCACCCAGGCGTCGAACCGGTCGCACAGGCCCACAACCAACAGCGCTTTCAACGGCATGACAATGGCCTCGGTCCAGTCGTGCAGCGGTCTGATCAGGGCTGAACGTCGGGACATGTGGGCCACTTTGGTGGGGTCAGGACTTCATGCTGCGCCGGAAGCTTGGCCTGCGCCAGAGCGCTGCTACGAATTGCAGTGTGGCGGCGCCACACGCGCAAGCGGGTCCGCCGATCTGCGGCTGGGACACTCCGGCCGCTGCCTATGCCGCCACCACTTGGCAGGGCCTGGCCCAACGGCCTTCATTGCGCAGGGCCCGGCGGCGGCCCGAAAGTGGGCATCATTGCGACCTTGAACAACAGCTGCACAGGCCCCAGACATGACGGTTGAACTGGCAAAGACGGCGCGCGGCGCCGCGCCCAAGGGCAGCGTGCCTTTGCATGTGGTGGACCGTGCCGGCTTTGCGGACGCGGCAGCCCACCTGCCCCCCGCCGCTTCGCGCTGGCTGCACAGCGTGGGCTTTGAAGGCGCGCCCGACAGCCATGCACTGCTGCCGGGTGCGGGCGGTGAAGTGCTGGCCGTGTGGGCAGGCGTGCAGGGGCCCGCACACCCCTGGGCGCTGGCTGCACTTCCGCGTGCACTGCCGCCGGGCCGCTATCACCTGGCCGGTGCCGAGCCGGGGGCGTTGAACTTGGACGCCATGGCCGCTGCACTGTCCTGGGAACTGGGCAGCTACTGCTTTGACCTGTACAAGCCGGGACGCCGCGCGCCAGCACAACTGGTGATTGCACCGACCTCGGCCGCGCGACGCGGCCTGGTGCTGGCGGCGGCCATGGCTTCCACCCGCGACCTGATCAACACACCGGCCGAACACATGGGCCCGGCCCAGCTGGCTCAGGCTGTGGAAATGGTGGCGAAGCAGCACGGCGCCACCTTCAAGCAGACGGTGGGCGACAAGTTGCTGAAGGCCGGCTTCCCGGCGGTGCATGCCGTGGGCCGCGCCGCCAGCGCCAGCTGCGCGCCGCGCCTGATTGAAATGAACTGGGGCCAGGCCAAGCACCCGCTGGTCACGCTGGTGGGCAAGGGCGTGTGTTTTGACAGCGGTGGCCTGGACATCAAGAGCGCCGACGGCATGCGCCTGATGAAGAAGGACATGGGCGGTGCGGCCAACGCCTTGGGGCTGGCGCAGATGATCATGGCGCTGCAGCTGCCCGTGCGGCTGCAGCTGCTGATCCCGGCGGTGGAAAACGCCATTGCCGGCAACGCCTTCAGGCCAGGCGACGTGTTCAAGACGCGCAAGGGCCTGCACATCGAGATCGGCAACACCGACGCCGAAGGCCGCGTCATCCTGTGTGATGCGCTGGCCTATGGCGCCGAGAGCAAGCCGGCTTTGATGATCGACCTGGCCACGCTGACCGGCGCTGCCCGCGTGGCCTTGGGCCCGCAACTGCCTGCCCTGTTTTGCCGCGACAGCGCGGTGGCCCGTGCGCTGGTTGACCAAGGCCTGGCATTGCACGACCCGTTGTGGCACATGCCGTTGTGGGCGCCGTATCACGCCAGCATCGAAAGCGACATCGCCGACATCGTGAACACCGGTTCGGGCCCGATGGCCGGCGCGGTGACGGCGGCCCTGTTCCTGGACGATTTCGTGCCCGCTGGACAAGACTGGTTGCACATCGACCTGTTTGCCTGGAACCAGGGCTCGCGCCCGGGCCGGCCTGCTGGCGGTGAAGCGCAGACGTTGCGCACGCTGTTGGCCTACATGGAACAACGTTTCGGCGAGGGCCAGGCATGATGGGTCGCCTGCACTTCGCCCGGATCCCGCAGCACCTGCGCGGCCGATGAGCCCCACCCCCCCATTGACGGCGCCGGCTGCGCTGCCGCAGCAGCTGGCGCAGGCCGGGTGGGCGGTTCTTGAAGCGAACGCGGTCAGCTCGCTGTGCAGCGTGCCTGCGGCCGACCTGCACGCCTGGCACGACTTTTGGCACGGCCTGCCACCCGACCAGCACCTCCGCGACGGTGGCCGTTACCGGCTGCGGCGCCACAGCTGTTTTGTGGTGCAGGGCCAGCAGGTCAACCAGGTGGAACACCGCGCCCACTGGCAGCCGGTGGACTACAACGCGCTGCACGGGGGTTTCGAGCGCTGGTTCGAACCCATGCCACCCGAGTGGGCGCAGCACCCAGGCTGGCAACGCTTGCTGGCCGGCTTTGCTGGCGTGGCCAGCGGCCTGCGCGGGGCAGGGTCGAACCACCCGTGGTACGTCGAGGCCCACCCTTTCCGCATCACCACCGAAGGCGGCATTGGCAGGCCCACACCCGAAGGGGCACACCGTGACGGCGTGGACCTGGTGGTGGTGCTGATGGTTCAGCGCCACAACGTCAAGGGTGGTGAAACGCGGGTGTTTGAGGCCCAGGGGCCCCAGGGCGTGCGCTTTACGCTGAACGAACCCTGGAGCGCGCTGCTGCTGGACGATGAGCGCGTTGTGCATGAAAGCACGCCCATCCAGAACCAGCAGGCCGGCACGGCAGCGTGGCGGGACACGCTGGTGCTGACCTTCCGGCAGCAGGGTTTCCAGGGCCCCTGAGGCGACATCATTCCCTGCACCTGATCTACCCCGAAAGGCCCCTTGCCGTGACGAACCCCGCGCCCTCCGCACCGCCCAGCCTGGCCGGGCTGCCCATCAGCCCCGCCGACATCACGGCGGCTGCGGCGCGGCTGAAAGGCGTGGCCCACCGCACGCCGGTGCTGCGGTCCACCACTGCCGATCAGCGCACTGGCGCCCAGGTTTTCTTCAAGTGCGAAAACTTCCAGCGCATGGGTGCCTTCAAGTTCCGCGGTGCATTCAATGCGCTGTCGCAGTTCACGCCCGAACAGCGGCGGGGTGGCGTCATCGCGTTTTCTTCAGGCAACCACGCCCAGGCCATCGCGCTGTCGGCTCGCCTGCTCGGCATGCCTTCGGTGCTGGTGATGCCGCACGACTCGCCCGCTGCCAAGCTGGCGGCCACGCGCGGCTACCAGGCGGGTCAGGCGGGCGGCGAGGTGGTCTTGTATGACCGCTACACCGAAGACCGCGAAGCCATCGGCCAGCGTTTGGCTGGCGAGCGGGGCATGACGCTGATTCCGCCCTACGACCATGCCCACGTGATGGCCGGGCAGGGCACGGCGGCGGCCGAGCTGATTGACGAGGTGGGCCCACTGGACCGCCTGCTGGTGTGCCTGGGCGGCGGCGGCCTGATTGCTGGCTGCGCCGTGGCTGCGCATGCGCTGAGCCCGGGCGTGCAGGTCATTGGCGTCGAGCCCGAGGCGGGCAATGACACGCAGCGAAGCCTGGCCCTGGGCCGCATCGTGCACATCGACACACCCACGACCATTGCCGACGGTGCGCAGACGCAGCACAGCGGGCAGCTGACCTTCGCCGTCATACAGCGCCTGGTGCCGCAGATCGTCACCGTCACCGACGCGCAACTGGTGAACAGCATGCGTTTCTTCGCCGAGCGCATGAAGATGGTGGTCGAACCCACGGGCTGCCTGGCCGCCGCGGCGTTGCTGGACGGCGTGGTGCAGGCCCGGGGCGAACGTGTGGGCGTCATCATCAGCGGCGGCAATGTCGACCTGGGCCGCTACGCGCAGTTGCTTTCTGCCGGTGTGTAGTTCGCCCACTGCGTCACACCCGCTCTATTCCAATTCCAGGGCAGCACCCCATGGCCGAAGCCACTACCACCCCGCCGGTCCCGGGCCCGGCAGCACCTGCGCCACAGCGCCCCGACGCCGCCCAGCGCCAGCGCGACCAGGTCGACCGGCTGCTGGCCATGCCAGCATGGGTCAGCCAAGGCCTTTCGCGGTTGCACAGCGGCGACCTGCCGTACGAAGCGCGGGTTGAATTCCTGCCCGTGTTGGCCGGTGCGCTCGACGGGCCCCGGGGCGAGCCCGAAGCCGCGATCATGGCCACCGCCTACCTGCAAAAAGGTGTGGCACCCGGTCAAAGGCCCGTGTGTTTCGCCTTCAACGGCGGGCCCGGATCGGCTTCGGTGTGGCTGCACCTCGGCGCCCTGGGCCCGCAGCGCGTGGTCGTGCCCGACGACGGCAGCATGCCGCTGCCGCCCTATGCCGTGCAGGACAACCCGCACAGTTGGTTCGAGCACTTTGACCTGGTGTTCATCGACCCGCCGCACACCGGCTGGTCGGTGACGGCCAGCGACGAAGCCCGCAAGAAGATGCTGTCGGTGGACGGGGACATCGAAGCCTTGGCCGAGACCGTGCGCCTGTGGCTCACCCGCCACCAGCGTTGGGGCTCGCCGCTGTACCTGGCCGGTGAAAGTTATGGCACCACGCGCGGTGCCGGCATTGCCAAGCAGTTGCAGGACCTGGGCATTGCGCTCAGCGGTCTGGTGCTGGTGTCTTGTGCAATGGACCTGCAGTCGTTGGAATTCGCACCCGCCAACGACCTGCCTTACGCGCTGTTCCTGCCCGGTTTTGCCGCCACGTCGCAGTTTCACGGTTTGCTCAAGGGCCGGCTGGGTGGCAGCGCCGAGGCAGCACGCACGGCGGCCGAGGAATTTGTGATGACCGACTACGTGGCGACCCTGCACGCGGGGGCGCGGCTGGGCACCACCCAGCGCGCACGCGTGGCGCGCCGGCTGTCGGAATTGACGGGCCTGCCGAGGGCGCTGGTGGAAGAGAAGAACCTGCGCATCAGCGACCAGACCTACTTCTTCGAAGCACTGCGCAGCCGCGGTCTGATGGTGGGCCGACTCGATTCGCGCGCCACCGGCCCCATGGCGGCCAGCAGAACGCGCACCTGGGAATTCGACCCCGGCATCGAGGCCATCGCCGCGCCGTACACCATGGCCGCCATGCACTATTTCCGCGACACGCTGGGGGTGTCGCTGGACCAGCGTTACGAGGTGCTGAACCACAGCGTGGGCCCGGCCTGGAACTGGAACCGCGGCGGCAAGACCGGCGCGGGCTTCACGTCCACCAGCCCCGACCTGGCGCTTGCGCTGCGCCGGCATCCGCACCTGAAGGTGCTGGTCGCCAGCGGCCGCTACGACCTGGGCACGCCCTACGGCGCCAGCGACTGGTCGTTGGCGCAACTGGACCTGCCGCCCGCCGTGGCCGCACGCGTGCAGCATGGCTACTACGACGCCGGCCACATGATGTACACGCGGCAGGCCGACCTGCGGCGGCTCAAAGACGACGTGGCGGTCTGGGTGAAGGGCTGAGCGGGCTGCGACCGGGCCCGTGGGGCGTGCCAGGCGCTTCGTCCGCACCGTGGCACGCCTAAAACGGCGCTGCGCTCTCGAAGTGCATCTCGGTCCCCGATGCCGGGTGCTGCACGCGCAGGTTCGCGGCGTGCAGCAGCAGCCTTTCGCCGGGCCCCGGGGGCGTGCCGTACAACTCGTCGCCCAAGATGGGGTGGCCCAGCGTCTGCATGTGCACCCGCAGCTGGTGCGAGCGACCGGTCACTGGTTCCAGCGCCATGCGTGCGGTGCGTGCGTCGTCCGTTCCGTGGCGGCCCAGCACCCGCCAGCGCGTGAATGACGGTTTGCCGGCTTCCCAGTCCACCACCTGCCGCGGTCGCGCGGGCCAGTCCAGCCGCATCGGCGCGTTGCAGCTGCCATGGTCCTCGGCGGGCCAGCCCTGCACCACGGCTTCGTAGCGCTTGGCCACCTGCCGGCGTTCGAAGGCGTGGTTCAGCGCGCGTTGCGCGTCGAGGTTGCGCGCAAAAAGCATCAGTCCCGAGGTGGACATGTCCAGCCGGTGCACCACCAGCACGTTGGCGTAGCGCTGCTGCACCTGCGCCACCAGGTTCACTTCGCCCGCCGGGCCCCGCCCGGGCACCGACAGCAGACCGCTGGGTTTGTCCACCACCAGCAGGTCCGCGTCTTCGTGCACCACCCTCCATGTCTGCATGGCCTGAAGCATAAGCGGCCACCGCTTCTGGTCGTGTGCCGCGGTTGCCCTCCGCCGGGCGTCGCACCCCCCAAAAGCGCGGGCTGAGCGCCACGCCAAGCCTGCTAAGCTCTTTGCATGTCGTCATCCGGCCCCGCTGCACCCCGCGCGCAAGACGCCAGTGCTTTGCCCGTGGGCACCCGGCTGGGTGAATTCGAGCTGCGCGGCCTGCTGGGCGTGGGCGGTTTCGGCATCGTGTACCTGGCCTTTGACCACGCGTTGGAGCGCGAAGTGGCGGTGAAGGAATACATGCCGGCTTCGCTGGCCGGCCGCACCGAGACCATGCACGTGTCGCTGCGCTCGCAGTCCGACGCCGAGACCTTTGCGCTGGGCCTGCGTTCCTTTGTCAACGAAGCGCGGCTGCTGGCCCGCTTTGATCACCCGTCGCTGTTGAAGGTGCTGCGCTTCTGGGAAGCCAACGGAACCGCCTACATGGCCATGCCGGTGATGCGGGGCCGCACCTTGAAGGAACTGCGTGCCGAACTTGGCCGCACGCCCGATGAGGCCACGCTGCGCAGCATGCTGGGCGACCTGCTGGGCGCGCTGGAGCGGCTCCATGGCGAAGGCGTTTACCACCGCGACATTGCACCCGACAACATCCAGATCGAGCCCGATGGCCACCCGGTGCTGCTGGACTTCGGCGCAGCACGGCGTGTGCTCAGCGACAAGACGCAGACGCTCACTGCCATCCTCAAGCCCGCCTATGCGCCCATTGAGCAATACGCCGAGACGGGAGCCGTGAAGCAGGGCCCCTGGACCGACTTCTATGCCCTGGGCGCGACGATGCATTACGTGCTGCTGGGCAAGCCCCCGGCACCTGCCACGGCGCGCGCCGTGTTTGATGAATCGGCCCCACTCGCGGGCCTGGGCCTGCCCGGTTTCAGCCCGGCTTTTCTCCAGCTCGTGGACTGGATGCTGGCACCCAAGCCGGTGGACCGCCCCCAGAACGTGGCCGAACTGCGCCAGGTCTTGTTGGGTGATCGCGCCGTTCCCGCGGCCTTCATCGTGGAACCGGCAACCAATGCCTGGGACACCACACAGGTGCTGCCAAGGGGCCTGACGGCCGGCGACGACGCGACGTTGGTGATCCCAAGGTCACCAGAATCCGCGCCAGTTCCCGCGCGAATTCCCGCACCAGTCACCGGCCCGGTTGCGATCACCGCACCGGCGGCAGCGGCTGTGGCCCCTGCTCCGCCGGCTGCTGTGCAGTCCGCGTTGCCGCCGCAGCCGGCGCCCATGTCGGCCCAGCGGTCTGAAGCGGTTTCGCCGCCTGCTACGCGCCGACCCGTGTGGCCCCTGGCCGCTGCTGCGGTGGCGGCACTGGCCGTAGCTGTTTTTGCGCTGTGGCCAAAGCCGTCATCCGGCCCCACGGTGGCTGCTGGCACATCGCTGCCGGCCCCCGCTGCGCCGGCCATTGCAGGCGACACCGCAAAGGTCACTGCTGAGCCCCCAGCCGCCATGCCGGCGCCATCGGCAGCAGCTGGCCCAACTTCGACGCCGTCGGCTGTCAGCCCGCCGTCTGCCTCGCCTGTGGCCGGTGCCGTGCCGTCGCAAAGCGCGGCCAAGGAACCGACTCCCAAGCCCGCACAGCAGGCGCAGACGCCCGCCGTGAAACCGGCATCCCGCAACGCCAACGGGCCGGCCGCAACGGCGGGCAAAACGCCCACCGAAGGGGCGGCAACACCCTCGCGGCTGGCGCCGGCGGGCGAGGCCGTAGCCGTTCCCGCTACGGCGGTCCAGGGTGGTGCCGGTGCCAACGCTTACGGGCCAGCGCCCAACGCACAAGCCCCGGCCACATCGGCCGCGCCATCGGCCAAGCCAGCAGCCACCGACGCCCCGGTTTCCAGTGCCGCCGGCCCCGAAAGCAAATGCGCCGGCCGCAACCCGGTGGCCCGTTTTGTCTGCATGGAGCGTGAATGCCTGCGGGGCAGTTTTGCCAACCACGCCGACTGCCAAGCCTGGCGAAAAGACGCCAAACGCGATTAGCCCACCGAACGCGGCGCCGGGCTGCTGGCCGGTGCTGACGGCAGCTGCGGCAGTACCAGCGAAGGCTGGAGGACAGCCACGGCCACCCGTTCACGACCCAACGCCAACCCAGCAACGGAGTTCACCTTGCCGCTGAGCGACACCCGTCCCCACGCCGCCGCCTGGCCCAAGCGACTGCCCACCGAACTGGCCGTGCCCGAAACGAGCCTCTGGTTCAACCTGGAAGTCACCGCCCGTCGCTACCCCACCAAAGCGGCCTACCAGTTCCTGGGGCGTGCTTTGTCTTTCTCGGCCCTGCACGCACAGGCCGAAGCACTGGCCGGCTGGCTGCAGGCCCGGGGCGTGGCAGCAGGAGACCGCGTCATCGTCTACATGCAGAACTGCCCGCAGTTCGTGGTGGCCTTCTATGCGGTGCAGCGCGCCAACGCGGTGGTGGTGCCGGTGAACCCGATGAACCGTGCGCAAGAGCTGGCGCATTGCATCGGCGACTCGCAAGCCCGTGTGGTGCTGACCACCGCCGACCTGGCGGCGCTGGTGGCTGAAGCCAACGTGACGCTGCCGGCTGATGAGCGTGCGCTGCACGTGGTGGCCACGCGCATGACCGACGCCATGCCCGAAACCGTGCTGCCCGAAGAAGCACCACCGCCGGCTGTGATGCAGTGGTTGCAAGCCAACCCCACGTTGCCCGAAGGCACCGTGCGCTGGGCCGACGCGCTGGCCGCCGGCCACCGGCCCGGGCCTGCCACCGCGGGCCCCGACGACATGGCCCTGCTGCCCTACACCAGCGGCACCACCGGCATGCCCAAGGGCTGCATCCACACGCACCGCACCTTGATGCACAACGTGGTGGGCGGCGGCCTGTGGGGCCATGCCAGCGCGGAATCGGTCAGCCTGGGCGTGGTGCCCATGTTCCACATCACCGGCATGGTCTACGGGGTGTTGATGTCGGTCTACCTGGGCTGCACCGTGGTGCTGTTGCCGCGCTGGGACCGCGAACTGGCAGGGCGTCTGATTTCGCGCCATGCGGTGTCGCACTGGACCTGCATCCCCACGATGATCATCGACCTGTTCGGCAGCCCCAACTACCGGCAGTTCGACCTGTCCAGCCTGCGCTATGTGTCGGGCGGCGGTGCGGCCATGCCTCAGGCCGTGGCGCAGCGGCTGCTCGACGAATTCGGCATCAGCTTCGCAGAAGGCTACGGCCTGACGGAAACGGCAGCACCAACCCACGCCAACCCGCCCGAGCACGCCAAACTGCAGTGCTTGGGCATCCCCATCTTCGGCACCGACAGCCGCATCATCAACCCGGACACCCTGCAGGAACTGCCGGCCGGCGAAAGCGGCGAGATCGTCACGCACGGGCCCATGGTCTTCAAAGGCTATTGGCGCCACCCCGAGGCCACACGAGCGGCCTTCATCGACATCGACGGCAAGCGTTTTTTCCGCACCGGCGACATGGGCCGCCGCGACGCAGAGGGCTACTTCTTCATCACCGACCGGCTCAAGCGCATGATCAACGCCAGCGGCTACAAGGTCTGGCCCAGTGAAGTGGAACTGCTGCTCTACCAGTGCCCGCTGGTGCAGGAAGCCTGCGTCATTGCCGCGAAGGACAGCTACCGCGGCGAAACCGTGAAGGCCGTGGTGGTGCTGCGCGCCACCGCGCCGGCCGACACCACCGAGCAGCACATCATGGACTGGGCACGCGAACACATGGCCGTCTACAAGGTGCCCCGCCTGGTGCAGTTTGTGCAAGCCTTGCCCAAGAGCGGTTCAGGCAAGGTGATGTGGCGTCAACTGCAGGAACAGGAAACCACCTGACCCAGCAGGCCCGGCTGCAACTGCCCCCACCCAGCCCTGCTGGGCGGGGGCACGGTGCGCCGCCCGTCTGAGAGCCACAATGACCGGATGGACACCGGCAGCCCGATTCCCATTCCCCCTTCTTTCATGGCCCTGCACCTGGTGCCGGGCCGCAGCAAGCCCACGGCCGGCTGGGCCGAAATCTCGGAGCGCCACGAGTTCTGTGACGATCTGGCGCAGATGCTGATGGACCCTGCTCGCCACACGCAATGGGACTTGGGTCTGGACGAGGGCACGGTGCTGGAACGCATGCGTGACGCCTTGGCCAGCGCACCCCAACCGGTGGTGTCGGCGCGCGAAGCGCAGTGGGTGGTGTGCCGTCTGGCCGAACTGCTGGGCTGGCCGATGCCCGACTTCAGCAACGGTTCATAGCTCAGTGAACCGGGCTCAGTGGGCGCCAGCCACGTCGGTCACATCGGCCACATCGGCCTGAGGTGCGCCGGCGTCTGGGCTGCCCCGCATGCGGTACCAGCCCACGCCGTGACTGTCGGTTTCGCACATGGCCTCGCCGCTGTGCAGCAGCAGGTTCAGGCAGGCCAGGCTCTCGCCGGTGGCCATGCCCAGCAGCGACGTGTCAGCTTCGGCCAGGTTGCGCGCAAACAGAGCCCCGAAGACATCCACCGCCCGCTTGGGTGCTGCCAACGTGCGGCGCAAGCGCTGCAACGCCACATCTTGGCCGCGGCGCAGCGCTTCAATGCGGGCGTGCAGGCCATAAAAGCATTCATTGTGGGCGGGCAGCACCAGCACATCGTCGGGCACCTGCTGTTGCAACTTGTCCAGCGAGGCCAGCCAATCGGCCATCGGGTTGGCGTCGGGCTCGGTCGGGTAGACCGACACATTGGACGAAATCCGCGGCAACACCTGGTCGCCAGAGATCAGCACCTTCAGTTCAGGGCAGTACAGGCAAGCGTGCTCGGGCGAATGCCCGCGCCCGACGATCACGCGCCAGGTGCGGCCGCCAATGTCCATTTCCATGCCGTCGCGCAGGCGCACAAAACTGTCGGGCAGTGTGTGGATGTGGCGGCCGAAGTTGCCGAAGCGGGCCCGGTAGTTTTCCAGCGACTGTTCGTTCCAGCCCGCATGCCGGTAAAAGCGCAAGGCATCTTCAGGTGCCTCGCGGCCGGTATCGGCCACCAGCGTGCGGCAGCTGAGGTATTCCAGCTGCGTGATCCACAGCCGCACGTTGAACTTGCGCGTCAACCAGCCGGACAGGCCGATGTGGTCGGGGTGCATGTGGGTGACGATGACCCGCGTCAAACCGCGGTTGTCGGGTGCATTGGCAAACAGTTCGCGCCACACGGCAGCGGCATCGTCGGTTCGCATGCCGGTGTCCACCAGCGCCCAGCCGTCACCGTCGTCCAGGGCCCACAGGTTGATGTGGTTCAGGCTGAAGGGCAGCGGCATGCGGATCCACCGCACACCCGGCGCCACTTCGAGTGTGTGGCCGCGCGCGGGGGGCGCTTCAAAAGGGTAATGCAACCGGGCTTTGCCCGTGGTGCTGTCGAAACCGTCGGCCATGTGAGAGAGGCTCCTGCAGGGAACCCCGACTCTACAGGTGCAGGCGCCGGGCCATGGGCCCGAAGAGCGTCAGTCCGCCCCTGCGCGAACGTCGGCCTCAGGGCCTTTGGGCAAGGGGCGCCCGTCGCTGTCCAGCGGTGTGATGTTCTGCGCCAGGTCACCCTTGGGGCCTTGCGCCAGCTCGTAGCTGACCAGGCTGCCCTGCTTCAACGTGCGGAAGCCTTCCATCTGTACCGCCGAGAAGTGTGCAAAGACGTCGGCGCCACCATCGGAAGGTTCGATAAACCCGAAGCCTTTGGCATCGTTGAACCACTTGACTGTGCCTTTGGCCATACTGCCCACCCCAGACATTCGAATAGGGAAATTCTGCGCCCGAGTTTTCTTGTGCGTCAATATTGCCGGGTACGTCAATCGTGGGGGGTGGTCGGCCGTCAAACCGCCTTTGGCGGCGGCCAAGTGAACCATGGCGCGAGCAGTCCCGAAAATTCCCGTCAGCTTCAGGCTTGAAGGTCGGCGGTTTGGGCCAACATCACACAGAAGGGGTTTCAGCGTCTGGCAACCCTGTGATTTGTGACCAACTCGATAGAATGAGGCATGCCTGAGGAACCACCTCCCAACCCCAACAAGCCCGACTCGCCGAGCACGCCCGGAAACAACCCCGGCGTGTTACCGGGCCGCGACACGGGTGGCGCTGTTGTGGCGGAGCGAAAAGCCGCCCGAACGAAGCCGCCTTCTCTGTACCAGGTCGTGCTGCTCAATGACGACTACACCCCGATGGAGTTTGTTGTCATGGTGCTCAGGCAGTTCTTTCAGCGCGATGCCGACACGGCCACACACATCATGCTGAAGATTCACCACGAAGGTCGTGGAATTTGCGGTGTCTACCCCAAGGACGTCGCCGCAACCAAAGTTGAATTGGTGCTCACGGCAGCTCGCCGTGAAGGACACCCTTTGCAGTGCATTATGGAGGCCGCATGATTGCGCAAGAGCTAGAAGTCAGCCTGCACATGGCGTTTGTGGAAGCACGCCAGCAGCGCCACGAGTTCATCACCGTCGAGCACCTGCTCATGGCGTTGCTGGACAACCCGTCGGCTGCCGAAGTGCTGCGCGCCTGCGCAGCCAACATCGACGACCTGCGCAAGAGTCTGACCACCTTCATCAAGGAAAACACGCCCACAGTCGGCGGCAGTGATGAGGTGGACACGCAGCCCACGCTGGGTTTCCAGCGCGTCATCCAGCGCGCCATCATGCATGTGCAAAGCACGGGCAGCGGCAAGAAGGAAGTCACCGGCGCCAACGTGCTGGTGGCCATCTTCGGCGAAAAGGATTCGCACGCGGTGTACTACCTGCACCAGCAGGGTGTGACGCGGCTGGATGTGGTGAACTTCATCGCGCACGGCATCAAGAAGAGCGACCCACCAGAGCCCACCAAGGGCAATGAGAGTTCCAGCAACGAAAGCGACAAGGAAGACGGCGCCGCGGGCGACGGTAAGGGCTCGCCGCTGGAACAGTTCACGCAGAACCTGAATCAACTGGCCCGTGACGGCAAGATCGACCCGTTGATTGGCCGCGAGCTCGAGCTCGAGCGCGTCATCCAGGTGCTGTGCCGCCGCCGCAAGAACAACCCGCTGCTGGTGGGTGAAGCTGGCGTGGGCAAAACGGCCATCGCAGAAGGTCTGGCCTGGCGCATCACGGAAAAGGACGTGCCCGAAGTGCTGGCCGACGCCACCGTGTACTCGCTCGACATGGGTGCCCTGCTGGCCGGCACCAAGTACCGCGGCGACTTTGAACAGCGGCTGAAGGGCGTGCTCAAGCAGCTGAAGGACAACCCGAATGCGGTGCTGTTCATCGACGAGATCCACACCCTCATCGGTGCTGGCGCGGCCAGTGGCGGCACCCTGGACGCCAGCAACCTGCTGAAGCCCGCGCTGAGCAGCGGCGCCATGAAGTGCATCGGCGCCACCACGTTCACCGAATACCGCGGCATCTTCGAAAAAGACGCTGCTTTGTCGCGCCGTTTCCAGAAGGTCGACGTCACCGAGCCTTCGGTGGAACAGACGGTGGAAATCCTGAAGGGCCTGAAGTCGCGCTTCGAAGAACACCACAGCGTGAAGTACGCCGTTGGCGCACTGCAGGCGGCTGCCGAACTGTCGGCCAAATTCATCAACGACCGCCACCTGCCCGACAAGGCCATTGACGTCATTGACGAAGCCGGTGCTGCACAGCGCATCCTGCCTGTGAACAAGCGCAAGAAGACCATCACGCGCAACGAGGTCGAAGAGATCGTCGCGAAGATCGCACGCATCCCGCCGGCCAGCGTGTCGTCTGACGACCGCGGCAAGCTGAAGCTGCTGGACCGTGACCTGAAGAGCGTCGTGTTCGGCCAAGACCCAGCCATCGACGCCCTCGCGGCCGCCATCAAGATGGCGCGCTCGGGCCTGGGACGGCCCGACAAGCCCATCGGTTCATTCCTGTTCAGTGGCCCTACGGGCGTGGGCAAGACCGAAGTGGCCAAGCAACTGGCCTACGTGCTGGGCATCGACATGATCCGCTTCGACATGTCGGAGTACATGGAACGCCACGCCGTCAGCCGGCTGATCGGCGCGCCGCCGGGCTACGTCGGCTTTGACCAGGGTGGCTTGTTGACCGAAGCAGTAACCAAGAAGCCGCACTCGGTGTTGCTGCTGGACGAAATCGAGAAGGCACACCCGGACGTCTTCAACGTGCTGCTGCAGGTCATGGACCACGGCACGCTGACCGACAACAACGGGCGAAAGGCCGACTTCCGCAACGTGATCATCATCATGACCACCAACGCGGGCGCTGAGACCATGAACAAGTCGACCATTGGCTTCACCAACAAGCGCGAGCAGGGTGACGAGATGGCCGACATCAAGCGTCTGTTCACGCCCGAGTTCCGTAACCGGCTGGACGCCATCGTGAACTTCCGGGCGCTGGACGAGGACATCATCCTGCGCGTGGTTGACAAGTTTCTTCTGCAACTGGAAGGCCAGCTGGCCGAGAAGAAGGTGGACGTTACCTTCACCGACGCACTGCGCAAGTTCCTGGGCAAGAAGGGCTTCGACCCGCTGATGGGTGCAAGGCCGATGCAGCGCCTGATCCAGGACACCATTCGCCGCGCGCTGGCCGATGAGTTGATGTTCGGGCGCCTGGTTGACGGTGGCCGCCTCAGCGTGGACATCGACGACAAGGAAGAGGTTCGGCTGGACATCAAGCCGCCGAAGAAGAGCGACAAGCCGCGCGCCGAAGCTGCCGCAGCCTGAAGGCCCCGCGGCCGCCGCGTTCAGTCGCGGCGCCGGGGCGGGACCGTTTCTTCAGCCGGGTCTTGCCGGTAGAACAACGAGAGCATTCCGTACCACGCGGGATGCTCTTTTTTCATGGCCGCTGCGTGCGTGAAGAAGCATTCGCTGCCGACAGCAAAGAACTCTTCAGCGCCTTCGGCTGCATAAGGGTCGAGCACGGTCTCATTGCCACGGTCCACGCAGGCTGAAAAAGCCTCGAGCTCGGCATGCAGCGTGGTGCGCCACGCCACTTGTGAAAGGCCGGGTGGCAATGGCGGCACGCCATCGGCCAGGCCGTCGGCCATGTCCAGCACGTGGGCAAATTCGTGGATCACGACGTTGTAGCCGTGGCTGGAAAGCCCGCCTGCACGCACGTCGGGCCAAGACAGCATCACCGGCCCGCCTTGAACGGCCTCGCCGGCCAGCACCTCGTCATATTCATGGACGACACCGTTGGCGTCTTCGTGCCGCCTTCGTGTGCTGACCAGATCAGGGTGCACCACGATGCCGACAAAGCCGTCGTAAGCCGCAACCCCCAGGCGCAGCACCGGCAGCGCCGCCTGGGCGGCGATGGCCACGGCCATGGCGTCGGTCAGGCGCAAGTCGCCTGCGGTGGAAAACTCTTTGCGATCCAGTAGCAGGCTGGTCAGACGGCGCAATTCGGCAGCGTCGTCGGGGTTGCGACGCTGCAGAAATGGGTAGCGCACCAGCGTTCGCTTCCACAGGTCATCGGGGATGGCGCGGCGCTGCAGCGCCGAGCGCTCGCGCTGTGCCTGAACCTTTTGCATCAACCGTTTGAACATCCGCCGCAGACCCTGATTCAAGTGGTCAGGCGGTGACCGGCAGGCGTTCGAAGCCGCGGCTGCTGAAACGCAGCACCTCGGCGCGCTGGCCGTTGTCCAGGTCCCAGTCGCTCAGTACGTGGCGCGTGGCGCCGGGTTTCCATGTCTGGCTGGCCGGGCGGTGCGTGTGGCCGTGCACCAGCACAGGGGCCTGGGCGTGCTGCATCCAACGCTGGGCTTCGGCGGCATCGACATCGGCATGCAGCGCACCGTCAAAACGCTGGCGCTCGTGGCTGGCGCTGCGGATGGCACCCGCAATATGCAAGCGCTCGGCCAGCGTATGCGACAAGAAGCGCGCCTGCCATGCGGTGCTGCGCACCTCGTGTCTGAAGGCCTGGTAGGGCGTGTCCGCCAGGCACCAGGCGTCGCCATGGCTGAGCAGCACCCGTTGGCCGAAGGCTTGCAGCACCGTCGGGTCATCCAAGCGGGTCAAGCCGGCCTGCCGCATCAGCAGCGGCCCGGCCAGGAAGTCACGGTTGCCCACCATGAAGGCCACAGTCATGCGCTGGCTGGCCTGTTGCAGCACCTGCGTACAGCGCGCTTCAAAGCCCTGGTCGGCCATTTCGTCGCCCACCCACAGCTCAAACAGGTCGCCCAGAACGAACACCGCGTCCGCGGGTGTGTTCTGCAGGTGCTGCTCGAAGGCGGCGAAGGTGCGTGGCATGGCCGCGCAAAGGTGCAGATCGGATAGAAAGTCGATCTGCTGCCAGTGCGGTGGTGCTTGGAATTCAGGCACGGCGCCGGGCTCGTCGCCCGGGCTTGCACCAAGCGCTGGCACGGGCTGCCCCGGCTGCGCTGCGACCGCCGGCACGCGGGGTTCGGATGCCGGCGGCTGTGGCATCAGACGATCTCGCGCATGCGCTCGATGCGCACGGTGTCCACCGGCACGTCGTCGTGGAAGCCCTTGCGGCCGGTGCGCACCTTTTCGATTGCGTCCACCACTTCGGTACCGCTGGTCACGCGGGCAAACACCGCATAGCCCCAGCCTTGCGGCGTTTCAGACGTGAAATCGAGAAAGCCGTTGTCCACCGTGCTGATGAAGAACTGCGACGTCGCCGAGTGGGGGTCGCTGGTGCGCGCCATCGACAGCGAGTAGCGCAGGTTCTTCAAGCCGTTGTTGGCTTCATTGCGGATCTGCGCGTCGGTGGGCTTTTGCTTCATGTCGCTGTCAAAGCCGCCGCCCTGCAGCATGAAACCCTTGATCACGCGGTGGAAGATGGTGCCGTCGTAATGGCCCTTGTTGACATACGACAGGAAGTTGGCAGCAGACAGCGGTGCCTTGACGTCGTCGACTTCGATGGTGATCGAGCCGGCGCTGGTGTCCATTTGTACGGTTTTCATCGAAGGGGTCTCACTTTTCTATGGTTGCTTTGTTGATGACGATGGGCGTTTCTGGCGAGTGCTGATGCATGCCGCGCGGCTTGACGGCTGTGATGCGGATCTTCTCCACCACTTCCAGGCCTTCAACGACCTTGCCGAACACGGCGTAGCCATTGCCGTCGCGAGACTGCGGCTGGTCGAGCATGACGTTGTCGCTGACGTTGATGAAGAACTGCGAGGTTGCCGAGTCGGGCGCGCTGGTGCGGGCCATGGCCACCGTGCCGCGCAGGTTGGACAGGCCATTGCGGCTTTCCAGCGGAATGGGCGCGCGGGTGGGCTTCTCGCTCATGTCGGTCTTGTAGCCGCCGCCCTGGATCATGAAATTGTCGATCACACGGTGGAAGACGGTGCCGTCGTAGTGGCCCGAGCGCACGTACTGCAGGAAGTTGTCGACCGTCTTGGGTGCCTTGTCGCGGTTCAGTTCCAGCACCACGTCGCCCAGGCTGGTGGACAGTTTGACCTTTTGGGCCCAGGCGGGCGCTGCACCCAGCAGGGCCAGCGCGGTCAGCAGGGCAGGGGCTTTGAATTTCATCGAGGATCTCTTTCCAAAGTTGAGCAGAGAAGGTGGTTGGGGTGGCGCCGGCCCGGCGCGCGCTTGCAGCGGCCGGTTGTGCGTCAGCCCGGCGCCGGCGTCCTGAATTCCTGCCGCAACAGCGTGCGCACGGCGTCCAGCCGCCGCTGCTGCTGGGGTTCTACCGGGCCCTGGGCGGCCAGGGCCTCCCACGTGCTGGCTGCGAGCATCAGATACAGCTGCCCCAGGTTGGCCCGCGCGGTGCGGTGGCCGGGGTCGTTGCGCAGGGCCGTTTCCAGCGCCACGCGCGCTTCTTCCAGGCGCTGCGCGCGGGCGTGCAGCAGGGCAATGTTGTTGAAGGGGTCGGGCAGTTCGGGGAACTCCAGCCCCATCTGCTGGAAGTGCGCCAGGGCCTCGGCGTCGCGCCGCAGGTCCATCAGCAGCACACCGCGCAGAAAGCGCAGTTGCACGTCACGCGGTTCGGCGGCCATGCCCTCTTCCACACGGCGCAAGGCGGCTTCCGGATTGCCCTGCGACGCCAAGGCACGGGCTTCGCCTGTCGCATCGGCCCACACGGCACCCGGCACTCCGAGGCAGATCACCAGAACGCACAGGCAGGCAGCCCAGCGCGATGATGAACGGTGTTCCAGCCGCCTGCCAGCAGGCCGGGCGAAGATGGGGTGGGGGGCAGACAGGCGCAAGGATGGGTGGCAATGAAAAGGCAGGGCGGCCGGCGTCGGTTGTCAGCCCGTTCAACCGGCCCGAAGGGGCAGGTTCAGCGCTGCTGGCAAGGTGGCCGCGACCGAAGGACGCAGAGCCGGCCGCCGCAGGGCCGCCGGTATACTGATTTCATTCTATCGACGAGCGCCCGACCCGTTGCCCGACCTTTTCCCCGAAGGTTGACCAGGGGCGCTTGCGGCCCCCCTGTTCTTGCCCATGACGCTACGCATACACAACACCCTGACGCGCCGCATGGAGGACTTCGTTCCTCTGCAACCGGGCCATGTGCGCATGTATGTGTGCGGCATCACGGTGTACGACCTGTGCCATCTTGGCCACGCGCGCATGGCGCTGGCCTTTGACACGGCCTACCGCTGGCTGCTGGCCAGCGGCTACCGCGTTACTTATGTGCGCAACATCACCGACATTGAAGACAAGATCATCACGCGTGCTGTTGAGCGCGGCATCACCATCCGCCAGCTGACCGACGAGATGATCGCCGGCATGCACCGTGACTTCGCCGCCCTGGGCCTGGCCACGCCCACGCACGAGCCGCGTGCCACCGAATACGTGCCGCAGATGTTGTCCATCATCAGCCGCCTGGAAGAAAAGGGCCTGGCCTACCGCGCCGAAGGTGGCGACGTGAACTTTGCCGTGCGGCGCTTTGCGGGTTACGGCAAGTTGTCGGGCAAGAGCCTGGACGAACTGCGCGCCGGCGAACGCGTGGCCGTGCTGGGCGACAAGGAAGACCCGCTCGACTTCGTGCTGTGGAAGGCCGCCAAGCCCAGTGAACCTGCCGATGCGCAGTGGCCCAGCGCCTATGGCCTGGGCCGACCCGGCTGGCACATCGAGTGCTCGGCCATGAGCTGCGCGCTGCTGGGCGAACCGTTCGACCTGCACGGCGGCGGCATGGACCTGCAGTTCCCGCACCACGAAAACGAGATCGCGCAGAGCGAAGGCGCCAGCGGTGCCCCGTTCGTGCAGACCTGGATGCACAACGGCTTCCTGAACATCGACAACGAAAAGATGTCCAAGTCGGTGGGCAACTTCTTCACCATCGCTGATGTGCTGCAGAAGTTCGACGGCCAGTCGGTGCGCTTCTTCATGCTGCGCACGCACTACCGCAGCCCCTTCAACTTCAGCGACACGTTGCTGGAAGAAGCGCGCACCGCCCTGCGCCGCCTGTACAACGCGCTGCAAGCTGCCGGCAGCCCGGCGCCCGCCGCGGTGGACTGGGCAAGCCCCGAAGCGGCTGCCTTCAAGGCTGCGATGGACGACGACTTCAACACCCCGGGTGCTTTGGCCGTGCTGTTCGAGCTGGCCGGCCGAGCGAACCGCGGCCAGGCCGATGCGGCCGTGCTGTTGCGCAGCCTGGGCAGCACGCTCGGCATTCTGGAAAGCGACCCGCAGACCTACTTGCAGGCACCCGACGCCGCGGCAGGCGCCGGGGGTGCGCTGGACGTCGAAGCACGCATACAAGCCCGCGCTGCCGCGAAAGCCGCGCGCGATTTCGCCGGTGCCGACCGCATCCGCGATGAATTGGCTGCGCAGGGCATCGCGCTGAAGGACTCGCCGCAGGGCACAACCTGGGTCCGCTCCTGATGGTCATTGCGGAAAAGGTTGCGCCCGCGGTCGCCGCCCAGCTGGTGGACGCGCAGGTGCCCGCAGCGCTTGCGGTAACTGCCATGCCGGCCCCGCCGGCCACACCGGCATATTGGGACGATGCCTGCAAGCATCTGGCCAAACGCGACCGCGTGATGAAGAAGCTGATACCGCAGTTTGGCCAGGCGCGTCTGGCCAGCCGGGGTGATGCCTTCACCACGCTGGCGCGCTCCATCGTCGGGCAGCAGATCTCGGTCAAGGCCGCGCAAAGCGTTTGGGACCGCCTGGTGCTGCTGCTGCAAGGCGGCACGCTGGCGCTGCAGCCCACCGCATTGATGCAGCTTTCGCCGGAGCAACTGCGAACGGCAGGCCTGTCGGCGCGCAAGGTCGAATACCTGCTGGACCTGGCTGCGCATTTTCACGCCGGGCAGGTCCACGTCAGCCATTGGGACCGGATGGACGACGAGGCCATCATCAACGAACTGGTGGCCATACGTGGCATCGGCCGCTGGACGGCCGAGATGTTCCTGATCTTTCACCTGATGAGGGCCGATGTGTTGCCGCTGGACGACCTGGGCCTGCTCAAAGGCATCAGCCTGAACTACTTCAGCGGCGAGCCGGTCACACGCGCCGAGGCGCGCGAGGTGGGGGTGGGCTGGGCGCCTTACCGCTCGGTGGCCACTTGGTATATTTGGCGCAGTCTCGACCCGCTGCCCGTGGAGTATTGACTTGTCCAAACGCCACTTTCTCGAGTTCGAACAGCCCATCGCCGACCTGGAAGGCAAGATCGACGAGCTGCGCTACGTGCAAAGCGATTCGGCGGTCGACATCTCCGACGAGATAGACCGCCTGAGCCAGAAGAGCCAGCAGCTGGCGCGCGACATCTATTCGAACCTGACGCCCTGGCAGGTGACGCAGATTGCGCGCCACCCGCAGCGCCCGTACACGCTGGACTACGTGAACGAGGCCTTCACCGACTTCCAGGAACTGCATGGCGACCGCCACTACGCCGACGACCTGTCCATCGTGGGCGGCCTGGCGCGGTTCAACGGCCAGGCCTGCATGGTGGTGGGGCACCAGAAGGGCCGCGACACCAAGGAGCGCACGCTGCGCAACTTCGGCATGGCGCGGCCTGAGGGCTACCGCAAGGCCCTGCGCCTGATGAAGCTGGCCGAGAAGTTTGGCCTGCCGGTGTTCACCTTCATCGACACGCCCGGCGCCTACCCGGGCATCGGTGCTGAAGAGCGTGGCCAGTCTGAAGCCATTGGCCGCAACATCTTCGAGATGGCGCAGCTGGAAGTGCCCATCGTCAGCACCATCATTGGCGAAGGCGGCTCCGGCGGCGCGCTGGCACTGGGCGTGTGCGACCAGATGCTGATGCTGCAGTTCTCGGTGTATTCCGTCATCTCGCCTGAAGGTTGTGCGTCCATCCTGTGGAAGACAGCAGAACGTGCTGCCGATGCCGCTGAAGCGCTGGGCATTACCGCGCACCGCCTGAAGGCGCTGGGCGTCATCGACAAGATCATCAACGAACCCGTGGGCGGCGCGCACCGCGACATGCCCTGGATGGCCGCGCAACTCAAGCGCGCGCTGACCGACGCGCTGCGCCAGACCGCCGACCTGAAGCCCAAGGAACTGCTGCAGCGCCGCTACGAGCGCCTGCGCGCCTACGGCCGCTTCACCGACAGCAAGGACCGCTGAACGTGGCAACCCGCCGGGTGGCCGTGGCGGCCAGCGGCGGGCGTGATTCGACGGCGCTGCTGCACTGCACCGTCCGCCAGGCGGCTGCGGTGGGTGTGGAAGTGGTGGCGCTGCACGTGCACCACGGCTTGGTGCCCGCGGCCGACCAATGGCTTCAAAAGTTGCAGGCCCAGTGCCGCCGTTGGGGTGCCGGCTTTGCGGCGCACCGCTTGCAGACCGCGCCTGAACCCGGGCAGAGCGTGGAAGCCTGGGCTCGCCGCGAGCGTTACCGCGCCCTGGCCCTGATGGCTCAGGCTGCCGGCTGTGGCGTGGTGCTGCTGGCCCACCACCGCCGCGACCAGGCCGAGACCTGGTTGCTGCAAGCCCTGCGTGGCGCCGGCGCCGCCGGCCTGTCGGCCATGCCCATAGAAGCCCTGCGCGAAGGCTTGCACTGGTGCCGGCCTTGGCTGCAGGAGCCGCGTGAAGCCATCGAGGCCTATGTGCGCCGCCACCGCCTGAGCTTCGTTGACGATGGCAGCAACAGCGACACCCGGTTCGCGCGCAACCGCCTGCGTCAACAGGTGTGGCCGGCCCTGGTGCAGGCCTTTCCCGAAGCGGAAACCGCGCTGGTTTCCGCAGCCACGCATGCCCAGGCCGCACAGGCGCTGGCCGCCGAGGTGGCGGCCGCCGACCTGCAACTGCTGATGCCGAGCCCTGACGCCCAGGACCAGCCTTTGCCGGTGCCAGCCTGGCGGCAACTGCCACCAGCCCGCCGCGCCAATGCCTTGCGGTTCTGGCTGCGGCGCACCCTGGGGCAGGGGGCCCCCGAGACGCTGTTCCACCGGTTGATGCTGGACTTGGCGCGACCAGCGGATGCCCGTCAGAAAGCCGCGCCCAGGGGCGGCACCCGCTGGCCCGCCCCGCTGGGCGAATTGCGCTTGCACAAAGGTTTGCTGGCTTTGGTGAAGGTCGCCCCTGCTGCCCAAGCCGTGCGCGCGCAGGCTGGCGAGCCAGCAGGACACCAGCCACTGGTGGTGGACCTCAGCCGCCCGGGCGTTTGGCCGGTGCCTGGCTGGGGCGGCCACTTCGAAGTGCAGTGTGTGGCCGCCGGTGGCGTTCCACTGGCGCTGCTGCGCCAGGCCTGCTTGCGCCCACGCACCGGTGGCGAGCGATTTGCGGCGCAGCCCCAGGCCCTGCCGCGCAGCTTGAAGAAGCAGTACCAAAGCGCTGCGGTGCCTGCATGGCAGCGTCCGGGGCCCCTGGCTTGGGCAGCAGACGGCCGGCTGCTGTACGTGCCGGCGCTGGGCATCCATGCGGCTTGCCTGGCCGCGGCCGGCCAGCCCCAGTGCAGCCTGCGCTGGGTGCCCAACGCGGGTTGAGGCACGCCCGGCGCGGGCGGCGTCGTTGAAGGCCCGGCGTCAGCCTGCTGGCTAAAATGCTGGGTTTTGCGCGCCCCGGGGCCCCCAGGCACACACCGCACACCGTGCGGCCGGCCAGCAGCGCTTGTTCAACCCACAGCACGGCGGGGGTCGTGCCAGGCTGGCTTCAATGGCATTGATCGTTCACAAGTACGGCGGCACCTCCATGGGTTCCACCGAGCGCATTCGCAACGTGGCGCTGCGCGTTTCCAAATGGGTGAAGGCCGGCCACCAGCTGGTGGTGGTGCCGTCGGCCATGAGCGGCGAAACCAACCGCCTGCTGGGCTTGGCCAAGGAACTGATGCCCGAAGCTTCAACACCCGAAGCGCTGCGCGAACTGGACGCGCTGGCCGCCACGGGTGAACAGGTTTCGGTGGGGCTGCTGGCGCTGGCGCTGCAGGCGCAGGGCGTGCCGGCGGTCAGCTATGGCGGCTGGCAGGTGCCCATCCGCACCGACTCAGCCTTCACCAAGGCGCGCATCGAAAGCATCGACGATGCACGCGTGGGCGCCGACCTGGCCGCTGGCCGCGTGGTCATCATCACCGGCTTCCAGGGCATCGACGGCCAGGGCAACGTCACCACGCTGGGCCGTGGCGGCAGCGACACTTCCGCGGTGGCGGTGGCTGCGGCGCTGAAGGCCGACGAATGCCTGATCTACACCGACGTGGACGGCGTCTACACCACCGACCCGCGCATCGTGCCCGAGGCACGGCGCCTGGCCAGCATCAGCTTCGAAGAGATGCTGGAAATGGCCAGCCTGGGTTCGAAGGTGCTGCAGATCCGATCCGTTGAATTTGCCGGCAAGTACCGCGTACCGCTGCGCGTGCTTTCCAGCTTCACGCCGTGGGACATCGACATCGTTGAAGAAGCCCGTTCCGGCACCCTGATCACTTTTGAGGAAGACGAAAAAATGGAAAAGGCTGTGGTGGCGGGTATCGCCTTCAACCGTGACGAGGCCAAGATCAGCGTGTTGGGCGTGCCCGACAAGCCGGGCATCGCGTACCAGATCCTGGGCCCGGTGGCCGACGCCAACATCGACATCGACGTCATCATCCAGAACGTGTCGCACAGCGGCCGCACCGACTTTTCCTTCACCGTGCACCGCAACGACTACGCGCGCACCATGGCGCTGCTGCAGGCGCAGGTGCTGCCAGCCACCGGGGCGGCCAGCGTCACGGGCGACGCCAAGATCTGCAAGGTGTCCATCGTGGGCATCGGCATGCGCAGCCATGTGGGCGTGGCCAGCACCATGTTCCGCACGCTCAGCGAAGAGGGCATCAACATCCAGATGATCAGCACCAGCGAGATCAAGACCAGCGTCGTCATCGACGAGAAGTACATGGAACTGGCGGTGCGCGCGCTGCACAAGGCCTTCGGGCTGGAGCAGCCTGCGGCGGTGGCCTGAAGGTGGTGGCACGAGTGCCCTTGTCTTTGCCGCGCTTTTCATGCGCCAGAAAAGCCGCCGCTTGCGGCTAGAATGCGGAGCTTCGCCGGAGTCGTGACCGAGTGGCCGAAGGTGCTCCCCTGCTAAGGGAGTATGTGGGCAAAACCTGCATCGAGGGTTCGAATCCCTCCGACTCCGCCAGCCTTACCCGCTGCTGAACAAGCCCCGCAAGGGGCTTTTTTCATGGGCGCAGTCTTTGGCTGCCAACCGCCGCGCACATACGCGCTTCGTGCAGGCGCCTCGCGTTGGCGCCTCGCGTTGGCGTCTCGTGCCGGCGCTTGCTCGTCGGCGACCGGGCGGTCGCCCGCAAACGGGCTCACCCGCTCAGGTCTCGACCTTCACATTGCCTTCCTTCACCACCCGCGCCCACTTGGCCTGTTCGCTGGTGATGAAGCTGGCGAACTTTTCGCGCGTGCCGCCACCGTCTTCGGCGCCGAAGGTGTCCAGCCGTTCCTGCACGTCGGGCATGGCCAGCACCGTGTTCACATCGCGGTTCACCTTGTCGGCTATTGCCGCGGGCAGCTTGCCCGGGCCGGCCAGGCCGTACCAGGTGGTGGCTTCAAAACCGTCATAACCCTGTTCCTGCATGGTGGGCACGTTGGGGTGGCCCTTGGCACGCTTCAGGCGGGTTTGCGCAATGGCCACCACCTTGCCGCTTTTCACGTGCGGCGTGGCTGCGGTCATGGTCTCGAAGCTGTACTGGATCTGGCCGCCCATCAGGTCGGTCAGCAGTGGGCCGCTGCCCTTGTAGGGAATATGGAGCGCGTCCACCGTGGCCTGCACCTTGAACATTTCCAGCGCCAGGTGCTGCGCCGAACCCGGGCCGGCTGAACCGAAGGCGATCTTGCCGGGTTCGGCCTTGCACAGCGCCACCACGTCCTTCACGCTTTTGTTCGGCGCACCGGGGTGCGCAATCAGCAGGTTGGGCGTAACGCCCACCAGCACCAGCGGCGTGAAGTCGCGTTCCACGTTGTAGCGCAGCTTGCCGAGCTGCAAGGCCGGGCCCAGCGCGTGGCTGTTGATGTGCGCCATCAGAAGCGTGCTGCCGTCGGGCGGCTGCTGCGCCACAAACTCGGCGGCCAGCAGGCCGGCGGCGCCGGCCTTGTTTTCCACCAGCACCTGCTGGCCCCACATGGTGCTGAGCTTCTGGCCCACCACGCGGGCCAGTGCGTCGGTGCCGCCACCCGGCGGAAAGCCCACGATGATGCGCACGGGGCCCGTGGGCCAGGCCGCCTGGGCACGCGCTGTTTGCAGGTGCAGCGGCAGCGCCAGCGAGGCGGCGGCGCCTTGGATCAGGGTGCGTCGTTTCATGGTGTTGTCTCCGTAAGTTGGAAGTGCCTGATGCCTTGAAAGCGGTCAGGCCGCGTATTCTGAAAAGTGGTCCATCGCCGCCTGCACGCCGCTGCCGGCCAGTTTCACGCCGGCCAACTTCAGGCCCATCTCGCAACCGGCCACCGTGGCCAGCAGCGTCAGGTCGTTGCTGTCGCCCAGGTGGCCGATGCGGAACATGCGGCCCTTCACCTTGCCCAGACCGGTGCCCAGGCTCAGGTCGAAGCGCTGGTGGATGAGTTTGCGCACCGCATCAGCGTCCACGCCCACGGGGGTGACCACGCCCGTCAGCACCGGTGAATAGACGGCTGGGTCGGCGCACTGGATGGGCAGCCCCCACGCACGCACGGCAGCGCGCACGCCAGCGGCCCAGCGCTGGTGGCGGGCGAAGGTGGCGTTCAGGCCCTGGCCGCCGGTTTCAAAGTCTTCGCCCAGCACGATGGCCAGCGCTTCGTGCAGGCCGTACAGCAAGTTGGTGCTGGGCGTGTAGGGCCAGTAGCCGGTCTTGTTCATTTCCACGACTTCGTCCCAGGCCCAGAAGCTCTTGGGCAGCTTGGCCGTCCGGCTGGCTGTCAGCGCACGCGGCGACAAGGCGTTGAAGCTGATGCCCGGCGGCAGCATCAAGCCCTTTTGTGAACCGCTGATGGTGACGTCCACGCCCCATTCGTCGTGCCGATAGTCGGCGCTGGCCAGGCCCGAGATGGTGTCCACCAGCAGCAGGGCAGGGTGGCCGGCACTGTTGATGGCGCGGCGCACGGCGCTGATGTCGCTGGTTATGCCGGTAGACGTTTCGTTGTGCACCACGCACACGGCCTTGATGTGGTGGCCGGTGTCGGCACGCAACCGGGCTTCGATCAAGTCAGCCTGCACCCCGCGCCGCCAGGCCAGCGGCAGCCCCGTTTCGGCACAGGTGCCGGGCGGCGACAGCACCTCAGGCAACAGCCCCAGGCGCTGCGCCATCTTCTGCCACAGCGCAGCGAACTGGCCGCCTTCGTACATCAGCACCGCGTCGCCGGGGCTCAGCACGTTCACCAGCGCCGCTTCCCATGCGCCGGTGCCAGAAGCCGGGTAGATGGCAACCGGATGCTGCGTCTTGAACACCTGTTGCAGCCCGCGTATGACCGCCAGTCCCAGCGGGCCGAATTCGGGGCCCCGGTGGTCGATGGTGGGCAGGCTCATGGCGCGCAGGATGCGGTCGGGCACCGGGCTGGGGCCCGGTATCTGGAGGAAGTGGCGGCCGGTGGGGTGCGAATTCAGCTTCAGCATGGGTTCTTCCTTTGCTTCGAAGTTTTGCATGCAAACGGCTGTGTGGGGTTCTGGCTAACCCTGATCGCGCAGCAAAGACACCGCCGAAATCTGCATGCAAAATGAACCGCCATGGCCCACATCATCAACCTGACGCCCGCCGGCTTGCATGAACAGGCCGCCGCCCGGCTGCGCACCATGCTGGTTGAAGGCCACATCGCCCCCGGCGCCAAGCTGAACGAACGGCAGCTGGCCGAAGCGCTGCACGTGTCGCGCACACCCCTGCGTGAAGCCATCAAGATGCTGGCCACCGAAGGCCTGGTGGACCTGTTGCCCAACCGCGGCGCCGTGGCCGTGAAGCTGACCGAGGCCGACGTGCAGCACAGCTTCGAGGTGCTGGCCGAACTGGAAGGCCTGGGCGGCGAACTGGCTGCGCAACGCATAGCCGATGCCGAACGCGCTGAACTGCGTGCGCTGCATTTCGAGATGCTGGCCGCCCACGCGCGGCGCGACCTCTCAGCCTATTACCGGCTGAACGCGCAGATACACGCCGCCATCAGCGCTGCCGCCGGCAACCCCGTGTTGGCAGCCACCTACGCCCAGGTGAACGCCCGCGTGCAGGCCCTGCGCTTTCGCACCAACCAGGACGAGGCCAAATGGCAACGCGCCGTGCATCAGCACAGCCAGATGGTGGAAGCGCTTGACGCCCGCGACGGCCCCGCCCTGCGCGCGCTGCTGAAACTGCACCTGCACGACAAGCGCGACACGGTGCTGGCGCTGATGCGCGCCGGCCCTCTTCACCCCGTGCACCCGGGCCCGGCCAGCGCGGCGGCACACGGCTGACGCGCCAGCCGCCTTTCCTGCCCCGGCCCCTGACCCCAGCGCCCCGCACGCGCGCCCCCACGCCGCCCGTTCAGCACCCCACCATGACCACCACCACCGCCCCCCACCCCCACGCCGCGCTGCCGCCCAACGAAACCTGCCACGCGCTGGCCCAGCGGCTGCGCAGCCACACGCAGGGCGAAGTGCTGTTCGACGCAGCAAGCCGTGGCCGCTACAGCACCGACGCTTCCATCTACCAAATCACCCCCGTGGGCGTGTTTGTGCCCACCACCAGCGAAGACGCCGCCACCGCACTGGCGGTGGCCCGCGAACTGAAAGTGCCCGTGTTGGCCCGCGGCGGCGGCACCAGCCAGTGCGGCCAGACAACAGGCGCAGCGCTGGTCATCGACCACAGCAAACACCTGCGCAAAGTCATCAGCGTGGACGTGGAACGGCGGCAGGCCACCGTGGAACCCGGCCTGGTGCTGGACCACCTGAACGCGCAGCTGAAACCCCACGGCCTGTGGTTCCCGGTGGACGTTTCAACCAGCGCGCAGGCCACGCTGGGCGGCATGGCCGGCAACAACAGCTGCGGCAGCCGTTCCATCGCCTACGGCAACATGGTGCACAACGTGTTGGGCGCGCAGGCCTGGCTGGCCAGCGGTGAACTGCTGAACTTCGGCCCCGTGCCCACGCTGCAGGGCCGCGCGGCGCAGGTGGCCGCCCTCGTGCGCAACCTGGCCGAACACCACCGCGCCGACATCGAAGCCCACTGGCCCAAGGTGCTGCGCCGCGTGGCCGGCTACAACCTGGACATCTTCCACCCGCAGAGCGTTAAGCCCTACACCACCGACGGCAGCGTGAACCTGGCGCACCTGCTGGTGGGCAGCGAAGGCACGCTGGCGCTGACCAAAACGCTGACGCTGCAATTGGCGCCGTTGCCACGCGCCAAGGTGCTGGGCGTGGTGAATTTCGAAAGCTTCCACAAGGCCATGGACGCCGCCCAGCACATCGTGAAGCTGGGCCCCACTGCGGTGGAACTGGTGGACCGCACCATGATCGAGCTGAGCCTGGCCAACCCCGCCTTCAGGCTCACCATCGAAACCGCGCTTATCGGCAAGCCCGTAGCCATTTTGCTGGTGGAATTTTCCGGCGCCGAGCGCCCCGCGCTGCTGCGCCAACTGCAAGACCTGGTGGCCCTGATGGGCGACCTGGGCCTGCCCGGCAGCGTGGTGCAGATGACCGAAGAAGCCCCGCAGAAAAACCTGTGGGACGTGCGCAAGGCCGGCCTGAACATCATGATGAGCCTGAAGGGCGACGGCAAGCCGGTGAGCTTCATTGAAGACTGCGCCGTGCCGCTGCAGCACCTGGCCGAATACACCGCCGCGCTGACGGAAGTGTTTGCCCGCCACGGCACACGCGGCACCTGGTACGCACACGCCAGCGTGGGCACGCTGCACGTGCGGCCCATACTGGACATGCGCCAGGGCGGCCCGCAGGGTGGTGCAAGGCAGATGCGCGCCATAGCCGCCGAAGCGGCCGAGCTGGTGCGCAAGTTCAAGGGCGCCTACAGCGGCGAACACGGCGACGGCCTGTGCCGCGGCGAATGGGTGGCCTGGCAGTTCGGCCCGCGCATTTCTGAGGCGCTGCAGGCCATCAAGACCGAGCTGGACCCGCACAACCTGCTGAACCCCGGCAAGATAGTCAACACGCCGAAGATGGACGAAGGCGCGCTGTTCCGCTTTCCGCCACCCACGGCGCCCAACGCCTACAAGCGCATCAACATTCAGCCGGTGCTGGACTGGTCGGCCTGGAATGTGCAGGCCCACCCGGTAACCGAAGAAACCACCGCGCCCGGCACCGGCGGCGACACCACCGGCGGCCTGGCCATGGCGGTGGAGATGTGCAACAACAACGGCCACTGCAGAAAGTTTGACGCCGGCACCATGTGCCCCAGCTACCGCGTCACGCGCGACGAACAGCACCTGACGCGCGGCCGCGCCAACACGCTGCGCCTGGCCTTGTCGGGCCAGCTGGGCGCCGATGCTTTCACCAGTGATGCCGTGGCCGAAGCCATGGACCTGTGCGTGGCCTGCAAGGGCTGCAAGCGCGACTGCCCCACGGGCGTGGACATGGCGCGCATGAAGATCGAATTCACCGCGCAGTACAAAGCCCGCCACGGCCACACACTGAAAGACCGGCTGGTGGCGCAGGTGCCCAGCCTCATCCACACACTGGCGCGGGTGCCGGGCGCTGCGGCGCTGGCAAACCTGCGAAACGGCAGCCCGCTGCTGCGGCGGTTGGGGGAACGGTGGCTGGGGCTTTCTGCGCAGCGCAGTTTGCCGGTGTGGCGGCGCGACACGTTCTGGCGGGTGGCGGGGTTGGGCGGCGGCGCTTCGTCTTCTGCTTCTTCTGCTTCTTCTGCCGCTTCATCGCATGCCGCGTCTTCTTCTGGTTATGTATCGGCCGACGAAGCCATAGCCACCACCCACAGCGGCGGCAAGGTGGCGGTGCTGTTTGTCGACACTTTCAACGGCGGCTTCGAAACCGAAAACGCGCTGGCCGCCGCCCAAGTGCTGCGCGCCGCCGGGTACCAACTGCACACGGTGCAAAAAGCCGGCGGCCACCACTGCTGCGGCCGCACCTACCTGAGCGCGGGCATGGTGGCTGAAGCCAAAGCCCGCCTGAATGCCCTGCTGGACGCGCTGCTGCCCCTGGCCCAGGCCGGCATAGCCGTGGTGGGCCTGGAGCCTTCCTGCCTGTTGACGCTGCGCGACGAAGCCTTGGTGCTTGGCCTGGGCGACAAGGCCCAAACCGTGGCCGCGCAGGCGCTTCTGTTTGAAGAGTTTGTGGCGCGCGAGGCGAAAGCTGGGCGGTTTGCCGTCGCCTTCAAGCCGCTGGGCAAGCCGCTGCTGGTGCACGGGCATTGCCACCAGAAGGCGTTTGGTGCCGTCAGCCCCATCTTGGATGTGCTGAAGCTGATACCCGGCGCACAGCCGCAGTTGATTGAGAGTTCCTGCTGCGGCATGGCGGGGGCGTTTGGGTATGAGGCAGGGCACTTTGAGGTGTCTATGGCGATGGCTGAGGCGGCGTTGCTGCCGGCGGTGCGGCAGGCGCCGGATGCGGTGGTGGTGGCGGATGGGACGAGTTGCCGGCATCAGATAGAGCAGGGGGCGGGCAGGGGGGCTGTGCACGTGGTGAGGGTGCTGACCGCAGTGTTGTAGCGCCCAGGTGCTGGCACGCGATGGTCGACCGCACCGCAATGGCAGGGTGTTGCTGCGTTGCGGCAGTCAGCGGAGCGCCCTGATGGACTGCACGCAGCGTCTGCGCTAGCCTGCGACCAAAGCCCGGACGTTTGCGGGTTATGGCAAGTTGGCGAAACAGAACACAGGGGGGAGCCGATGAGCAGCCAAGTGCGGGTTCAAGACCCAAAGGGAAGGTTGTTACCAACCCCGACAGCGCCGACACCGTCTGCACCACTGACGCGGGTTGTCAAGAAGCTGAGCCCCCAGTCGCCGGGAGCGCGCCGCTGGGCAGCGACCTATGGTGAAAAGCTGGTCTGCGTCCGCTACCGGGTAGACCTGCAAGGGCAGCGCAGGCAAACAACGGTTGAGATCGTGGTTGATGAAGCGCCCACGCTGAACGGTCTGCGTGTGGGTGTTCGGGTCGCCTGGGGTGAAAAAGACCTGGGTCGCGCCGTGCGTGCGGCTGGCGGCATCTGGGACGCGACAGCCAAGCTTTGGGTGATGACGCTGGGGCAGGCCAAGGGCCTGGGCTTGATGGACAGAATTGCCATGGGGCCGGCGCCGTGATCAAGACCTGTCCAGATATGGAAACATCTAGAAGTCGCAATAGCCAGATAGCAATAAAAGGATTGAGGTTTCGGCGATTCTGGATATGTCCAGGTCGTTAAACGCACGTTGAACTAAACCGCTGACGCGGTGGTGGCGGGCCGCGAACTCCTCGCGGCAGTAAGTCGTACCTTGGTTCCGGGGAATGTTCCCCGGACCTCGGAGA
>JAYSXE010000024.1:0-10525 GCA_043717565.1 Burkholderiales bacterium | reverse complement strand
TGGCCATCAAGAGCGGCAACGCCTGCATCCTGCGCGGTGGCAGCGAGGCTTTGCACAGCAACCTGGCGCTGTGGCGCGTGGTGCAGGCTGCGCTCGGCGCAGCGGGCTTGCCGCTGGAAGCGGTGCAGCTGGTGGAAACCACCGACCGCGCCGCGGTGGGCCGGCTGATTGCGATGCCTGAGTTCGTGGACGTGATCATCCCGCGCGGCGGCAAGGGCCTGATCGAGCGCATCAGCGCCGAGGCGCGCGTGCCGGTCATCAAGCACCTGGACGGCAACTGCCATGTGTACGTGGACGAACAGGTTGACCTGGGCCTTGCACTGAAAGTGACGGACAACGCCAAGACGCAGAAGTACAGCCCCTGCAATGCAGCGGAATCGCTGCTGGTGCACAGCGCGCAAGCCGCGGCTTTTCTGCCCCGCATGGGCACCGTGTTTGCGGCCAAGGGCGTGCAGATGCGCTGCTGCCCGCGTGCTGCGGCGGTGCTGGGCGCGGTGTCGCCCGCAGTGGCACAGGCCGTGGTGCCCGCGCAAGAAGAAGACTGGGGCACCGAGTACCTGGCGCCCATCATCAGCATCAAGGTGGTGGACTCGCTGGACGAGGCCATGGCGCACATCAACCGGTACGGATCGCACCACACCGACGCCATCCTGACCACGCTGCACGCACACGCCATGCGCTTTTTGCGCGAAGTGGACTCGGCCAGCGTGATGGTCAACGCCAGCACGCGCTTTGCTGACGGGTTTGAATACGGCCTGGGCGCAGAGATCGGTATCAGCACCGACAAGTTTCACGCCCGCGGGCCGGTGGGGCTGGAAGGCCTGACGTCCATGAAGTGGGTGGTGCTGGGCCAGGGCGAGGTGCGCACATGACGGGGCCGCCCGGCGCAGGCGCTGCAGCGTGAACCTGAAACTGCTGGCGGCCCTGCTGGTGGCCGCGGTGCTGTTCTTCTGGGCCACGGGCGCGCACAACCGGCTGGTGCGGCTGCGCAACCGCGTGGCGCAGGCGGGTGCGCGGCTGGCCGAGGCGCTGGCGCAGCGCTCTGAGGCGCTGGCGCAGTTGCTGGCGGCGCTGCATGAACCCATGTCTGCTGAAGCGGGTTCGCTCTTGGCCTTGGCCACCGCGCAGGCCCAGGAACAGGCGGCCGCACGAGCGCTGGCCCAGCGGCCGCTGGACGCTGCGGCTGCGCGCGACTGGCTGGCGGCGCAGGCGCCGCTGGATTCAGCCGCGGCGCGGGTGCTGGCGCTGGTGGACCAGCATGCCGACCTGAAGCAACAGGACGCCGTGAGCCAGGCCCTGGAACGCTGGCAGGAAAGCAGTTCGCGGCTGGTGTTGTTGCGCCAGGCTTTCAACGACGCGACCGACGCACACAACGGCGCGCTGGCCCAGTTCCCCACGCACCTGCTGGTGCGCTTCTTCCGCTTCGAGGCTTCGGGCCGGGTGTAGCGGCGGGCCCCCACGGGGGCGCGGCCGTCAGCGCCGCGCCATGGGCGCCGGGGTCAGGCGTTCTTCGCGCGGAGTGTCGTCGTCACTGCTCATTTCCAGCGCGATCTGCATGCACACCGCGCGGCACAGCGACGCCGCGCGGTCGCTGCCAATGCGGTAGTAGATCTGCGTGGCGTCGCGCCGCTTGGACACCACGCCGGCGCGGTACAGCGCCGCCAGGTGCTGGCTCATGTTGGGCTGCGTGGTGTCGATCTCGTCCAGCAGCTGCGAGACATTTTTTTCCTGGCCGCACAACGCGCTGATGATCTTCAGGCGGATGGGTGTGGCCATCAGCCTGAACAGTTCGGCGGCGCTGGCAAACACCTGGTCGGACTCGGCCTCGGCGCTGGATTCGGCGGCACGGCGCGGTGGCTGGTGGGGGGTGGAAGGGCTCATGCCGGCGGCTCAGGGTTTGGCGGGAAAACGGTAGTGGTCGCGCTGCAGCACGGCGGCGACGGACAGCACCTCGTCGGGGAACAGGCCCAGGTTCAATTCGGTGTTGCACCTCTCCACCATGCTTCCCAGTGCCGAGGGTGACTGTATGCGGCCCTTGGGCCGGTAGATGGCGCTGCCGTCGCCACCGAATTTGCGCGCATGGCATTCGCTGCACTTGTGCGCGCGCACCAGCTTGTCGCCCAGCGCCAGGTCGGCGCCCGGGTAGCGGTGCAGGTTGGTGCCCGCTTTCTGCACCTGCACCTGCGCCTGCACCTGCACCAGCAGCGGCAGCATCAAGGCCAGCCCCAGCAGGCGCTTCATGACCGCGCCTCGGCCTTGGCCAGTTGCAGCAGTTCCATCACGTCCTCCTCGAACATTTCGCCGGGAATGGCTTGCTTGACGCGGCCCTTCCGGTCGATGGTGACCGTCAGCGGTATCACCCGCCGCGGCGCCAGCGCGGCGTTCAGGGCCGGGTGGTCCAGCGTGATGGGGAAACTGTAGCCCTGCTGCTGCGCGTAGCGCCGCACCACCGCTGCGTCGCGTTCACGCGCCACGCCCAGCACGGCCAGGCCCTGGCCGGCGGCAGCGCGGTGCAGTTTTTCAACGTGCCGGTTGTGGTTGCGGCAGAAAGGGCAGGTGGTGGACCAGAACACCACCACCGCGGCCCGGCTGCCGTTGCCGGCGGGGCTGCTGTCGAAGCGGCTGCCGTCCAGCAAGGTCACCTCGGGCCAGACCAGTGACTCGCCGCGTTGCAGCGGCGCGGCTGCTGGCGCCGCTGCGCTGCGCGTGGCCGGCAGGCAGAAGGCCGCGGCGGCGGTCAGCAGCAGCGGGCGGCGCTTCATGGTGCGGCCTTGTGCGGGGTGGCTGGCGACATGTCGGCTTGCTCCATCTGCAGGTAGGTGTTGTAGGCGTTGATGCGGTTGGCGGCCTTGAACAGCGGCAGGTGCTCGAAGCGCGACCAGTCGGCCTTCGCATAAGCCTCTTCAAAGGGCTCCAGTGTGCGCGCTGCGGCGCCCATGGTGTGGCGCAGGTGCAGCAGATACTCGGTGGTCAGCTGCAGATCGGCCCGCGCGTCGCGCGAAACGGGGCCGTGCCCGGGCACGATGGTCTGCACGCCCAGCGCCAGCAGGCCCTGCAGCGCCTGCACCCAGCGCCCGCTGTCGGCCGTGCCGACAAAAGGAATGCGGCCGCGGAACACCAGGTCGCCGGCCAGCAGCACCTGCTGGTCGGGCAGCACCACCACCAGGTCCTCGGGCGTGTGCGCAGGGCCCGCGGGTTGCAGCACGAAGCGCACCCCGCCCAGCGTGAACCGGGTGGTGCTGTCAATCCAGCGGTCGGCCGGCACCAGCCGCGTGGCTTCGTCCACCCAGGGGAACAATTCCTCGCGGCTGGCCTGCAGCCGCAGCGCGGCCGTGTCGCTGTGCAGGTAGGCCTGCCCGGCACGGTGCGCGGTGATGGTGGCGCCGGCGGCCTTGAACACCTGCAGGCCGTAGATGTGGTCGGCGTGGTAGTGCGTGACGATGACGTGCCGCACCGGCTGCGGCGTGGTGCGTGCGATGGCGGCCAGCAGTTCGCTGGCCAATGCGGGCGAGCCCAGGGCGTCGACCACCACCACGCCATCCGTTGTGACCACAAACGCCGCGTTCGAGATGAAGTTGCGGTTGGCGCTGGAGCCCAGCGCCGCAGCGCCTTGCACCATCCACACACCGGGCTTCACCTGCACCGGTTGCAGCGCCTGCGCGTGCGCCGCGCCGGCCACCACGCCCGCGCAGGCTGCCTGCAGCAGAGCGCGGGAAAGCACCAGCGCTGGCGCCATCCGTTTTCCATATATTCGCATGCAGTGATATTAGATGCTCTTTTAGACTGCGGTGCAAACCGCGCAAACTGCGCAGCCCGCCCTTCAGTGCAGGGCTTCTCCCGAGGAGTTCTTTCCATGCACCACCGCTTCATCAACCGCTTGCTGCCAGCGGCCGCCTTGCTGCTGGCCAGTGCCGCGCCGCAGGTCTTTGCGCAAGACGCCCACCAGGGCCGCAACCTGGCCTCCACCTGCGCCAACTGCCACGGCACCAACGGGCAGGCGCGTGGTGACATGAAACCGCTGGCCGGCTTGCCGGAGGCGACCATCGTGGCGCTGATGGCCGCGTACAAGGCTGGCACTGTGCCGGGCACAACCATCATGCACCAGATCGCCAAGGGCTACACCGACGAGCAGATCAAGCTGGTGGCGGCCTACATGGCCGCCCAACCCCGCAAGTGACAAGGCGCGCACCATGAGCAACCGCATTCGTTCTGAACTGTCGCGCCGCCACCTGCTGGGTGCCGGCGCCGCGCTCTCGGGCCTGGCCGCGCTGGGCCTGGCGGGCTGCGCCACGGGCCCTGCGGCCGGGCCTTCCATCGGCCGTGTGGTCATCGTCGGCGGTGGCTTTGGCGGCGCCACGGCCGCGCGCTACCTGAAGATGTGGGGCGGCAATGTCGACGTCACCATGGTCGAACGCAACGCCGGCTTCGTCAGCTGCCCCATCAGCAACATGGTGCTGGGTGGCCACAAGGTCATGGCCGACATCACGCGTGGTTATGGCGGCCTGCAGGCGCTGGGCGTGAAGCTGGTGCAAGGCGACGTGACGGCGGTGGACGCGGCGGCCAAGAAGGTGCGGCTGGCCAGCGGCGCCGAGTTGGCCTACGACCGGCTGATCCTGTCGCCGGGCGTGGACTTCATGCTCGATGGCACGCCCGGTCTGGCTGCCGCGCTGGACAGCGGCCGCGTGCTGCACAGCTGGAAAGCCGGCCCGCAGACGGTGGCGCTGCGCCGCCAGCTGGAAGCCATGCCCAACGGTGGCGTGTTTGCGATGAGCATCCCCAAGGTGCCCTACCGCTGCCCGCCCGGGCCCTATGAACGGGCCTGTATGGTGGCCAGCTACTTCAAGCAGCACAAGCCGCGCAGCAAGGTGCTGGTGCTGGACGCCAACCCGGAAATCCAGAGCAAGAAGGCGTTGTTCGAAAAGGCCTTCAAGGACCACTACAGCGGCATCATCGAATACCGCGCCAACAACGAGTTGAAGGCGGTGGACGGCCTGACAGCGAAGCTGGAATTCGACGATGTGAAGGCCGACGTGCTGAACATCATTCCGCCACAGCGTGCCGGTGACACCGCACGCACGGCCGGCCTGCTGAACATGAACAACCGCTGGGCGGGCGTGAACTGGCTGACCATGGAAAGCACGGCCGCGCCGGGCGTGCACGTGCTGGGCGACGCCACCTTCAGCGCACCCGCCATGCCCAAGAGCGGCCACATGGCCAACCAGCACGCCAAAGTGGCGGCCGCGGCCATCATCGAACTGCTGCAGGGCAAGCCGGTGAACGCCACGCCGGTGGTCATGAACACCTGCTACAGCTTCGTCACTGCCACCGACGTGGTGCACGTGGCCAGCGTGCACCAGTACGACGCCGTGGACAAGACCTTCAAGGCCGTGCCGGGTTCCGGTGGCGTGTCGGCCGCGGCCAGCGCGCTGGAAGGCCGCTATGCGCTGAGCTGGGCCGACAACATCTGGAACGACATGCTGGCGGGGTGACCAGGGGCCGGCGCCTGGGCGAGCGCCCAGGTGCTGTAGCCGGCGCGCTCAGTGGGCTGTGGCGGGCGCCGTCGCAGCTTGGAACTGCTGCTGCTGCTGATGTTGTTGCTGCGCCAACGGCATCACCAGCGCTGCAAAGTGCGCCGCCGGAAGGGCCCTGCCGATCAGGTGGCCCTGCAGGACATCGCAGCCCAGCATGTCCAGCACATCGCGTTCACCCGCCGTTTCCACGCCCTTGGCGGTGATGGTCAGGTTCAGGTTGTGGGCCATGTCGATGATGGACTGCAGCAGCTGCTGGCGGCCGGGGTTGCTGTCCACGTCCACGACATAACTGCGGTCCAGTTTCAGTTCGCTGGCGGGCCACTGCCGCAGCTTGGACAGCGGCGAAGGGCCGGTGCCGAAGTCGTCGATGGCCACGCCCACGCCCAGCTGCCGCAGTTCGGCCAGCCGCACAGGGCCTTCGGCGCCGGTGCTCAACAGCGCCTTTTCAGACACTTCCAGCGTCAGGCGTTCGGCGGCAACGCCCTGCAATTGCAGCTGCTGTTGCAGCAGCGGCACCAGCGTGGGTTCGCGCAGGTCGGCCGCGCACAGGTTCACCGACAGGCGCTGCCCGGGCAGTTCGTGGCGCAACATCTTCACGGCCGTTTGCAGCATGTGCTGCGTGATGCGCGCCATCTGCCCGTTGCTTTCGGCAAAGGGCAGGAATTCGGCGGGCAGCAGGCAGCCCCGCGTGGGGTGCAGCCAGCGCGCCAGCACCTCGGCGCCGACCAACTGCCGCGTCTTCACGCACCAGCGCGGCTGCAGGAAGGCCACCACTTCGTTGTTTTCCAGCGCCTGGTGCAGGCCACTGGCCAGCTGAAGGTGGTGCAGGCGGGCGGCCTCGATGGCCGGGTGGTAGGCCAGGGCCACGGCGCCGATGCGCTTGGCCTCGAACAGCGCCTGTTCGGCGCGGCGCAGCAAGTCGGCCGTGGTTTCGCCGTGCTCGGGGCTGGCGGCGCAACCCACCGTGACGCCCAGTTCCAGCAACTGGTCGCGCCAGGGCAGCGACTGCTGCAGCGCCTGGCGCAGCGCGTGGGCCCTTTGCAGCGCGTTGCCGGTGCCTTCAAGGCGCACCAGGGCCGCAAAGGTGCCACCACCCAACCGCGCCGGCACCGCCGCTGCGCCCAGGCTGGCGCGGGCCCGCCGCGCGGTGTGCGCAATGGCTTCGTCGCCGGCTTCGAAACCCAGTACGGCGTTCAACGTCGACAGCCGCTCCAGGTCAAAACACAACATCACCACCTGCGCGTTGTGCTGTGCTGCGTCGGCCACCGCCGTGGCGTGGTGCGTCAGAAACTGTTCGCGGCTTGGCAGGCTGCCCAGCACGTCGTCGTTGCCGGTTGGGCTGTCGCCGCCCATTGGGCTGTCGCTGCCCGTTGGGCTGTCGCTGTTGGGGCGTGCGGCCACCACGCTGTGCGCCACGCCGGGGCTGGCCCACAGCCTGCGCGCGCGCCGCCAGACGGAGACACCCGCCGCCAGCAGCGCCAGCACCAGCGTGGCCGCTACCACCACCAGCATCGGCAAGGCGTCGGCCAGTTCGCGGTGCAGTCTCAGCAGATCCAGCCAGGTTTGCGGCTCGGTCGGCACCAGCAGCGGCGCGCCCAGCACGGTGGTCAGCCGGCCCACTGCCTGCAGGGCTTCAAGCCCTGCCAAGGCCGCGCCGACCAGCAGGCACAAACCCAGCAGCCCCAGGCTGACCCTCAAAGCATGCGTGTTGTGTTGATTCACGGTTGACCACATCCAATCAGACCATGCTGGTCCAACTGGGGGTATCGACCGCGACAGCCCCGTCCTAAGGCTTGGCGAACCGCAAGCCCGGCGACGTGGCGGGTGGCGTCAACCGGCTGCGACTTTGTGCACGGCCTGTGGGTCCACGCCCAGGCGCGCGGCGGCGTCCAGGATCTCTTGCCAGGTGGTGGCGTCCACCGGCACGCCGTGGGCCGTGCGCTGCGCCAGCGTTGCGCGCTCGGCGTCGCCGGACACCTGCACCGGCTCGAAACCTTCGCGCGGCGGGCTGGCCTGCACCCAGTCGACGAAGGCCAGTGCCTCGGCCGCGAAGCGCTCGTGCGCGCCCAGCTGGCGCGGGTCGAGCAGCACACTGAACATGCCGTTGATGACGCGCATCTTGCTGGTGTCGTCGGTGTGCTGCGTCAGGCCACCAGCCAGTGCGCCGCCCAGCAGTTCACACATCAGCGCCAGGCCATAGCCCTTGTGTTCGCCGAAGGTGAGCAGCGCCCCGAAAGGCGGCACCACGGTGTAGCGCGGGTTGGTGGTGGGGCGGCCCTGGTCGTCGATCAGGTAGCCGGGTTCCACCGCTTCGCCCTTGTTGTGCGCCACGCGGGTCTTGCCCTGCGCGATGACGCTGGTGGCGAAGTCCAGGATGACCGGCGGCCGGCCCGGCAACGGCACGCCGGCGCAGAAGGGGTTGGTGCCAAAGCGCGCGTCGGCGCCGCCGTAGGGCGCCACGATGCTGCGCGAGATGACATTCACGAAGTGCAGTGACACGAGGCCCGCCGCGGCCGCCTGTTCGGCCCACGCGCCAATGCGCCCCAGGTGGTGGGCGTTGCCCAAAGCGACGATGCAGCTGCCGTGCTGGCGCGCGCGCGCGATGCCCAGGTCCATGGCCTGCGCGCCCACCACCTGGCCGAAGCCCACGTTGCCGTCCAGCCGCAGCAGGGCGCCGGCGTCCAGCACCGTGCTGACCTGCGCATTGGGCTTCAGGCTGCCTTCCAGAAAAGCGCTGGCGTAGCGCGGCAGCATGCCGATGCCGTGTGAATCGTGGCCCATCAGGTTGGCCTGCACCAGGTTGCCCACCACGGCTTCCACCTCGGCGGGGCTGCTGCCAAAACCCTGCACCACCCGGCTCATGGCTTCTTTCAACGCGGGCAGGGCGAACAGGTGGTCGGTTTTCATCGGCGGTGGGCTCGGGGTTGTGGGGTTTGGAAAGGTCGGGGCCGCGGGGCCGCCGCGGTCACAGGTCGGGTTCGTAGCGGCGCCGCATGTCTTCTAGCGTTTCGGGCGGTGTGTGTACACCGGTGTGGTCCTTCAGCATCTCGCCGGCGCTGGGCAGGCAGGTGCGCTGCACCTGGGCGGCCGGTGACCACAGAGCGGACCGCATCAGCGCCTTCGCGCAGTGCAGGTAGGCGTCGCGCACGGTCACGCGGATCACCAGCTTGGGCCGGCGCTTTTCGGTGGTGCAGCGGCTGAGGTCGGCCTCCTCCAGCGACAGCACGGCGCGGCCGTTGACGCGCAGCGTTTCATCGACACCGGGAATCAGGAACAGCAGGCCCACCTCGCCGCTGGTGACGATGTTCTCCAGCGAGTCCAGCCGGTTGTTGCCCGGCGCGTCGGGGACCAGCAGCGTGTGCTCGTCCACCACCTGCACGAAGCCGGGGCTGCCACCGCGCGGTGATGCGTCCAGCGCGGCTTCGACACCGCCGCTGGCCAGCACCACGAAGGGTGACAGGCCGATGAAGCGCTGACAGTGCACGTCCAGCGCCGACAGCTGTTTTTTTACCGCGCGTTCCGCGGGTGCTGCGTACAAGCCGCGCAGCCCGGCCAGGGTGGTGATGTGCATGGCAGCGAAGCCTACAACACCCGCTGCGCAGGCTGCCCGCGCGTCAACCCGCGCGACAATGAACGCTGCCCACTCCACCCCGCAAGGAGCCCACATGCTGAAGTTCTATTTTTCTCTCGCCCCCAACCCGATGAAGGTGGCCTTGCTGCTGGAAGAAACCGGCCTGCCATATGAAGCCATTCCGGTGGACACGCGCAAAGGCGAACAGCACAGCCCGGCCTTCACCGGTCTGAACCCGAACGCCAAGGTGCCGGTGGTCGTGGACGGCGACACCACTGTGTTCGACAGCAGCGCCATCCTGCTGTACCTGGCCGAAAAGAGCGGCCAGTTTCTGCCGGCTGCGGCCGACCGCGGCGCCATGCTGTCGTGGTTGATGTTCACCGCGTCAGGTATCGGTCCGTTCACCGGCCAGTGCGTGCACTTCAACGTCTACGCGCCCGAGAAAGTGGCCTACGCCATGCAGCGCTACGACTTCGAAGCCTGGCGTCACTGGAAGATCGTGGACGCGCACCTGGCGGGCAAGGACTGGATGGTCAGCGGCCGCTACACGCTGCTGGACATGGCCGTGTGGGGCTGGGCGCGCGCCGTGCCCTTCGCCCTGGGCGCCGATGCCTGGGCGCAGCTGCCCAACGTGAAGCGGCTGTTTGACGCCGTGTCGGCGCGCCCGGCTGCACAGCGTGTCGCGACGATGAAGGACCGCTACACCTTCAAGGCCGAGATGGACGACCAGGCGCGGCTGGCGATGTTCCCGCACCTGGGGCAGGCCAAGGCCGGCTGATCCACACGCCCGGCAGCGCTGGCGGCTGCGCGCATCCGCACGCCGGTGCGCCGGTGCGCCGGTGCAGCGGCGCAGACTTCAGCCCCGCTGCCAGCGGTCGCCCGCGGCCAGCCCGTCGGGTTGCAACAGCCGGGCGCGGGCCTGCGGGTCGCCCAGCAGTTCGGCCTGCCACCAGTCGGTGGTGATGCGCACCACCAGCGCGTGGTGCGCCGGCTGGCGTTGCGCTGCCGGCCCCTGGCGCCTGAAGGGGCCGAAGGCCGGCGTTCGCTGCAGGTCCTGGCCTGCAAAGCTCATGTGGTCTGCACCGTCCAGCCACAGCAGCGCGCGCTGGCCGGGCGGCAGCCGCTGGAACACCTGGGCGCGGGGATCACCGCTGGCATAAGCGCCAAAAGGGTCACCGTCTTCCGACCCGGTGACGGCCAGGAACGGGCGCGTGATGGCGCCGAACGATTCAGCCAGCGACATGCGCCCGCCGCGCGGCTGCGAAGGGCTGAACGCGATGAAGGCACGCGGCCGCGGGTCGTCCAATGGCGCAGTCACCGGGTAGCGCTGGACGAAGTGGCGCGCCGCGCGGCCGCGGGTGAAGCGCCCTGGGCACGCCTGAACCTGCAGGCGGTGGGCCTGGCGGGCCACTCCTTCGGGGCC
>JAYSXE010000230.1:0-2822 GCA_043717565.1 Burkholderiales bacterium | reverse complement strand
AACAAAGGCAAGGCCAACGTGCCCACGAAGAAGTAGTCCCCTTCGCCCCCCTGGGGGGTGTGCCCGCACCCTGCAAGCGCGCAGGCGCTTGCTCGGTGCGGGCGTACCCCGCCTGGGGGGACTATTTCTTCGTCGGCACGTTGGCCTTGCCCTTGTTCTCGGGGATGTAGTCGCTCCAGGGGTCGGCCACCACCGTGCCCTTGGTCTTCCACACCACGTTGAACTGGCCGTCGGCCTTGATCTCGCCGATGAACACTGGCTTGTGCAGGTGGTGGTTTTCCTTGTCCATCGTGGACATGAAACCGCCCGGTGCCTGGTAGGTCTGGCCGGCCATCGCGGCGATGACCTTGTCGGTGTCGGTGCTCTTGGCCTTCTCGACGGCCTGCTTCCACATCATGATGCCCAGGTAGGTGGCTTCCATCGGGTCGTTGGTCAGCGGCTTGTCCTTGTGGCCGGCAATGCCCTTGGCCTTGGCGTAGTCACTCCACTTCTTCACGAACTCGGTGTTGGCGGGGCTCTTGATGGACATGAAGTAGTTCCAGGCGGCCAGGTGGCCCACCAAAGGCTTGGTGTCCACCCCGCGCAGCTCTTCCTCGCCCACGCTGAACGCCACCACCGGCACGTCGGTCGCCTTCAGGCCCTGGTTGCCCAGTTCCTTGTAGAAGGGCACGTTGCTGTCGCCGTTGATGGTGGACACCACCGCCGTCTTCTTGCCTTCGGAAGCGAACTTCTTGATCTTGGCGATGATGCTTTGGTAGTCGGAATGGCCGAAGGGCGTGTATTCCTCGATGATGTCGGCGTCGGCCACACCCTTGCTCTTCAGGAAGGCGCGCAGGATCTTGTTGGTGGTGCGCGGGTACACGTAGTCGGTGCCCAGCAGCACCCAGCGCTTGGCGCTGCCACCGTCCTTGCTCATCAGGTATTCAACTGCCGGAATGGCCTGCTGGTTGGGCGCAGCACCGGTGTAGAACACGTTCTTGCTGAGCTCTTCACCTTCGTACTGCACGGGGTAGAACAGCAGCGAATTGGTTTCTTCAAAGACCGGCAGCACGCTTTTGCGGCTGACCGAAGTCCAGCAGCCGAAAACGGCGGCCACCTTGTCTTGCGTGATCAGCTGCTTGGCCTTTTCAGCGAACAGCGGCCAGTTGGATGCCGGGTCCACGACCACGGCTTCGATCTTCTTGCCCATCACGCCGCCCTTGGCGTTGATCTCCTCAAAAGCCATCAGCGCCACGTCTTTCAGCACCGTCTCAGAAATGGCCATGGTGCCGGACAGCGAGTGCAACACACCCACCTTGATGGTGCCGCCGCTTTGCGCGTGGGCGGGGGTGGCCAGAAACGCGGCGCTGGCCAAGGCGACGGCCGTGACTGCGAGTGCTGAACGACGATGCATGAAATCTCTCCTGAGTTGCCCTGCGGGCTGGTGGGTGATGACGCTGAAAGCACGTTCGCAAGGCCCGTGCCAGCCCACATTCAGGCGTTGCGCGGCGTCGTGGTGCAGGCCTGCACCACGCGTTGCCCCGCGGGGCACCATCGCAGTGACTGCACGCCGCTTTTTGGTGCGCCCCAGGCCGGTGTGCGTGGCATCCGTCTTGCTGGTGCTCGTTCACAATGGCCGGCCTGCAGGAGAGCCCATGGACCTGACGCCCCGCGAAAAAGACAAGCTGCTGATCTTCACCGCCGCGCTGCTCGCCGAACGCCGCCGCGCGCGTGGGTTGAAGCTGAACCACCCTGAGGCGGTGGCCCTGATCACCGCCGCCATCATGGAAGGCGCGCGCGACGGCAAGACCGTGGCGCAGTTGATGGGTGACGGCAAAACGGTGCTGACGCGCGACGATGTGATGGACGGCGTGCCCGAGATGGTGGCCGAGATCCAGGTGGAAGCCACGTTCCCCGACGGCACCAAGCTGGTGACCGTGCACCAACCCATCTGCTGAGGCACTGACCATGACACCCGGCGAACTGTTCACCGACGGCCCCGACCACAGCCTGAACCCGGGCCGGGCCACCCACACGATGCTGGTTGAAAACACCGGCGAGCGGCCCATCCAGGTGGGCTCGCACTACCACTTCGCTGAAACCAATTTGGCGCTGCGCTTCGACCGCGCGGCCGCGCGCGGCATGCGGCTGAACATTGCCAGCGGCACCGCGGTGCGCTTCGAGCCCGGCCAGCAACGCACCGTCACGCTGGTGGCCTTTGGCGGCGCGCGCCAGGTGTGGGGTTTCCGCGGCCTGGTTCAAGGAGCGCTGTGATGGCCACACTGTCCCGACGCGGTTATGCCGAGATGTACGGCCCCACCGTGGGCGACCGCGTGCGGCTGGCAGACACCGAACTGATCATCGAGGTGGAACAGGACTTCACGCTGCGTGCCGGTGGCTACGGCGAAGAAGTGAAGTTCGGCGGCGGCAAGACCATTCGCGACGGCATGGGCCAGAGCCAGGCGCCCAACGGCCCTGGCGCGCATGAGGCGGTGGACTGCGTCATCACGAACGCACTCATCATCGACCACTGGGGCATCGTGAAGGCCGACATCGGCATCCGCGGCTGCCGCATCGCGGCCATCGGCAAGGCCGGCAACCCCGACGTGCAGCCGGGCGTGGACATCGTCATCGGCCCGGGCACGGAAATCATTGCTGGCGAAGGCATGATCGTCACCGCCGGCGGTGTGGACAGCCACATCCACTTCATCTGCCCGCAGCAGATTGAAGAGGCGCTGATGAGTGGCGTGACCACCATGCTGGGCGGCGGCACCGGCCCGGCCACCGGCACGCTGGCCACCACCAGCACGCCGGGGCCGCAGAACATGCAGCGCATGCTGCAG
>JAYSXE010000229.1:0-6352 GCA_043717565.1 Burkholderiales bacterium | reverse complement strand
ACCCATGGATTCGTAGGCGCCCAGGTTGCGGTTGGCATTGATCATCACCGCGCCCACCTGCGGCCCCAGGCGCAGCAGCGCATGCAGGGCCAGCGGCGTGCCCCGATGGCTCTGCAGGCCCTTGTCGACACCGCCCATGCGGGTGCCGCGGCCACCGCACAGCACCAGGCCTGTGATGTCCTTGGCGTTGATCACGGCTCAGGCCTCCAGCATGTCAAAGGCCTGGGTCTCGACGGCGATGAATTCGCCCGTGAAGGCCGCCACCCGGGCGTAGGTGTGGGCACCGGGGCTGGCCAGCACCGCGTCACACAGGTCGGCCACCCAGGTCTGCACATGGTTGCGAAAGAAGCGGCGCTGCTGTTCCAGGTTGCAAACACCCGCGTCGTCGCCGGCGATCAGGTAGCGCATCACTTCAAACAGGTAGGCCACGTGGTCTTCGGTTTCCACCGTGGTTTCATCGCGCCCCAGCCCCAGCGCCGCCAAGTCGGTGCGCAGCAGGGCCAGCGGTTTTTCGTTCAATGAACCGCTGAGGTAGTAGGAACCGTAGGCAAACACCTCGGGCTTTCCCACGCCCACGAACAGCGACGCAAATTCAGCGGCCACGGTGCTCTCAGTCGTGGTGCGCAAGGCAGCCACCAGGTCGTGCCAGGGTGCTGCCAAGGCTGCGCCCTGTACCTCGGGCTCGGTGACGGCCACTGCAAATTGCTGCAGCAGTTCGGCGTCGGGTGGCGCCAGCCACAGCCGCGCCAGCAGGCCATACAACTCGGCGCGGGCCAGTTCTTCGTGGTCGTCGGTGCGGCCCAGGTCCAGCGAAATGGGGGCGGCTTGCGGGGTGGGGGTGGACATGCCGGTGCTCACAGGTCGGTGATGCGGACTTCGTTCGGATTGGTGTGCAGGTCGATGACACGGCAGTCGCCGCACATCTTCAGCCGATCGGCGGCAGCGCCCTGGAAAGCGCTGTGGCTTGCCAGCTTGCCGATCATGTTCTGGATGGCCAGCAGCGTGCCAAAGGGCTTGCTGCAGCGCATGCAGCGGTAGGGCTCCATCTCGGCCAGCACGCGCGCGGCCTTGCGCGCCTTGCCGCCGTCAGCCAGCCACAGGCGAGGCTGCAGCGTGATGGCCTGTTCGGGGCAGGTGCTGGCGCACAGGCCGCATTGCACGCAGTTCTTTTCGATGAACTTGAGTTGCGGCTTGTCGGGGTTGTCGGCCAACGCGGCTTCGGGGCAGGCGCTGACGCAGCTCAGGCACAGCGTGCATTTCGCGCTGTCGACCACCAACGTGCCGAAGGGTGAGCCGGCTGCGGGCAGCGGCACCAGGTCAGCCGGCTGTGGGGCCTGTGCAGCCAGGTGGTCGATGGCCAGTTCCAGCGTGGCGCGCTTGTCGGACTGCGCGGCGAAGGTGCCGACACGTTTCACGGTCTGTGCCGGTGCGGCGCGCAAGGCAGCGTCAAGGGCCTGCAGGTCGCCGTTTGCGTCCACCTGAAGCAGCTGAAAATGCGCGCCGCTGTAGCCCAGGCCCGTCATCACCGCCTGGGCAACGGCCATCTGCTCGGCCAGCGCCTTGCGGTATTCAGGCGCTTCTTCCTCGGTGAGCAGCACCCACACCTGGCTGGCACCCTGGGCCAACGCGGCCAGCCACAGGTCGATGCCCACGCTGGCCGTGTGCCACAACGGCAGCGGCACCACGCGGGCAGGCAGGCCTTGCAGCGGTGCCGCCCGGCCTGGCGTGGCGGCGCGCGGCAGGCGCGCGCCACGGCCCAGTGCGTCCACGGTGCGCGTGCCGGCCTGTTCGCTGTGCAGCAGCAGCGCGGCGTCCTTCCCGCCAGCGTGGTGGTAGGCCGTCAGCGCGGTGCGCAGTCGCCGGCCGGTGTCTTCAGGCCCGGGGTAGCCGAAGGTCAGCGCGCCGCTGGGGCACACGGTGCTGCAGGCGCCGCAGCCCACGCACAGGTGCGGCTCGACAACGATGCCGCCCGACAGTTCGCCCTTGGCCTTGCCCTTGCGCGTGGCCGCGCTGCTGATGGCCTGGGCGCTGCACACATCGATGCAGGCCGTGCAGCCGATCTTTTCGTTGCGGCTGTGGGCGCACAGCTTGTGCTGGTAGCGGAAGAAGCGCGGTTTCTCGAACTCGCCGGTCATCTCGCGCATCTGCAGCACGGTTTTCAGCAAGCCTTGCGGGCCAGCACTGCGCGCGGGAGGCAGGTGGAAGTAGCCTTGCGGCGGCTGGTGCTGGGCAAAGGCGGGCTGCTCGCGCAGGTCCAGCAGCAGGTCGAAGCGCTCGTCCTGCAGCAGTGGTTGGCGCTGGAAGTCGATGGCGCCGGCGGCGTCGCACACGCGCACGCAGTCGCGGTGGCTTTTGCAGGCCTGCAGGTCGATCTGGTAGTCCAGACCGATGGCGCCTTCGGGGCAGGCTTCCAGGCAGGCGTTGCAGCGCGTGCACAGGTCCAGGTCGATGGGGTTGCTGCTGCTCCACTGCACCTGGAACTGGCCCAGCCAGCCGCTGACCTGCGTCAGCTGGCCCGTGTGGGTGGCCCGGCCGTGCACCTGCGCCAGCGCGCTGCGCGTGTCGCCACCGCTGGTGGCCAGCACGGTGACGTCCAGCTTGTCTTCCAGCAGCGCTGCGGCCTGCTCGGCCTGCTGCGCCGGGCCCACCACGAGGCAGCGGCCGGCCGATCTGTAGCTGGCCGTGGCCACCGCTTCGGGGGCTGGCAACTGCGCCACGGCCAGCAGCGCCGCCAGCTTCGGTGTGGTGCTGGCCTTGTCGCGCGACCAGCCGCCGGTTTCACGCAGGTTGACAAAGCGGATCGGCCGCTCGCTGGTCTGCGCGGCGCCTTCGGTCTGGTCGTTCAGCTCCAGGAAGAGGCGGCTTTCCTGCGTGCAGGCCACCAGCAGTTCGTCGCCCGTGGCACTGGTGGCTTTGGCCGCGCGCTGGAAGGCCGGCGCCTCGCGGCGGCACAGCAGCGTATGGACGGTTTCCAGCCCGTCAGAGTGCGCACCCGGCGTTTTGGTCAGTGCCTGTTGCAGCGCCGGTGCGTCCAGCGCCATCGTCTGGTTGCAGTTGCAGATCAGTGTTTTCATCGGGGACCGGTTCGGTGGGGGGCGCGGGTTCGCAAGGGGCTGGCGCCGTGGTTGCAGCGGGGGCAATGGGGTTCGTGGCGTCTGCTTCGTGGTCGAACAAGCCCAACACGTGCGACTGCAGCAATTGCCGCAACATGCCTGCGGGCAGCGGGTCGGGCTTGCCGTAGTCGTCAATGTAGGTGTCCAGGCCGTCCATGACGTTGAAGTGCGGATCGGTGAACAGCTTGGCCAGCGCCGCGTTCTTCACGTCCGGCTGGACCGAACGCGCCACGAAGCGCGAGTAGTCGGAATCGCGGGACAGCGCGGCCACGTCAGCCAGTGTGGGCGAAGGTTCGGCTGCCACGGGTTTTGAGCCCGCAGCCGGGGCCGTTGCATCGGGCGGGGTGGCGACCAACGGGGGTGCAAGGTCAACCGGCGCCACAGCGCCTGCCGGTGCGGCCAACGGGGAATGCGGCAGCAAATTGACGGACGCTGGCGGCGTGGTTTCACCGAGCGCGACACCTTGGCGCACTTCACCCTGGCGCACTTCACCCTGGCGCACTTGGGCCTTGCGGCGTAACCACCGCGAAAGGAACCCGCTGTCTTCGGTGTCGGTCGGCATGGGGTGAAGGGGCAGGCCGAGGACTGCCCCGGCAAAATGGTGGTTGATTCTAGGTGGCGCACCCTGGTGTGGGCAGCCGGGCAGGCCCGCGCAGTTGCTGTCGGCGGGCGCTGCGGATTGCGACAGTTTGTCGCTGCCCTTGGCGACCTGCAACACCGACGCCAGAACGCGAGGCCAACGCCGGCACCGCAAGCCAAGGGCTGGGCTAGACTGTCGCGCATGACCTTGCTGCCCGCCCGTCGTTTGCCATGAAGTCGCAAGAAGCCGTGCAGGTGGCCGTGGTGATCGACCGCGTTGCGCAGCCCAACGCCTGGGAAGACTGGTCGTTCAGGCTCAGCGAGGTGTTGCCCGACGACGGTGCTTTCGGCAGCAGCCCGCGTTGTCTGCACGACGACGGCAAGACTTCGCGGTGGCTGTACCCGGGCTTCAAGGTCGAGCTGTTTGCTGACGAGTGCAAGGGCTACTTCCTGAACCTGACCTCCGGCCGGCCGGTCTGGTTCGTGTTCTGGGTGGTCGACCCTGATAACCCGTCATCGTTGGACCTCACCGGTGTCAGCGTGTCCTACATCGAAGCCGACCGCCGCATGACCGCTGAAGAGGTGGTGGAAAACGTGCCGCTCGAACCCGAGTTGTGCGAATGGCTGCGTGTTTTCACGAACACGCATTTCAGGCCCGACACTGGTCGCAAGGTGCGGGCCATGTCTTTCCTCAGCCCGGAGGAGAGGGAAAAATACGCCGCCAAACATGCCGCCACCGCGGCCGCGGCGAACAACACGGGCGGCGAGGGCGGTTGTGGCTGAACCCGGCCCGCCCCGCGAGACCGCGCCCACCCTGGAGGACGTTGCGCGACTGACGCCCGAGTCCGACTACACCGTTTTCACGTCGCCCGACGTCGACGCGCAGGTGCGCAACGAAGCCCTGCGCAAGCTGTTCCACAGTGACCCGCACTTTCAGCAGTCCGACGGGCTGGACGTGGCCATCGACGAGGTGGTGGAACTGGCGCAGTCGCCACTGGCGCGCCAGCAGAAAATTCGCCAGGCCCGCGCGATGGGCCTGCTGGATGACGAATTGCAGGACCAGCCCGAACCGGGCTGCGAGCCGCCCGTGCCCTGATCAGAAACGGGCTTGCGCCAACAGCGGCAGCTGGCCCCGGAACGCGGCCTCGACGTCGATGCCGTCCAGGCATCGCAGGTCCAGCTTCAACTGGCCGTCTTCGATGCGGCCGATCACCGGTTGCGGCAGTTCGCGCAGGGCACGCGCCAGCCGGTCGGGGAAACTGCCCGCGCGCAGTGCCTTCGCTGGCGGGCCGATAGCGATGCAGGCGCTTGGCAGACGGTCCACCGGCAGCGAACCGCTGCCGATCTGGCTCTTGCAGGGCAGCACCTGCACCGTGGCGCGCTCGCCCAGCGCTTCGGCCACGGCCGGTGCCAGCCGCTCGGCTTGCAGCTTCATTTCGGCTTCGCCGCGCGTCAGCAGCCGCAACGTGGGCAGCCGCTGCGCCAGGCGGTCGGGGTCGCGGTACAGCTTCAGCGTGGCTTCCAGCGCCGCGATGGTCATCTTGTCCAGCCGCAGCGACCGCTTCAGCGGGTGCTTTTTGATCTTCTGGATGAGGGCTTTGTCGCCGACGATCAGCCCGCACTGTGGGCCGCCCAGCAGCTTGTCGCCGCTGAAGGTGACGACGTTGGCGCCGGCGGCAATGGATTGCGCCGGCGTGGGTTCGGCCGGCAGGCCCCAGCGCGTCATGTCCACCAACGTACCCGCGCCGAGATCCTCCACAAAAGGCACGCCGTGCGCCTTGCACAGCGCCGCCAGTTCGGCCACCGGCACGCTGGCCGTGAAGCCCTGGATGGCGTAGTTGCTGGCATGCACCTTCATCACCAGGCCGGTGCGCGGGCCCAGCGCTTCTTCAAAGTCGCGCAGGTGCGTGCGGTTGGTGGTGCCCACCTCCACCAGCCGCGCGCCGGCGCGACGCATGATGTCGGGGATGCGGAAAGCGCCGCCAATTTCGATCAGCTCGCCGCGCGACACCGGCACTTCCTTGCGGTCGGCCAAAGCAGCCAGCACCAGCAGCACGGCGGCCGCGTTGTTGTTCACCGCGGTGGCGGCCTCAGCGCCGGTCAGTTCCTTCAGCAGCCCGTCGATGTGGTCGTCGCGGTCGCCCCGCGCGCCTGCGGACAGGCTGTATTCCAGGTTCGACGCGCCGCGCATCACCGCCACCACGGCGTCTATGGCTTCGGGCGCCATCACCGCGCGGCCCAGGTTGGTGTGCAGCACGGTGCCGGTCAGGTTGAACACCGGCCGCAGCGCAGCTTCGGCAGCACGCGACAGCTGCTGGGCGCATGCGGTCTCGAAGGCCACCACATCAAACGGCGCTGCGGCCCCTTCGCTGCGCCAGCGTTCCAGCCCTGCCCGCGCCGAAGCCGTCACCGCAGCACGGCCATGCTGCGTCGCCAGCACGCGCAGTGTGGGCGAGTCGAGTAACTTGTCCAGCGCTGGGGGTCGTTGAAGGGGAGGGGTTGTCATCAGCCGTTGAACAGAAACGTTACGGAAGAGCTGAAAGCGCGAAAGCGGATCGCGCGGCGGGGCGCATTCAAAGGGGACTGCAGCATGTCGATTGCGCGCCATGGCCGCGAAGCGGGCCGATTCCCGGCGGCCGCCGCGGAAGCGGCATTGCCGG
>JAYSXE010000228.1:0-6354 GCA_043717565.1 Burkholderiales bacterium | reverse complement strand
CCGGCACCGGCAGGCCGCCGTGCAGCGTGACGCCGCGCTCGAAGCCCATCAGCTTCATCGCGATCTGCCCCTGGTCGTGGTACATCGACACCACGGCGTCGTAGTCGCCGCGCCGTGCGGCGATGAACACCGTGTCGGGTGAATAAGGGCCGCGCGCGTCCAGCCCTTCGGCCTGCAGGCCACGCACTGCGGGCTCGATGACCTCGATCTCTTCCATGCCGATGCTGCCGCCGTCACCCGCGTGCGGGTTCAGGCCCGTGACGGCGATGCGCGGCCGCGCGATGCCGGCGCGCTGCAGCGCGTGGTGGATGATGAACACGGCGTCGCGCACCGCAGCCATGGTGATGAGCGGCGCCACGTCGCGCAGCGGCACGTGCGAGGTCACGCGTGAAGTCCACAGCGCGCCCGTGATGTTGAATTCGCACACGAAACCCGGCACCGCAAACTGCTCTTGCAGGTAGCGCAGCTCGTCCTCGTGCGTCATGCCCGCCAGGCGCAGGCTGTGTTTGTTCAGCGGCGCAAACACGATGCCCTGCACATGGCCCTGGCGCGCGGCAGCGCTGGCCTCAAACAGCGCTCGCAAAGCCGCCAGCCCGGCCTGCGCGGTGCTTTGCGCACGCGGCGGCAGTTGGCCGCCCAGCACGTCTTGCGCCAGCCAGGCGATGCGGCCGTCTGATGGTGACGGCGCGCCGCTGCTGCCCACCGCCGTCAGCGCCAGCTTCACGCCGGCCACGCGTTCACCTTCGGCCAGCACCACGGGGTCGGCGATCAGCAGCACATCGGCAGCGGCGGTGGTGGCGGCTTCCGCCAGCAGCTTCACGCCCATCTCGGGCCCGACGCCACCCACGTCGCCCAGCAGCATCGCAATGCGTGGTCGGCCGGTCGTGCTCATGGTGCGTCGGCCTTGATGCCGGCCTCGCGCACCAGGCGGCCGTAGCGTTCGAACTCGCTGCGGTTCATCTCGGCGAACTGCTCCGGGCTCATCACCGGGGTGTCGCCCCCCAGCGCCTTGATGCGCGCCTGCACGTCGGGCAGTTTCAGCGCAGCGCCCAGTTCGGCCACCAGCCGGTCCACCGCCGCCTTGGGCGTGCCCGCCGTCACATACAGCGCGTACCAGGTCTGGATGTCGGTGTTCGCCACGCCCTGCTCGGCCAGCGTGGGCACGTCGGGCAGCTCGGGGCTGCGTTGCGCGGTGGTGATGGCCAGCGGCCTGAACTTGCCACCGCGGATCTGGCCCATGGCGCTGCTGGTGGTGTCGAACATCATCTCCACCTGGCCGCCGATGATGTCGATGTGCGCCTGCGAGCTGCCCTTGTACGGCACGTGGATGGCCTTGGTGCGCGTGGCCAGGTTGAAAGCCTCGCCAACGATGTGCTGCGTGCTGCCGATGCCCGAGCTGGCGTACTTGATGCCGCCGGGGCTGGCCTGCATGGCCGCCAGCAGGTCGCGCACGCTGCGGAAGGGCGACTGCGCAGACACCACCAGCACGTTGGGCACGATGGCCACCAGGCCCACCGGCTGCAGGTCTTTCAGCGGGTCGAAGCGCAGCTTCAGCAGGTGCGGCGCCACCGCCTGGCCGGTGTTGGTGGCCAGCAGCAGCGTGCTGCCGTCGGGCGTGGCCTTGGCCGCCATCTCGGCGGCGATGGTGTTGCTGGCACCGGGACGGTTTTCGACGGTGATGGTCTGCTTCAGCGCCGGGCCCATCTTGTCGGACAGCAGCCGCGCCAGGATGTCGGTGCCGCCCCCGGCCGACGCGCCGACCATGATGCGCAGCGGTTTGTCGGGCCAGCTTTGCGCCAGCGCGGGGGGCGCCGCGCCGGCCACGGCGCAGACCGTGACGGTGAGCAGCAGGTGGCGGCGTGACAGCCGCAAAAAGGGCAGGCGGGGCAGGCCGGCTTGGCGGGGGGTGTTCAGCATGGGGTGATGTCTCCGGTGAAGCGCGCCTTCTTTGTGGCGTCGCAGGCGCAGCCTAACCCGGGTTGTGGCGCCCGCCAAGGCGCGCGCAGCGAAACACCTTCACGAACCAGCGACGGCCCCGGGCTCAGGCCCGTGTGGCCACACGGGCTTGCGGGGCTGCAGCGCCCAGCGGCGCCGCGGCTGTGGCCAGCGGGCGGGCCGCGCCGCGCCCCTTCCAGCGCCGCAGCAGCAGCGCGTTGCTCACCACCGTCACGCTGCTGAAGGCCATGGCAGCGCCGGCGACAACCGGCGTCAGCAGCCCGGCGGCGGCCATCGGAATGCCGATGGCGTTGAAGATGAAGGCCCAGAACAGGTTCTGGCGGATCTTGCGCACCGTGTGGCGCGACAGGTCGATGGCCTCGGCCACCAGCGCAGGGTCGCCGCGCATCAGCGTGATGCCGGCGGCGTGCTGCGCCACGTCGGTGCCGGTGCCCATGGCAATGCCAATGTCGGCAGCGGCCAGCGCCGGTGCGTCGTTCAGGCCGTCGCCCACCATGGCCACCGGGCCGTACTGCGCGCGCAATTGTTGCGCAATGGTGGCCTTGTCTTGCGGCAGCACCTCGGCCCGCACGTCGGTGATGCCCAGCCGCTGGGCCACCGCAGCGGCGCTGCGTGGGTTGTCTCCCGTCACCAGCACGGTGTGCACGCCCAGCGCCTGCAGGTCTTTCACGGCCTGGGCGGCCTCGGGCTTCAGCTCGTCGCCAAAGGCCATCAGCGCCAGCAGCGTGGGCGTGCTGTTGTCGGCATTGCCGGCCAGCCACGACACGGTGCGGCCCTGGGCCGTCAACGCGTCGGCCTGCGCCTGCAGCGGTGTCATGTCCACGCCCAGGTTGTGCAGGTAGCGGCTGCTGCCCAGGTGCAGGGTCTGGCCTTCGATTTGGCCGACCACGCCCAGCCCGGCCACGGCCTGCAGCCGCGCTGCGCTTGCAGGCACGGCGCCTTCGGCTGCCGCTGCCAGCAGTACCGCGCGGGCCAGCGGGTGTTCGCTGCCGGCTTGCAGCGCAGCGGCCTGCTGCAGCCGAGTGTTGCGGCTGGTGTCTGCCGGCCACGGCACCAGGGCCACCAGTTGCGGCTTGCCCAGGGTCAGCGTGCCGGTCTTGTCGAAGGCCACCACCTTCAGGCGGTGCGCCACTTCCAGCGCCTCGGCGTCCTTGATCAAAATGCCGCGGCGCGCCGCAGCCCCAGTGCCCACCATCGTGGCCGTGGGCGTGGCCAGGCCCAGCGCGCAGGGGCACGCGATCACCAGCACCGCCACCGCATTCAGGATGCCGGCATGCCAGTCGGGTGCGTTGCCCACCAGCCCCAGCCCCCAGCCCAGCAGCGTCAGCAGCGCCACCACCAGCACCACCGGCACGAACACGGCGCTCACGCGGTCCACCTGGCGCTGGATGGGCGGCTTCTTGGCCTGTGCCGAAGCCACCATGCGCACGATGCGCGACAGCGTGCTCTCGGCCCCCACAGCCGTGGTGCGCAGCAGCAGCAGGCCTTCGCCGTTGACGGCGCCACCGGTCACGCGGTCGCCCACGGCCTTGGCCACGGGCAGGCTCTCGCCGGTGATCAGCGATTCGTCCACATGGCTGGCGCCTTCTTCAATTTGCCCGTCCACGGCCACACTCTCGCCGGGCCGCACCACCACCAAGTCGCCCACCTGCACCTGGGCCAGCGGCACCTCAAGTTCCACGCGTGCATCGGGCGGGCCGCGGCGCACGCGCGCCACGTCGGGCCGCAGCGCCTGCAGCGCGCGCAGCGCTTCGGTGGTCTGGTGCTTGGCGCGGGCTTCCATCCACTTGCCCAGCAGCACCAGCGTGATGACCACGGCCGACGCTTCAAAGTACAACTGGTGCGGGTCGCCGGTGCGCAGCCACTCGAACACGCTCAGGCCGTACGCGCTGCTGGTGCCCAGGGCCACCAGCAGGTCCATGTTGCCGGCGCCGGCCCGCACGGCCTTGTAGCCGGCCTTGTAGAAACGCGCACCCAGCCAGAACTGCACTGGCGTGGCCAGCGCCCACTGCAGCCAGCCGTCCAGCATCACGTGCTGGCCGAACAGCATGCCCAGCATGGGCAGCACCAGCGGCAAGGAAAGCGCAGCGGCCACGAGCAGCGGCCACACGGGGGCAGCGCCAGTGTCGCGCACGGCGGTGGCCGGGTCGTCCGCGGCCACGCGGGCTTCGTAGCCGGCCTGGTGCAGCGCGCGCACCAGGGTGTCGTCGTCCACGCTGCCGGCGTAGGCCTGCACCTCGGCCATCTCGGTGGCCAGGTTGACGCCGGCGGTGGTCACGCCGGGCAGTGCCAGCAGCGCTTTTTCCACGCGGCCCACACAACTGGCGCAGGTCATGTCGCTGACTTGCAGCTGCACGGTGCGCATGGGCACGCGGTAGCCCGCGGCCTGCACCGCCTGCACGCTGGCGGCCAGGCTGGCCGCCACCGGCGCCTGGGGTTGCAGCGTGACGGTGGCGCTTTCGGTGGCCAGGTTGACACTGGCCGCTGCCACGCCGGGGGCTTTTTGCAGCGCCTTTTCGACACGGCCCACGCAGCTGGCGCAGGTCATGTCGGCCACTGCAAAGCTGAAGCTATCAGCAGCAGTGGCGGCGCCGGCGGTCATGGCGCCTTCTGCAGCTCCATCACCATGTACTGGCCCTTGTCACGGCCGGCACGGAAGCGGATCTTGCTGCCGGTCTCCAGGCCCTCCAGCATGGCCTTGTCGCGCGCCTGGAAGACCATCGTCATCGGTGGCATTTCCAGACTCTTGATTTCGGCGTGTTTCAAGGTCACCTTGCCGGCGTCGCGGTCGACCTTGCGCACCTCGGCTTCTGTCCAGTCGGAAGCCGCAGCGGCCGTCTGGGCCCGGGCGTGCGGTGCGGCGCTGGCCAGCAACGCAGCGGCGGCCAGCAGCGGCAGGGCGGTGGCCCAGGCCAGCATGGCGCCGCGCAGCGGCTGCCGTGCCAGCAGGGAAGGCGTGCCACGGCGGTGGGCGGTGGCGGGAGTGGTGTTGCGGTTCATGGTGTCTGGTTCTCCGGTTCTACAGGTTGCAGATGGGGGTGGAAGCGGCCATTTCAATGGTGGCCGCCGGTGGGCTTGCGCGCCTTGACCTCGATCATGCGCTGGGTTTTCTGCAGCGGCGGCATCGACACACCGCCCTCGGCCTTGAAACGCGCCGGTTCGGCCAGCGCGCCGGTGAATTCATAGGCCACGGTGCCGGGTGGGTGCTGGTACCAGCCGGGGTCGCTGTAGTCGCCGCGCTTCTGCTCGGCCCGCACCTTGATGACGCTGAACATGCCGCCCATGCCAACGGCGCCAAACGGGCCTTCACCGGCCATCATCGGCGCGGTGTTGTCGGGCAGCGGCATCGGCATTTCCGTCATGTCCTTCATGCCGCGTTCACCCATCACCATGTAGTCGGGTATCAGCTTCATGATCTTGCCGGCCACGCCGCTGTGGTCCACGCCAATCATCGTGGGCACGTCGTGGCCCATTGCGTTCATGGTGTGGTGGCTCTTGTGGCAATGGAAGGCCCAGTCGCCCGGTTCGTCGGCGATGAAGTCCATCTGCCGCATCTGGCCCACCGCGATGTCGGCGGTGATTTCATACTGCCGCGCGCTCTTCGGCGTGGGCCCGCCGTCGGTGCCGGTGATCAGGAATTCATGCCCGTGCAGGTGGATCGGGTGGTTGGTCATGGTCAGGTTGCCCACGCGCAGGCGCACGCGGTCGTTCTGCCGCACCACCAGCGGGTCTATGCCCGGGAAGATGCGTGAATTCCAGGCCCACAGGTTGAAGTCCAGCATGGTCATGATCTTCGGCGTGTAGCTGCCGGGGTCGATGTCGAAGCTGTTCAGCAAGAAGCAGAAGTCGCGGTCCACATCGTCGATCAGCGGGTGTTTGGCCTTCGGGTGCGTGATCCAGAAACCCATCATGCCCATCGCCATCTGCACCATCTCATCGGCATGCGGGTGGTACATGAAGGTGCCCGGCCGCCGCGCCACGAATTCGTAGACGAAGGTCTTGCCGGGCGGGATGCCCGGCTGGTTCAGGCCGGTGACGCCGTCCATGCCATTGGGCAGCCGCTGGCCGTGCCAGTGGATGCTGGTCAGCTCGCCCAGCCGGTTGGTGACGAAGAGGCGCACGCGGTCGCCTCTACAACCCCGTGGTCACGCTCAACGGCTGGACGCTGCCGTGGCGCATGAACAACGGCGTCAAGGAGTTCCACCTCGTGGCCGAGCCCGTGGTGCGCGAGATGAGCCCCGGCTTCAAGGCCCACCTGTGGGGCTACAACGGCCAGAGCCCCGGGCCGACCATCGAGGTGGTGGAAGGCGACCGCGTGCGCATCTTCGTCACCAACAAGCTCGGCGAGCTCACCAGCATCCACTGGCACGGCCAGCGCCTGCCCAACGGCATGGACGG
>JAYSXE010000227.1:0-47768 GCA_043717565.1 Burkholderiales bacterium | reverse complement strand
GCCGGTGTGGGGCCTGGCGACGAGGTCATGACGCTGGCCTTCAACTGCCTTTCATCAACCAGCGCCTTGGTCCACGTCGGCGCAAAAGCCGTATGGCTGGACCTGGACCCGTCCACAGCGGCCGTCGACTTGGCCAGCCTGGACGCCGCATGGTCGCCGCGCACCCGCGCCGTGGTTGTCTATCACGTAGCTGGCTACCCGGCTCCGCTGCAAGCCTTGCGACGTTGGTGCGACGAGCACACACTGCCGTTGATAGAAGATGCCAACAATGCCCTGGGGGCCCTGTCGGCGGGGGCCGTGGTGGGCACGGTGGGTGACTTCGCCGTGCTGTCCTTCTATCCCAACCGGCAGGTCAACGCCATTGACGGCGGTGCCTTGGTCTGCGCCCAGCCGGCTGCGGCGGTGAAAGCCCGGGTGCTGCGCCGTTACGGCATCGACACCACGCGCTTTCGCGACAGCCGAGGCGAAATCAATGCGGCTGTCGACATCGAAGTGATAGGCGCCTCAGCCGCGATGAACAATGTTCATGCCGCCCTGGCGCGGCATCAGTTGCACAGTCTGGATGCCCGCCTGGCGCGCAACCTGCACAACGTGCAGCACCTGACAGCGCTCATTGAAGGCCTGCCAGGCGTCCGGGCGGTGCAATGGTCAGCGGCAGACAGGCCCGTCTTCTGGGTCTGGTTGGTACGCTGCCAGCGGCGCGATGAGGTCATGGCCCTGCTGAAGGCCGCCGGCATTGGCTGCTCCACTCTGCACCACCCCAACGACCGCTACACCGGCTTTCAATCGGCTCCACGCGAGCTCGCCGGTACCCGCCGCTTTCTGGCCGACGTGCTGGCACTGCCCTGCGGTTGGTGGCTTGGAGAGCCTGAGCTGCAGCGCATCGCACAACAGTTGATTGGCGCCACGCGGGCCGTGCAAGCCTGAAGCACATCTGGGACACCCCATCATGATCGACATGTTTCGCAACAAAGTGCTGATGATCACCGGCGGCACGGGCTCCTTCGGCAACACGGTGCTGCGTCGCATCCTGCAGACACAGGTGCGGCAGATCATCATCTTCAGCCGCGATGAAAAAAAGCAGGAAGACATGCGCATCGAGTTGCGCAACCCACGGGTTCGCTTTGTCATTGGTGACGTGCGCGACCCCGAAAGCATCGCACGCGCCATGGAAGGCGTGGACTATGTCTTTCATGCAGCGGCACTCAAGCAAGTGCCTTCTTGCGAGTTCTATCCGATCGAAGCGGTAAAGACGAATGTGTTGGGCACTGAGAATGTGCTGAACGCGGCCATCCTGCACCGGGTCAAGCGCGTCATCTTGCTCAGCACTGACAAGGCGGTGTACCCGATCAACGCCATGGGCGTTTCCAAGGCCATGGCTGAACGAGTGCTGGTTGCCAAGGCGCGCGGCGTTGAAGAGGGCAAGGGGCCGGTGCTCTGCGCCACGCGTTATGGCAACGTCATGGCCTCGCGTGGCTCGGTGATTCCGCTGTTCATCGACAAGATCCGCGCCGGTCAACCACTGCGCGTCACAGACCCGCGCATGACCCGATTCTTGATGTCTCTCGAGGACTCCGTTGACCTGGTCTTGCACGTGTTTGAACACGGTAACCAGGGCGACATATTTGTACAAAAGGCACCTGCCTGCACCATCGGCGCCTTGGCTGGCGCGCTGAAGACCTTGTTTGACAGCAGCGTGGCCACCGACATTATCGGAACTCGCCATGGCGAAAAGCTCTACGAATCGTTGGTCTCGCGCGAAGAGATGGCCAAGGCCGAAGACATGGGGCGCTACTACCGCATCCCGGCCGATAACCGCGACCTCAACTACGAACTGTTCATCAGCCAGGGCAACCCAGAGGCGAATGAGGTGGACGACTACACTTCTCACAACACGTCACAACTTTCGCAGCAAGGCATCACCGACCTTTTGTTGACTCTGGATGATGTGCGCCAGCAACTTGCCGCGCACCGCGCCGGCCGGTCGCTGACTGCGAACTGAAGGCCCGTGGCACAGGCTGCAGACCCAGCGCTATCTGGCAGCAAACTGCGGGCCAACATTGTCGCCAACTACCTGGGCAAACTGTGGAGCGTGGCGTCCATTTACCTGTTCGTGCCGTTGTACATACAGGCACTGGGCATGTCTGCGTATGGGCTGATCGCATTTCATGGTGTGGCCTTGGCCATTCTGTTCGTGGCCGACGCCGGCCTGTCTGCGGCGTTTTCGCGGCAGGCAGCGCGTGTCAACAACCGAGCTGAATTGCTGAACCAGTTGAAGAGTACCGAGACGCTGCTTTTTGCCGCGCTGATTGTCGGGGGGGCACTGATGATGGCGGCGGCGCCCTGGGTGGCACGGCATTGGCTCAAGCCCAGCGCGGATGTGCCCGAAGAGACAGTGATTCTGTGCCTGCGCCTGATGCCGTTGGCGCTGGTACCGCAAGTGGCGATGTCGCTCTATATGGGTGGCCTGATGGGTCGCCAAAGGCAGGTGGCTGCCAATGGCTGGCAGTCGGCCTTCACCGCCGCGCGCGCAGCAGGCGTGTTGCTGCCTTTGGCTTGGCGCCCCGAACTGAGCACCTTTTTCGCCTGGCAAGTGGCTTGTGGCTGGTGCTTCCTGGTGATGGTGCGCCATGCGCTGCATCGCGACATTGCGGGCGGCCATCAAGCCTCTTCAGGCCACTTCAGCTGGGACAGCGTGCGGGTGATGGGGGGCTATGCTGCGGGCATGTTTGCCATGGCGCTGATATCGGGGTTGAACACGCAACTCGACCGCTTGGTGGTGAGCCGATTGCGGCCCCTGGAAGAATTTGCGCTGTACTCCCTTGCCGCCACCCTGGCGCAGATACCCACCATGATCACGGCTCCTGTCTCGGCGGCGCTGCTCCCGCGATTGACGCAATTGGTCGAAGCCGGTGACAACATCGGTCTGCGCCGTCTCTACAGGCTAGGCACTTTGGCCATCGCCGCACTGGCCACGGCCAGTGCGGGCTTGATTGCCTTGTTTGCGAACGAGTTGCTGGCGTTGTGGCTGCCCGGGCAGGCGCTTCCCGATCACATCGGCGCGGTAGTGGCGGTGCTCGCGCTGGGCGGCTTGCTGCTGGCCCTACAGTTGATGCCCTTTCAGTTGAGCCTGGCCCACGGCCACAACGCAACCAACGTCAAACTGGGCTTGGCAACGTTGGTTGTGTCGGTGCCTTTGCAGGTGTTTCTGACGCTGCAGTTCGGGCTTGTTGGCGCGGCCGTTCCTTGGGCGCTGGTCGGGTTGGTCGGCTTTGTCTTCTTGGGCATTGCACTGAACCGGCGATTTCAGTCCGGCACCTTGAGGCATTGGTTCCTGAGCTTGAACCTGTTGCCCGCTCTAACCTGCCTGTTGCCGCTTCTTGTGGCGCAAGCACTCGCAAAGTCGCAGGCCTGGTCGACCTGGACCGCTTGTGCTGCAGGCGCGGTTGCCGCGCTGCTGGGCCTGGGTGTGAGTGCATGGCTGGCCAGGCGCATGCTGATGTCCAACCTAGGACGTTAGATCCAAAACCATGTGTGGCATCTTTGGTGTGTTCAATATCGAGTCTGGGCGGTGGCTGGACTTGGACAGGTTCAGGGCGGCCCTGGCGCGCATAGCGCACCGCGGGCCCGACGCGCAACACGCCTTGCGGTTTGGCGACCAAGCCCTGCTGGGTCATGTTCGTTTGTCCATCATCGATCTGGCTGCAGTTGCCGACCAGCCCATGTCGATTCACGAGCGCTATCACGTCGTCTATAACGGCGAAATCTTCAATTACCTGGAACTGCGCGCTGAGCTGATGGCGCAGGGCGTCTCGTTCAGGACCCAGAGCGACACCGAGGTGCTGCTGCAGGCCTACGTGCAGTGGGGCGAGGCTTGCGTGGCGCGCTTCAATGGCATGTGGGCCTTCGCCATTCTGGACACGCAGGCCGGCAAGCTCTTTTGTTCGCGCGACCGTTTCGGCGAGAAACCGTTTTATTGGACGCAGCAAGATGGGCAGTTGTTGTTCGCTTCCGAAGCCAAAGCATTGATCGGCTACCTGCCAGGATTGGCCCAGCCCGACCACAATTCAATCGCCAACTTCTGTCGCACCAGCGCAGGTGCACAACATCTCCAGACTTGGTTCAAGGACATCCAGCGCCTGCCCCCAGGTCACAACCTGAGTTGTGATCAACAGGGTGTGAGGGTGAGGCGCTATTGGCACTACCCCGAAGGCGGCAGCGCAACCGTCGACGACCGCACTGTGGTGGATGAATACCGGCACCACTTTGACGATGCGGTACGTTTGCGCTTGCGCAGTGACGTTCCTTTCGGGTTGACGCTGTCGTCGGGCATTGACTCCACTTCCATCGCATGCACCATGCAGGCTCTGGATGGAAAGCCGCACCATTGCTTCAGTGCTGCCTTTGACCCGCTGGCCTATCAAAACAGCGAATTTGCGTCTTATGCCAGGCAGCCAGGCCGGCTGGACGAGGCCAGCATCGCCGCTCGGTTGGCCGGTGACATAGGGCTGCAGGCTCACCGCGTGGAAACCGACTACAGCGACTTTGTGGGCTCGCTGGCAAGGGTTATCCATCACCTGGAAAGCGGCAACAGCTCGCCCGCGGTCATCCCCCTGATGCAGGTGATGCAGGCCGCCCGCCTGCACGTGAAAGTGGTGCTGGAAGGCCAGGGTGCCGACGAGTTGATGGGCGGCTACATTGTCAGCACCATCTGGCCTGCTGTGGCCGCCGAACTCAAGGCAGGTCATCCCGGCGCAGCCTTGCAAGCCTTGCGCTCATTTGCCCAAGGCCACTCGCTGGGCTATGCCATCAAGATTGCGTTGCGCAATGCCGGCAACCAATATCCCTGGTTGATAGCAGCTCACCAGCGCCGCTCGGGCATTGAAGCCGTTTTTTCTGGCCCCTTGCTGGGGCAGGCCGTTCGACGCGACTACCCAGACCTGCCCGGTGAGGGCGGCACGGATGCAATGTCTGTGGTGTTGCGCCAGCAGCACTCGGGCGGCCTCGTGAACCTTCTGCACTACGGCGATGCGGTATCGATGGCCCACGGCATCGAAAGCCGCAACCCATTTCTGGACCACCGCCTGGTCGAGTTCATGTGGCGCCTGCCGGCCCGGTACAAAGTGCACGGTGGTGTTGGCAAGGCCTTGCACAGACAGGCCATGCGTGGGCGTGTGCCTGCCTACATCCTGGATCAGAAGGCCAAGTTCGGCTTCACCACGCCCATTGCACAACAGTTCAAGAGCGACCCAGAAGAAGCCGCAGTCCACAGCGCAGTAGGCGTGCTGCTCTCGGAACGCTGTCTGGACCGTGGCCTTTTTGACCGAACCGGGCTGAAAGCATTGCTGCTGCGCCACCGCGCGGGCCAGGCAGATCATGGCAATCTGCTGTTCCGCTTGCTCAGTGTCGAACTCTGGCACCGCAATTTCATCGACGTCGATGCCTCGCGGCTGCCACACCCGCGAGTTCAAGCATGAACAAGCTGGCCTCCATTGCCGTGGTGCTGGGCTGCCTGAGCTACCCTGTCACCACCGTGCTGCTGTTGCAACTGGGTCTGCCGGTGGGGCCGATCAACATGGCCATCAAGATGATCCTGGTGATTGCCTACATCATGCTGCTGCTGGGCGCCCTGCAACGGCGACTGCCCGTGCCGGTACTGGTCTGGCCCCTGCTGTTGCTGTTTGTGGTTTACGGCTTGCGGCTGCTGTTTGATGTCACGGTAGTTGGCGTGCAGATGGACGGCTATTCAGGTCTCTATGTGCTGATTTACTTTTTCTTGCTGACAGCGTTGCCTGTACTGGCGCTGGCGGCTGCCTCCCACACGCTTGACCCCACCCACCTGCACCGTTGGGTGCTGGGTGGCTTGGTGGCCTCAAACCTCGCGCTGGTGGCGCAGATACTGTCAGGAGAGTCGATCGATGTGCTGACGCTGCTTGCGGGTCGGGCAGCAGTTGTTGATGAGTCCAGCGCCGATCTGGCCGTGCTCAGTCCGCTCACCTATGGCTTCATGGGCGGCGCGCTGGCAGCTTTTGCGCTGGCCCATCTCTGCTTGGTCAAGGTGACCCGTCCCGCAGCCCGGTTGGCCCTGCTGTTGTTGGTCTTCCTGGGCTTGCTGAACCTGATGTTGGGCGCATCGCGCGGGCCCATGGCGGGGCTGGTGCTGGCCATACTTGCGCTGGGGTGGCGCTTGATCATCAAGCCGCGTGACCCTGCGACGGAACCTTCACGTTGGCTGGCCGCGCTGAGCATCGGCCTACCGACACTGGCTTTCGTCGGCCTGGCGGCGGCAACCGATCTGGTGCCGTCATTCCTGTTCGAACGCCTGGGTACCTTTGCTCAAGACCGGAGCGCTGGCAGCCGAGAGGCACGTGACGACCAGTTCGAAGCGGCGGCGATGGACTTTGCAAACTCGCCGCTGCTGGGCCGGCATTTTGTCAGCAGCCTGGACAACTTTTACCCGCACAACGTGCCGCTGGAGGTGCTGATGTCTACGGGTGTGGTCGGCGGTGCCTTGTTTGCGCTGGCCTTGGCGGCCCTTCTGGTTTCCACACGAGGGCTGCTGGCGGGCCAAGATCGCAATGCCACCGTACCCTTGGCTGCCGCTGGCATCTGTCTGCTGTTTTCGGGCCTGACGTCGGCATCCATACACTCGGCCCCTGAGTTTTGGATATTTGCTGCGCTGCTGACCTGTCTGGGCCGCAGCCCGGCACAACCCTTCACACCAAGGTCGATCTCATGACGGCGCCCGCCCCGCCTTTGCTGTCCATTGCCGTGCCCACGCGCAACCGACAAACCTACCTTCTGGTGTTGGTTGACGACTTGCTACGCAGCCCACGGCGCGACTTCGAAATCGTTGTCCAGGACAATTCTGACGACGACAGTTTGCGCGCCGACCTGCAATCCAGGCTCGATGACAGGTTGCGTTACAACTTTTGTGCCGAGCGGCTGTCGGTGGTACAAAACTGCGATGACGCCGTTCGCGCGTGCACCGGACGCTACGTTTGCATGTTGGGCGACGACGATGGCCTGTTGTTGGACGAATCGCTGGAACTGCTGCAGCGGTGCTTGTCTGAAAACATTGATGCTGTCGTCCCAGGCGCCTATTACTACACTTGGCCCAGCTTGACTCACAAGACCTGGGGCAACGTCGGCGGCCGTTTGTATGAAGCCAGATTCAGCGGCCGCTGCGAGCCCTTGGATGCCAACCGCGAACGCGATCTTGCGCTGGCACGTGGTGGTGCGTTTGGGCTCTTTCAGATGCCGCGGGTCTACCAGGCATTTGTGGCCGCAGGGCCCTTGCAGAAGCTGCGCGAAATGGCAGGCACTTGTTTCCCCGGGCCCAGCCCGGACATGGCCAACGCCGTGGCCTTGACGAAGGTGGTCAATCGCTGTTGGCACATCGATTTTCCTTACATCATCATGGGCCACAGCAAGGGCAGTGGTGGTGGCATGGGCGCTGAAAAGAAGCACCGCGGCGACATTGCCAACCAAACCCATTTGCCGACCAATACAGCCGCCCTCTGGAACCCGGCAATCCCTTTTTTCTGGTCTGGGCCAACGATCTACGCACAGTCGGCGCACTGCGCACTGCGGGCGCTGTGGATTCCCCCCGTGCCACGCATCAATCTCTCCTGCTTGTACGCGTCGTGCCTGATCTACGAACGCTGGTTCTGGCAAGAGACGCTTGCTGCCATGCGCCACAGTGGCGACTGGATGCCATGGTTGTATGTGCGTGCCTTGGGCCAGGCCCTGGTGATCACGGCCCGCCGGGCCCGTTCGTTTTTCAACAACGTGGTGCGCCACAGCGGCAAAGTGCCAGAAGTACAGACAGCCGATATCGCCCAGGCCATGGCACTTGCTCGGAAACGTATCAATAGCGCCGGGCTGCGCGCCCTGTGGCCTTGAGTGCCGTCATGACGCCTTCGTTTCTGCTGGCCAAGCTCGTCAAGAAGCTGCATGGTCGGGCGCTGAGAAACTGCACAGTACACCCGACTTCAAAAGTCGAAGCCGGCAGCGAGGCTGTCGAGATGCAGATGGGTGCGCACTCCTATTGCGGCTACCACTGCGAGCTCATCAACTGCGAGATAGGGTCGTTCTGCTCCATTGCCAATCACGTCATAGTCGGGGGCGGTATGCACCCGCTGGACTGGGTGTCAACCTCACCAGCGTTCTACAGAGGTCGCGACAGTATCCGTGCCAAGTTTTCCGAGCATCCACGGCCTGAGCGCAAACGCACGACCATCGGGCACGATGTATGGATTGGCGAGCGCGCAACGGTCAAGCAGGGCGTCACGGTTGGTACGGGTGCGGTGATCGGCATGGGCGCGGTGGTCACCCATGACGTGCCGCCTTATGCCGTGGTGGGCGGCGTACCGGCACGGGTGATTCGCATGCGGTTCGGCGAAGACCTGGCTCAGCGTCTGCTGGCCAGCCAGTGGTGGACGCTGGACGACGCTGTGCTGGCTCGGGCCGCTGTGCACGCACGCGACCCTGCAGCATTTCTGGCCGAGATCGGCAGATGAAGGTTCTGCACTGCTGCCTTGCCGCTTTCTATATCGATGACTTCGGATACCAGGAAAACATCCTGCCGCGCATCCACCGCAAGCAAGGGCACACCGTTGAGATCGTGGCCTCGACAGAAACCTACATCGAACGTGTGCGCCTGGGCTATGTGCAGCCCGGAAGTTACATCTCAAGCGACGGCATACCGGTGACCCGCCTGCCGTACGTGACATGGTTGCCAGCGCCCCTGGCGCGCAAACTCAGGCTGTACCAAGGTTTGCAACAGCTGATCGAACGGTTTGCGCCGGACGTGCTCTTCCTGCACGACTGCCAGTTTATGGATGTGGGCATCGTTGCTCGCTACGCCAGGCGACATGGCACCACGGTGTACGTCGACAGCCACACCGACTGGGTCAACAGCGGCCGCAACTGGATTTCGCGCCACATCCTGCACGGTCTGCTTTACAGAGCCTGTGTGCGCCAGGTGGCGCCCGTGGTGCGACGGTTTTATCCAACGCTGCCGGCGCGTGCAAAGTTCCTGCACGAGGTCTATGGAGTGCCACTTCAGCAGATGCAATTGCTGCCGTTTGGCGCTGACGACAGCACCATAGACCACAGCCAGCGAGACGCCGTGCGCTCCAGCGTTCGCCACAGCCTGGGCCTGCGGGACGACCAGTTGGTGTTTGTCACTGGAGGCAAGATCGACCGCCGCAAGAACATTCACCTTCTGATCCAGGCCTTCATGAACGGCGCGGCTGACAGAAGTCTGGGCGACGCAGTGCTGGTGGTCTTCGGCAAGCCCGATGCCGAGTTGCAGGAAGAGGTGGCTGCCGCGCAGGCCCACCCGGCGGTGCGCTACGTCGGTTGGGTGGCCGCACCAGAGGTTCACCGCTACCTTTGGGCCGCCGATGTCGCCCTGTTTCCAGGCACGCACTCGGTACTTTGGGAAGAAGCGGTGGGATTGGGCGTAGCCTGCGTTTTCAAGCGTTGGGACGGCATTGAACACGTAGATCTTGGCGGCAACTGCCTGATGCTGGACGAGAACAGCGTGCCCGTTTTGACCGCCGTGATGGTGAGATTGGCCCAGGATGCACCCTTGCGACAGCGCTTGCGCCAAGTGGCTTCGACCCAAGGCGTGAAGGCTTTTTCGTATACTGAGATAGCCCGCCGCGCCCTCGAACCCGAGGGCATTATTCTGGCCCACGTCCAGGAACCGGAGGTGGCCCACAGAGCAGGCTCAGCAGCGTCACCCGAAGAACTGACCGCTGCACCAGTAACCGACGCCAGGGGGCATTGAAGTCGGCTGGCCCGACGACTGCCACAGATCGACCCGCGTTGGCCCCGCCCGCCCTGACCCTGATTTCCTCTGCTTTGCCTGGTTTTATTGACATGCGACCCTACCAAGTCTGTACTGCGTGCGTGATGGACACGACCGACACGGCCATTACCTTTGATGCCCAGGGCGTGTGCGACCACTGCATTACCTTTCGCAAGGTCATCAAGCCCAGTTGGCACACCGGTGAAGAAGGTGAACGCGAGTTGCGCGACATGGTTCAGCGCATCAAGGCGTCGGGCAAGGGTAAAGACTTCGACTGCATCATTGGCATGAGCGGGGGCATCGACAGTTCCTACCTGACCTACATCGCCACGGAGTTTGGCCTGCGGCCCCTTGTGTTTCATGTTGACGCCGGCTGGAATTCGCAGGAAGCGGTGAACAACATTGAAAAGCTGGTCGATCAGCTGTCCTTGGACCTGTACACCGAGGTCATTGACTGGGAGGAAATGAGGGACCTGCAACTGGCCTATTTCAAGTCGGGCGTGCCACACATCGACACTCCACAGGACCACGCCTTCTTCGCCACGATGTACAAGTTTGCTGAACAGCACAACATCAAGTACATCCTGACCGGCGCCAACCTCTCGACCGAGTGCATACGCAACCCCATCGAGTGGATGTACTACCAAAGTGATTCGGTCCAGCTGAAGGACATCCACGCCCGCTTTGGCACAAAGCCGCTGGTCAATTTCCCCACCACATCCATCCTTCGCCACAAGATCTGGCTGCCGTATGTGAAAGGCATCAAGGTGGTGCGGCCCCTGAACCTGGTGCCCTACGACAAGGCTGCTGCGGTGAAGCTGTTGGTGGAAAAATTTGGTTGGCAGCCGTATCCGCAAAAGCACTTTGAGTCGCGTTTCACGCGTTTCTATGAAGGCTATTGGCTGCCCAAAAAATTTGGTTTTGACACCCGCAAGGTGCAGTTCTCGTCACTCATCGTGACTGGTCAGATGACGCGGGAAGATGCACTTGAGAAACTGAAAACACCTCCGCTCGATGACGCCACCGTGCGGCAGGAATCGGAGTACGTGGCCAACAAACTGGGCATCAGCAACGCCGAGCTGCAAGGCTACCTGGACGCACCGAACAAGACCTACCGCGACTACAAATCGCAAGACACCTTCTACACGCTGGGTGCCAAGGTGATGAAAACCTTAGGCCTGGAACTGGGGGGCAAGCGTTGATCACCATCGTCGACTATGGCGTCGGCAACACGCAGGCACTGACCAACATCTACAGACGGCTGGAGATCCCGGTCGTGATGGCGCGCCAAGCCAATGACTTGAATGGCGCGAGCCACGTCATCCTGCCCGGGGTGGGGGCGTTTGACTGGGCCATGGGGCGCTTGCAGGCATCGGGCATGCGCGACGCGCTGGACGAACTTGTACTGGTTCAGCGCAAGCCGGTGCTGGGTATCTGCGTGGGCATGCAGATGATGGCCCGCAGCAGCGAAGAGGGGCGGCTCGGCGGCCTGGGTTGGTTTGATGCGGAGGTGCGGCGCTTCGATGAATCGCGCTTCGTCTCGCACCGCAACCTGCCACACATGGGCTGGAACGACGTGGAACTCCGGCACAGCGACGGCCTGCTGCATGAACTGGGTGACCAGGCTCGCTTTTACTTCCTGCATTCGTACTACTTCGCGCCGCACGACGCGCAGGACGTGCTGGCAACCACACTGTATGGCGACCCGTTCGCCTGCGCGGTACGCCGCGGGCAGATCCATGGTGTGCAGTTTCATCCGGAGAAGAGCCACGGATGGGGCATCCAGCTTCTGAAGAACTTCGCCGAACTCTGACCGATATGCTGCGACCGCGAATCATTCCTTGCCTGTTGTTGCACAAGGGTGGCCTGGTGAAAACCTTGGGCTTCGACAAGCCCAAGTACGTGGGCGACCCGCTCAACGCGGTGCGCATCTTCAACGAAAAGGAAGTTGACGAATTGATGGTGGTGGACATCGACGCCACCCGCAACCAGCGCGCCCCTGACTATGACTTGATATCCAAGTTGGCTGCCGAGTGCCGCATGCCCCTGGCCTATGGTGGCGGTGTCACCACCGTTGAACACTTCGAACGGCTGGTCAGCCTGGGCGTCGAGAAGGTGGCCATCAGTGCAGCGGCAGTTGCGGACATGGGACTCGTCAGTGCTGCGTGCGAACGCGTTGGGGGCCAGAGCGTGGTGGTGGTGGCCGATGTGCGCCAGAGAGGCTCCGCTCATGAGGTCTTTACCCACAACGGCACCAAAGCCACCGGTGTCGAGGTTGTGGACTTCGTTCAGCGCGCTGAGGCTGCCGGCGCGGGGGAAATTGTCATCAATTCCATAGACCGTGACGGCATGATGAAGGGTTACGACCTGGCCTTGGTGCGTAAGGTCCGTCAGGCCGTCAGCCGCCCGTTGACGGTCCTGGGCGGCGCTGGCAGCCTGGCCGATGTCGGCGCACTGCTGCGGGAGTTCAAGATCATCGGGGCTGCTGCCGGCAGCCTGTTCGTCTTCAAGGGCGTGTACCGTGCCGTACTGATCAACTACCCGTCCCGCGCCGACAAGGACCGTTTGATTGACGAAGCCAGGCGTGCAGGTCCCGGCGCATGAAACAAGTTTTGCAAAACCTGAAAAACGGCAGCACCGAGGTCACCGATGTGCCCTGCCCCCGTGCGGGTGTGGGCCAGTTGCTCATTCGCACCACCCGCACGCTGGTCTCAGCAGGAACCGAGCGCATGTTGGTGGAGTTCGGCAAGGCCGGCTTCATTGACAAGGCCCGCCAGCAGCCCGACAAGGTGCGCATGGTGCTGGACAAGGTGCGCACCGATGGACTGATGCCCACCTTTGAGTCCGTGCGCAACAAGCTCGACCAGCCATTGCCCATGGGCTATTGCAATGTCGGCGAGGTCGTGGAAGTCGGCGCAGGCGTTACGGGTTTTGGCGTGGGCCAGCGGGTGGCATCCAACGGAAAACATGCCGAAATGGTGACCGTTCCCGTCAACCTGTGTGCTGCCGTGCCCGACTCGGTAAGCGACGAGGCAGCAGCCTTCACGGTACTGGGTGCGATTGCCCTGCAGGGCCTGCGGCTGGTGCAGCCAACGCTCGGTGAGACCGTGGTTGTCACCGGGCTGGGGCTCATAGGTCTGGTCACCGTGCAGTTGTTGAAGGCTCAGGGCTGCAGGGTGCTGGGCCTGGATTTCGACGCTGACAAATTGGCGTTGGCGCGCCGGTTTGGCGCTGAAGTGGTGGACCTCTCAACCGGCGCCGACCCGGTTGCGGCAGCAATGGCCCACTCGCGCGGCCGTGGTGCAGACGCCGTCATCATCACCGCCAGCAGCAAGAGCAACGAGCCCATGCACCAGGCGGCACAGATGTGCCGAAAGCGAGGGCGTATCGTCCTCGTGGGTGTGGTCGGTCTGGAGCTTTCGCGTGCCGACTTCTTTGAGAAGGAGCTCACTTTCCAGGTCAGTTGCTCCTATGGACCGGGCCGGTATGACCCCAACTACGAAGACAAGGGCCAGGACTACCCGGTCGGCTTTGTACGCTGGACTGAACAGCGAAATTTTGAAGCCGTACTGGACATGTTGGCCGAAGGCCGGCTGGATGTTGCACCCCTGATATCGCACCGTTTCGGCATAGACGAAGCGCCTGCTGCCTATGCCGTCGTTGGCGGCAGTGAGGCTTCACTGGGCATCGTCTTGAAGTTCACCGAGACTGGTGCCGCCGATGTTCCCTCGCCGCCGTGGGCATTGCCGGCCATGGCACGCACCGTGGCATTGCAGAGCCCATTGACCGCATCGGGTGCCGCAGGCGCCACCGGTGGTATCCGGCTCAGTTTCATCGGTGCCGGCAACTACGCTGGCGCGGTGCTCATTCCAGCGTTCAAGGCTGCCGGTGCGCAGCTGGCGCAGATCGCTTCATCCGGTGGCGCCAGCAGCGTACATCAAGGGCGAAAGTTCGGGTTTGCCGAAGCAACCACCGACAGCGCGGCGCTGTTGGCCGACCCTCGGGTCGATGCCGTGGTGGTGACGACCCGTCATGACTCGCATGCGGACTATGTGGTGCGCGCGCTGGGGGCGGGCAAGCATGTGTTTGTCGAAAAGCCGTTGGCGTTGAGCTTGGACGGGTTGGCGCGAGTGGAGGCTGCTGCCAATGCGCGGCCCGACCGCTGTGTGATGGTGGGCTTCAACCGCCGTTTTGCTCCCCATGTGGTCAAGATCAAACAACTGCTGGCAGGCGCACCGGGCGCAAAGACGCTGGTGATGACGGTGAATGCCGGTGCCATTCCGGCCCAGCACTGGACGCATGACCCAGCAGTGGGTGGAGGGCGGCTGGTCGGCGAGGGTTGTCATTTCTTCGATTTGCTGCGCTTTCTGGTCGGCGAGCCCATTGACTCGTTCCACGTCACGCGCATGGACGCCGACACGGCCGACAGCGTGAATGTGTCGCTGCGCTTCACCGACGGTTCGATGGGCACCGTGCTGTACCTGGCCAATGGCAGCAAGGCATTTCCGAAGGAAAGACTGGAGGTGTTTGCTGCCGGCCGGGTGCTGCAGCTGGACAACTTCCGGCGTCTTACCGGCTTTGGTTGGCCTGGCTTCAAGCAGATGAACCTGTGGCGCCAGGACAAGGGGCAGAAGGCCTGCGCTGCCGCCTTCCTGCGGGCGGTGAGCAGCGGCGGGGCGTCGCCCATTGCGCTGGCCGAGTTGCTCGAAGTTGGGCGCGTCAGCATAGAGATTGAAAGTTCCCTTCGGTGAGCGCGAAACCCTCCCCGCTGGTCGATGTGGTTGCGGGCGCCCGCCCGAACTTCATGAAGATCGCGCCCATCCTGCACGCCCTGAAGCGGCGACAGGCTGCAGGCAGCCTGGTGCGGTACCGGCTTGTGCACACCGGTCAGCACTATGACGCCCGCATGTCGGGTGACTTCTTCAAGCAGCTGGGCATTCCTGAACCCGACGTGAATCTCGAAGTCGGCTCGGGCACGCAGGCCGAACAGACCGCCGGCATCATGGTCAAGTACGAGCAACTGCTGTCGATTGCCCGCAGCGACCTTTGCCTCGTGGTGGGCGACGTCACCTCCACCATGGCCTGTGCGATAGCAGCGCAGAAATTGTGCATACCCGTGGCCCACGTGGAGGCCGGCATTCGCTCTGGCGACTGGACCATGCCCGAGGAAATCAACCGCCTCGTCACGGATTCGATTTCGAACTGGTACTTCACCACCAGTGAAGTGGCCAACCGCAACCTGCGGGCCAGCGGGGCGCGCGACGACCAGATCCACTTCGTGGGCAACACGATGATCGACACCCTGCTTGCGAACCTGGAACGGCTGCGCCAGCCGCCTTTCTGGGATCAGGCCGGGTTGCGGCCGAAGTTGTACTTCGTCATGACGCTGCACCGGCCCGCCAACGTCGACGATGCGGCTGGATTTGCGCGCCTCGTGCAGGCAATATCGCAGGCCACGCGAGGGCTGCCTGTGGTTTTTCCAGTGCATCCGCGTACGGCGCGCACCCTGCAGGCATTGCCCGACCGGCCTGCGAACCTGATGGCAGTGGAACCTCAGCCATACCTGGAATTCAACTACCTGGTGCGCCATGCCATGGGCGTCATCACGGACAGTGGTGGCGTCACCGAGGAAACCACCGTCATGGGTGTGCCCTGCATCACCTTGCGCGACAGTACCGAACGCCCCGAGACCGTCACCGTTGGCACCAATGAGCTGATAGGCACGGACCCCTCCGCACTCAAGCCTGCACTGGACAAGCTGTTTGCTGGCAACTGGAAGCGCGGTGCCATCCCGGACTTGTGGGACGGCCAGACGGGTGAGCGAATCGCCCTGGTGCTGGAACGTCTGCTGCTGGCGTGACCCTGCCATGAAGCTTGGGGCCGCCGACGTGGGCCGTCTGTGGCGTACGGTGCGCTGGCTGAAAACCGAGCAGCTGGTAGGGCGGGTTCGCTTTCGCCTGGCGCGCCCCCGGCCCGACATGCGTGCAGCTCCGCCATTGCGTCTGCTCACTGGCGACTGGGTAGCACCCGCTGAGCGCGAGTGCAGCCTGGCAGGTGCCGCAACCTTCAGTTTTCTGAACGAAACGCACGACCTTCAAGCGGTGGGCTGGGACGACCCTGGCTTGCCACTGCTGTGGCGCTACAACCTGCACTACTTTGACGACCTCACGGCAAACGACGCCGCGCACCGCCGACGCGTGCACCAAACTCTGGTGCAGCGCTGGGTGGAAGAAAACCCGCCGGGCCGCGGCACGGCCTGGGCACCTTATCCCACCAGCCTGCGCATCGTGAACTGGGTGAAGTGGTTCGTCGGCGGTCAGCAGCCGCAACCGGCCTGGCTGCACAGCCTGGCCGTGCAGGCACGCTGGTTGAGCCGCCGCCTGGAATGGCACTTGCTGGGCAATCACCTGCTCGTCAATGCCAAGGCGTTGGTGATGGCGGGACTCTTCTTCGAAGGCGCCGAGGCAGAAAGTTGGTTGGCCACGGGCTTGCAAATCCTGGCGCGTGAACTTCCTGAACAGGTGCTACCGGACGGCGGCCAGTTTGAGCGCAGCCCCATGTACCACGCGCTTGCCGTTGAAGACGTGCTGGATCTGTTGAACGCGGCGTCGGCCTTCGCGCATGCCAGCTTGACGGTGGATAGCCTGGCTTCGCAACTGCGAGGGTTGGGCCCACCGATGTTGGCCTGGTTGCGCCACATGCGGCACCCGGGTGGTGGTCTGGCACGCTTCAACGACAGTGCGGAAGGCATCGCCCCCACAACGGTTGAACTGGAACGTTACGCGGCGGCACTCGGCGTGAACGCACCGACGCCGCCAGTTTCGGGCATCACGCTGCTGCAGCCCAGCGGTTACGCCCGTTTGGCGCAGGGGCCGGCTGTTGCCTTCCTGGATGTGGCACCGATAGGCCCCGACTACCTGCCCGGCCACGCACACGCGGACACTCTGAGCTTTGAGCTGTCGGTGGCGGGGCGTGAGTTGGTTGTCAACCGAGGCACATCGGTTTACGGCATCGGCGCCCGTCGCCTGTGGGAGCGCGGTACGGCCGCCCACAGCACCGTGCAGATCGGCAGCCATGATTCGTCAGAGGTCTGGTCAGGGTTTCGCGTCGGGCGCCGCGCACGACCGCATGGCTTGCAGGTTCAGGGCCGCACGGTGCAGGCCTGGCATGACGGCTACCTGCATCTGAAAGGTAAACACAGGCACCACCGGCGCTGGCAGATGGATGAGGGCAGTCTGTTGGTCGACGACTGGCTTGAGCCTCTGAGCCAGGAACCTGCCGTGGCACGCTTTCACCTGGCTGCGGGGCTGGAATTGCAGCAGTCGTCGGCAACGGTTTGGTTGGTGCTGGAAGACCGCCTGGAACGGGCGCGCATGGTGGTGCAGGAGGGCGATGCCGTGCGTTCATCCACACTGCATGCGCAACGTTTTGGTCAACTCGTCGAAGCAGCGACTCTGGATGTTGCGCTGCGGGCTGGGCGAGCGACGGTGCGCATTACCTGGGAAGCATGATGCTCATTCTTTTTCTGACCGACAACTTCCCCCCTGAAGTCAATGCACCGGCCAGCCGCACGCACGAGCACTGCAGGCAATGGGTGGCATCGGGCACGAAAGTCACGGTGATCACCTGTGCACCGAACTTTCCCAAAGGGCGGGTGTTCGACGGCTATCGCAACCGTCTGTGGCAGCAGGAAATGGTGGACGGCATCCGTGTCATCCGGGTCTGGAGCTACATCACGGCCAATGAAGGCTTCGTCAAGCGCATCCTCGACTACCTCAGCTACATGGTCATGGCCTTCGTGGCCGGACTGTTTGTTCGGCGAGTCGATGTGGTGGTGGGCACTTCGCCCCAGTTTTTCACCGCCGTGGCAGGCTGGGCACTGGGTGCTGTCAAACGCGTTCCCTTCGTTTTCGAACTTCGCGACCTGTGGCCGGAATCGATCAAGGCTGTGGGCGCGATGAAGGACTCGCCCACGCTTCGCATGTTGGAACGGTTGGAGATGTTTCTGTACCGGCGCGCATCCCGCATCGTCACGGTGACCCATTCCTTTCGTGACACCTTGGTCAAGCGGGGCATCAACGGCCGGAAGATTGAGGTCGTCACCAACGGCGTCGACGTGCGCCGCTTCTCGCCACGGCCCAAAGACACAGAGCTGGAGAAGGAACTGGGTTTCGAGGGCTGCTTCGTGGCCGGCTATATCGGCACCCATGGCCTGGCGCACGCACTGGAAACGCTGCTGCACGCCATGCAGCAGTTGCAGTCGCTGCCCCAGGGGCGCGATGTCCGCTTGCTGTTTCTGGGCGACGGTGCGCGCAAGTCAGAGTTGGTGGCGCTGGCCTCGCAAATGGGGTTGCGCAACGTGCGGTTTGTCGATTCCGTTCCCAAGGAACAAGTGGCCCGGTACTGGTCGCTGCTGGACGTGTCGGTCATTCACCTGCGCCAGACCGAGCTGTTCACCACCGTGATCCCGAGCAAGCTGTTCGAGTGCATGGGCATGGGCATACCCGTCTTGCATGGCGTGGCCGGCGAGTCGGCTGACATCGTTTGCAAGGAAGGCGTTGGCATCGTGTTCGAGCCAGAGAACGTGGCTCAACTGGTCGATGGAATCCTGAAACTGCAACAGCAGCCTGACTTGCGACTGCAGCTCTCGCGGGCCGGGATTCACGCAGCCGGGAACTATGACCGCGGCGTGCTGGCAATGCGCATGCGCGACATTTGCATGCAGGCCACTCGGTCACCGCGCGTTCCGCCGCTGTAGCGCATTGCCCGGCCTGCACGCCGGCTGCGCCGTTCAGTAACCGGCCTGTGGATGCTGGTATTCGGGCACCCAACGTTTCAGTTCCGCCTTGATCGAGGACTCCCAGGCTTCCGTTGACTGCCCGCTGGTGGGCGCGCTGGTCGCCAGTTGCAGCAGATTCAGCGGCAGGTCGGCCTGCGCAGTCAACTGCGCCACCCGCATCGCGGGCACTGATGTGGCCACCGTGGCATCGGTGTCGGCCAGCAATTCTTCGTACATCTTTTCACCGGGCCGCAAGCCCGAGTACACGATGGGTATGTCCTCGGGCATATGGCCCGAAAGCCGCAACAGCTGGCGTGCCAGGTCGACGATGCGCACCGGTTCGCCCATGTCAAGCACCAGCACCTGGCCACTCTGGCCTATAGCTGCCGCCTGCAGCACCAGACGCGAGGCCTCCGGAATCGTCATGAAAAAGCGAACCACATCGGGGTGGGTGATGGTCAAGGGCCCACCACGTTCGATCTGTTCCTTGAACTTCGGAATGACGCTGCCGCTGCTGCCCAGCACGTTTCCAAAACGCACCGCCATGAAGCGAGTGGCCTTGTGTTCAGCGGCCAGCACCGAAACCACCATCTCGGCTGCCCGTTTGGTGGCCCCCATCACGTTCGTGGGGTTGACAGCCTTGTCGGTGCTGATCAGAACAAAGCGCTCCGACTTCGCTTCGGCCGCGGCCAACGCTGAGTGATAGGTACCCAGCGTGTTGTTGCGCAGCGCAGCCCAGGCGTTGTGCGCTTCCAGAAGCGGCACGTGTTTGTAGGCCGCGGCATGAAACACCACCTCGGGTCGCCAGCGCATGAAGATGCTCTGCAGGTTCTGCAGGTCTTTCACGTCGGCCAGCAGCGACACCATAGGCAGACCCGGAAAGTTCTCGCACAAGTCCTGCTCGACGGTGTACAGGTTGAACTCGCCCAGTTCCACCAGCACCAGGCGCGCAGGTTTGTAGCGTGCGACCTGCCGGCACAGTTCACTGCCGATACTGCCGCCTGCGCCCGTGATGAGCACCGTCTTGCCGGCCAGCGTTTCCGAGATGCCGGCTTCGTCAAGCTGCACCGGATCGCGGCCCAAAAGGTCCTCGGGTTCGATGTCGCGCAGCCGCTCGACACGGCTTTTTCCGGTACGCAGTTCGTCCACGCTGGGCACCGTCACCACGGGCAGTTGGGTGAGCGACGCCAATTCCAGCGCCCTGCGCCGCTGCACAGCGCTGGCGCCCGGCAGGGCCACCACCACGTGCGTGGCCGCACCCAGCACCGCTTTGTCTCCAATGGCCTGCAACGGCCCCAGCACCGGCACCCCATTGATGCGCGCGCCCTGCTTGGCCGGGTCGTCGTCCAGCAAGCCCAGCACCACCCAACCCTGTTCATGAATGCCGGCCAGCAGCAGCCGTGCGGCCTGGCCGGCGCCCATCACGATGGCGCGCCGTATCTCGCGCTCGCCGCCGGTGATGCGCGAACGTGCATGTTCATACAACATGCGGTAGGCCATGCGCACCAGGCACAGGCCCATGAAGGCCACCAGCGGGTGCAAGGCCAGCACCGCGCGCGGCACCTTGATCAGGCCCAGGCCGATGACGGCCGCTGCCGCCACGCTGCCGGCCAGCGCACAGGCCCACAGCAAGCGCTTGGCTTCGCCAAAGCCCGAAAAGCGCCACATGCTCTGCGGCACCTTGAAGGCCACCGATGCCAGCAGGTAGCAGGCCACCACCGCCAGCAGCACCCAGTGGTCATAGGCCGGCCGCGCGGTCTGCCAGCGTTCGAAGCCCAGGCGGAACAGGTAGGTGATGTGCCAGCAGGCGGCCACCACCGCAGCGTCACAGGCCAGGCTCAGCGGCTCGCGGTATGGGCGCAACCGGGCCAGCACCAGGTCCAGCCGGTGCCAGATACCTAACGCGGTGCGGTGGTCTTCGGTGTTCACGCCAGCAACCGGGTCAGCAACAGGCGTGCCGTGCGCCACAGCACCAGCACATCGCTGCCCAGGTTGGCCCGCTGTGCATAGGCCGCAGCCTGCGCCACCTTGGCCGGCAGGATGCGTTCGATGTATTCGCGCTCGGGGTCGGCAGCAGCAGCCAGCATGGCCGCTTCGTCGATGTGCGCCAGCGAAGCCGGGTCGGTCATGCCGGGGCGCACGGCCAGCGCCTGTTCGCGCAGCGCGGCGGGGTAGTGCGCCACGTAGCGCGGCACCTCGGGGCGCGGGCCCACCAGGCTCATGCGGCCGGCCAGCACGTCGATGAATTGGGGCAGTTCGTCCAGCCGTGTGCGGCGCAGGAATGCGCCGGCGCGGGTGATGCGGGGGTCTGCGCCCACGGTCAGCTGCAGGCCCTTCGCATCACCATCGCGCATGGTGCGGAACTTGTGGATGGCAAACAGCACACCGTGTCGGCCCACGCGCTGCTGGCGAAAGAACACCGGCCCGGGTGAGTCCAGCTTCACCCACACCGCCACCACCAGCAGCAGCGGCGCCAGCAGCAGCAGGGCCAGCGCGGCGCCCACGATGTCGAACACGCGCTTGGCCACGCTGTGGGTCAAGCGGCCAGCGCGGCGCGCACCGCGTGCGCCACGCGCTGCACATCGGCCGGCTGCATGCGCGTGTACAGCGGCAGGCTCAGCATGATTTCAAAGGCGCGCTGGCTGTGCGGAAACTGAGCCGGCTGCAACCCGTAGCGGTCGCGCCAGTACGGGTGCAGGTGCAGCGGCACATAGTGCACGCTGCAGCCGATGCCGGCATTGAAGAGTTGCTGCACCAGCTGGTCACGGGTGCAGCGGGCCTCTGGCGCCAGCCGCAGCACGTACAGGTGCCAAGCATGGCTGTCGTCGGCCGTGGCTGCGGGTGGCATCAGCAGCGGCAAGCCTGCCAAGGCCTCGTTGTAGGCCGCGGCCAGCGCTGCGCGCTGGTGTGCAAAGGCATGCGCGCGCTTCAGCTGGTGAATGCCCAGCGCCGCGGCAATGTCGGTCAGGTTGTACTTGAAGCCCGGCGCCACCACCTCGTAGTACCAGCTGGGCGCCTGGGCGGTGAAGCGGTCGAAGGCATCGCGGTTGATGCCGTGCAGCCGCATCACCTTGGCGCGTGCGGCCAGTGCGGCGTTGCGGGTCACCAGCATGCCGCCTTCACCGGTGGTGATGGTCTTGTTGGCGTAGAAGCTGAACACCGTGGCGTCGCTGTCCAGCGTGCCCACCATGCGGCCGCCGCAGGTGGTGGGCAGTGCGTGCGCGGCGTCTTCCACCACCCTCAGGCCGTGGCGTTTGGCGATGGCCAGGATGGCGGGCATGTTGGCCGCCAGGCCGGCGAAATGCACCGGCATGATGGCTTTGGTGCGCGGCGTGATGGCGGCCTCGATCAGCGCAGGGTCGATGTTCATCGTGGCCGGGTCGATGTCCACCAGCTTCACGTCAGCGCCCAGGTAGCGCACCACCTCGGCGGTGGCGGTGAAGGTGTGGGTGGTGGTGATGACCTCGTCACCCGGGCCTATGCCCAGGGCTTCCAGCGCAAGGTGCAGGCCCGCGGTGGCTGAATTGACAGCGATGCAGTGCAGTTGTTCGTCGCCCAGGAAGGCGGCGAAGTCGGCTTCGAAGCGCCGCGCCTTCGGGCCGGTGGTCACCCAGCCGCTGCGCAGCGTGTCCACCACTTCGGCGATCTCGTCTTCGCCGATCTCGGGCAAAGCGAAGGGCAGAAAAGGAATATTGCTGGGGTTGCGGGCTTCAGACATGGGTGGATTATCGGCCGGGGGGCTGCCCGGTGCGCCCGGTGCCCTGCGCTTCAGCCGGCCCTGTATGGGGCTTCGCCACCCAAGCCAGCACATGCGTGCGAAGCAGCGGCAGCGCGTTGAACACGCGGTACAGGCCGGGGTGCAACTTGCACACCGCACGCGCCAGCGGCGGCGCCAGCGTGACGCGGCGGTGCTGCACCTGCCCCTGCGGGAACAACTGGCGCACGCGCGCCATGGGCACGCCGCGCACGTCGGGGTTGCGCGGGTTGTTGACGGTGAAGTCGTACCAGATGACGGCGCCACCGGGCTTCAGCCAGCGCCACATGGTCTGCGCCAGATGCTGCTGCACAGCATCGTCCAACAGCGACGAAAAGACGGTGGACTGCAACACCAGGTCGACACTGCCATCGGGCACCGTCGCCACCGCTGCATCACCCAACGTCAGGCGCAGGCCCGCGGGCAGCCGCTGGCGCGCCTGATCATGGCGCTCGGGCAGCAGTTCAATGCCGTGCAGGTGTTGCGGCTGGAACCCCATGTGCAGCAGTTCCAGCAGGTTGCTGCCGCTGCCGCAGCCCACTTCCACCAGTTCAAGGCCCGACACATCATTCAGGCCATGAAGCCTGAAGTTTTGCAGCAGCGCACGCTGGCGTTCCTGCAGCGTTTGCCACACGTCGGGCTGCAGCGGGCTGTAGCGGTCGGAGGGCGTGTGCGCCGCCCGGCGCGCATACCGCGCAGCCACGGCGGCGTGTTCGTTCTGGGCGGTGGGCGGGGGTTCGGGCTTCATGCCACAGCCTGCAGGAATCGCTGCGCCAGCACTTCATAGGTGTGGTGCGCCAACACGAACTGGCGCCCGCGTTCGCCCATGGCCTGCCGTTCGGGCAGCGGCACGGCCGCCAGTTGCAGCAGGCCTTCAGCCACGGCGCTGGCCGATTCGGGCGCCACGGTCAAACCGGCGCCGGCTTCGGCCACGGGGTCGTTGCCGGCCTCCACCGCATGCAGCACCGGGCAGCGCGCCATCATGTAGTCCATCAGCTTGTTGGGGGCGATGCCAAAGCGGTAGATGGGCACGCGCTGCCAGCCGATGTAGGCAATGTCCACGCCAGCCAGGAAGGCGGGTATCTGGGCCTTGCTGATGGGCGGCAGGAACTGCACCGCCTGCAGGCCCTCTTGCTGAACACGCTGCTGCAGGCGGGCTTGTTCATGGCCGCTGCCCACCAGCACGAAGGCCAGGCGCTGGCCTTCAGGGTGTGCCTGCAGCAGCCGCGCAGCGTCCAGCAACTGGTCCAGCGCGTTGGGCAGGCCCATGCTGCCGGCATAACCCACCACCGTGCGGCCACCGCTGCGGGCTTGCAGCAACGCAGCCTGCACGTCGCTGCGCAAGGGTTCAGGGTGGGCCTGCCAGTCGTCGGCGGCAATGCCGTTGGCAACGATGTGCAACTTGCGCAGGTCCAGGCCCCTGCCGGCCATGTGCTCGTGCACCTTGGGCAGCATGCTGACCACCAGGTCGGCCTGCCGGTAAGCGCTGCGTTCGGCCCAGGCGCACAGCAGCGCGAAGGGGTGGTGGGGCGACATGCCCGACAGCTCGATCGGGCTCAGCGGCCACAGGTCGTGCACTTCAAACACCAGCTTCGCGCCCGCACGGCGGGCCAGCCGGCGGGCCACCCAGAAGTCCATCGGGTAGGTACTGGAAGCAATCACCACGTCGGGTTTGAATTCGCGCAGCAGCCGCGGGGTGTCGGCCCAGACGGCGTGCAGGAAGGCAGCGATGTTGCGCACGCGCCCCAGGCCGTTGCCCTGGTAGCCGGGCGTGGCGTACCAGCGGTAGCGGATGCCGTCGATGGTTTCGTCACCCGCCTGCGGCTGCCGGCTGCGCACATGTGAATGGTCGGCGGCCAGCATCTGCACCGCGTGCCCGGCACGCACCCATTCCCGCGCCAGGTGGTAGGGGCGGAACTCCATGCCCAGCGCCGGGCTGCCGGCGTAGTGGTTGATGTAGACGATGTTCATGGGCGGTGCCCAGGGCTGCTGGTTGCGGGCAGGCCGGGCCGGCGCAGGACCTGTTCGTACACCGACAGCATGGTGCCTACACAGCGGTCCCATGCAAAACGCTCGACCACCATGCGGCGGCCCGCGGCGCCCATGGCGCGGCGCAGCGGCGGGTCGTTGACCAGCCGCTGCAGCGCGGCGGTCAGCGCCGGCACGTCGTTGGCGGGCACCAGCAGGCCCGTCACGCCGTGCTGCACCACCTCGGGCAATCCGCCCACGTCGCTGGCCACCACGGGGCGCTCGCAGGCCGATGCTTCGAGCACCGAAACGCCAAAGCTTTCTCGCCGGCTGGGGGCGACAAAGATGTCCAGGCTCTGCAGGGCTTGCGGCATCTGGTCGTGTGCGATGGCACCGACGAACTGCACGCGCTGCTGCAGCCCCAACCCGTCGGCCAACGCCCGGTAAGCCCCTGCCTGCGGCCCGTCGCCCAGCAGGCGCAGGTGAAGCGGGCGGCCGTCGGGCGCCCGTTCGGGCAGTGCGGCAAAGGCGCGCAGCAAGGTGTCGATGCCGTACGTGCTGGCCAGGCCCTTGCTGCTGCCGATGAGCAGCCGCTCGGGGTCGCCCACACCACCAGCGGGCGGCACGAAGGCCTGCACGTCGACACCAAAGGGCGTGATGAACACCGGCACGGGTTGCGCCATGATCTCTTGCACCCGACGCTCCAGCGCGCGGCTGGTGGCAGCCAGCGCGTCGGCCCGCGACAGCACCCCGCGCAGAAACCCGGCGTGCATCGGCGACCGCTTCGGGAAGTCGTCCACATCGCTGCCCCACACCGACACCAGCAGTGGCCGCGCCGCTGCCAGCGTGGCCATGAAGCCGTAGCCGGTGGCGTAGTGCGCGTGCACCAGGTCGAACCGGCCTTGGCGGGCCAGGCGGCGCAACGCCGGCAAGGCCAGCAGGTAACCCGCGCCACCGCGGGGCCACAGCGTGTGCAAGGCGACGCGCGGGTCCCAACCCTCGGGCAGTGACGCGTGCACCGTGGCGCAGGCCACGTCGCAACCCGCGTGCACCAGGCCGTTGGCCCAACGCTGCAGGTGGATGGAATTGCCGGCGCCGACGAGCAAGACCTTCATCCTGCAGCAGTCGCGTTGAATGATGTCGCACCGTGGCTCATGAACGCCACGCCAGCCTGTCCTTGGCAGCCTTCAGGCCGGCGAAAAACCGCAGGCCGGCCTCGGAACCCAACGCGTCCAGGCCGGCGGCCCGCACGCGCGACCAGGCACCCGCGCCCAACTGCCGCTGCACCTGGGCGGCGGCGCCAAAGGCGAACTGCTTCACCAGCGCCTGGCGCAACCATGTCAGCTCAGCCTTGGATGACAGCACACCGTGTTGCAGGTAGGCCTGCACGGCCTGCTGCAGCGCACCGTCGCGGTCGTGTGCCATCGCGGCGAAGTGCTGGCTGTCGTTGCTGCCGTGCACGCGGTAGTCCACCAGTTCCTGGTTGATGTGAACAAAGCGGTGGCCCTGGGCGGCCAGCTGGTACCAGGCCGCGCCGTCGCAGGCGCGCGGTATGCGCTCGTCAAAACCGCCCAGCGCCAGCAGCGCGGCGCGGCGCACGGTCACGGTGGCGTTGCAGATCGGGTTGCCGGCGATCAGCTTGCGCCGGAAGTCGCCGCCATCACTGCCGCTCCACCGATGAGTGCCCAGCGGCTGCCCTTGCGCGCTGATGCGGGCGAAGTCTGACCAGACCAGCACCGCCCGCGGGTCAGCATCAAAAGCCGCCAGCGCGGCGGCCAGGCGACCGGGCCGGAAGCGGTCGTCGGAATCTAGAAAAGCCACCCATTCACCCCGTGCCACGGCCAGGCCAGCATTGCGCGCCCGGGCCTGGCGGCCGCGGGCTTGCCGCAGCAGCTGGATGCGGTCGCCATAGCCCTGCAGCAGCGCCAGCGAACCGTCGCTGGAACCGTCATCCACCACGATCACCTGCAACGGCGCGGGTTGCTGGGTCAGCACACTGTCAATGCATTCCCGCAGGTAGCGTTCGTGGTTGTAGCTGGGGATGATGACACTGATGTCGGCGCAGCGCGGCGTCGCGCAGACAGGCATGGCGGTGTTGGAACCATGGGCGACCATGGTTCAGAACTGCCGCAGTGCGACCAGCGCGTTCATCGCCACCAGAACCGAGCCCACCCGGGCGCGGGCCACTGCGTTGGGGCTGTGGTTGCCGGATTGGCTTCAACCGCCGTGCCGCTTTCAGCCCGGCGCAGCAGCTGGGCCAGCACCAACCAGTCCGCCAGCGCCCGCAAGGCCCACGCTGCTGCAGCGCCTTCGATGCCGTGCGCGTGCACCAGCAGCACCAGCACCACCAGGTAGAGCGGCAGCTCCGCCAAGTGCAGCAATGCCGTCTGCCTTGCCAAGCCCAGGCCGTGCAGCGCAGCAAAAGGAATGTGGGCGAGGGCATTGAACACAAAGCCCAGCAACAGGATGCGCGTGGCGGTGCTGCCGTTTTCTGCAAACCCAGGGCCCATCCAGGCGCCCAGCAGCGGCGCGGCAAAAGCGCCGCCCAGCAGGGCCAGGGGCAGCACGGCGGCGAACGTCAACGCGCTGGCCTGGCGCCGCAACTGTCGACCGGCAGCCGCGTCGGCGGCCGCGCCCTGCGCCGCTGCCAGCGCCGGAAACAAGGCCCCCGCCAGCGCCACCGGCAGCACCAGCAAGCGCGCAACCATCTCGAACGGCGCTGCGTAATGGGCCAGTGCGGTGGCCGACACCAGTGCGCCGATGACAAAACGGTCTGCGTACACGATGACGGGGCTGACCACGTTGCTGACGGTCAGCCAGCCGCCCATGCGCAACAGCGGTGCCGCCCAAGCCCGGCTGACCTGGCCCACGCGCAGCGGCATGGAAGCCAGGCAGGGCACCATGTGCGCCCACAGCACCAGCCAACGCGTCAGCACGATGCTGGCCAGTGCCCAGTCCAGCCCGGGTGTGAAGACCGCCGACACACTGGGCGCCAGAAACAACAACACGCCCGACGGCACGCGGATGGCCGTGAGCAGCTTGAAGCGCTGCTGGCCTTCCAGAATGCCGCGAAAGGCTGCGGTGCCCACAGTGGGCACGATGCCCAGCGCAATGACCAGCAGGCTGCGGCCCGCCTCGGCTTGCAGCCCTTGGGGCACCCGCTGCAGCCAGGCCCCCGGCCACCAGCCCAATGCCGCGACCAAAACGCTGCCCAGCAAGCCCGCCACCGCCGCCAAGGCCACCGCTGTGGAACAGACCGCGGGCAGATCGGCAGCATCAGCACGCCCATGGCGTTCGGCCACGAACTTCGTCAACGCGCGTCCCAGGCCAAATTCAAACAGGCCGAAATAACCGATCAACACCCAGGCCAGGGTGAGCAGGCCAAAACGTTCGATGCCCAGCTGTTGCGCCAGCCAGGGCATGGCCAGCACGGCGGCCAGCAAGGGCAGCACGTTGGCCACCAGGTTCCAGCCGGTGTTGGACAGCACGCGGCGAAAAGCCGTCATTGCGGCTGATACCTCAACCGGGGCCTGGGGCAGCCAAGATGCAGTCGGCCAGCACGCTGACCACGCGGTCCTGGTCGGCGGCGCTCAGGTCGGCGCTCATCGGCAGGCTCATCACGCGGGCGGCCAGGCGTTCGCTCACCGGGCAGCCAGATGGGGGCGCAAACCGTTCGTAGGCGGGCTGGCGGTGCAGCGGCCGCGGGTAGTGCACGGCCGTGGGCACGCCGGCCGCCTGCAGCGCCGCCTGCACGGCGCTGCGCTGGGCCACCTGCACGGTGTACTGCGCGTAGACGGAATTGCGGTCGGGGCGCACCGCCACGCACTGCACACCCGGCACAGCAGCCAACAGGGCGTCATACCGCGCGGCGATGGTGGCGCGCTGCTGCAGTTCCCAATCAAAGCGCTTCAGCTTGGCCAGCAGCACGGCGGCCTGCAGCGTGTCCAGGCGGCCACCCACACCCACCCGGGTGTGGTGGTAGCGGCTGGTCTGACCATGCACGCGGATCTCGCGCGCGGCTTGCGCCAACCCGGCATCTTGCGTGAACAGCGCGCCCCCATCGCCATAACAACCGAGCGGCTTGCTGGGAAAAAAACTGGTGGCACCAAAGGTGCTGAGGTTGCACGAACGGCGGCCTTTGTAGACCGCACCAAAACTCTGCGCCGCGTCTTCGATGACGGCCACGCCATGCTGCGTGGCCAGCGCATTTAGCGCGTCCATGTCGGCCACCTGGCCATACAAGCCCACCGGCATGATGGCGCGGGTGCGTGGCGTGATGGCCGCCTGCACCAGCGCCACGTTGATGTTGCAGGTGTCGGGTTCGACGTCAGCAAACACGGGTGTGGCGCCGGCCAGCACAATCGTTTCAGCGGTGGCGGCGAAGGTGAACGGCGTGGTGATGACCTCGTCGCCAGGCTGCAGGTCCAGTGCCATCAGCGCGATCAGCAAGGCCTCGGTGCCGCTGGCCACGGTGATGCAGTGCGGCGCGCCGGTGAAGGCGCACAGCGCCGCTTCCAGTTCGGCCACCTCGGGGCCCATGATGTACTGGCCGTGCTCCAGCACGCGCTGGATGCCGGCGTCGATGTCGGGTTTCAGCGCGGTGTATTGGGCCTTGAGGTCTATGAACTGCATGTCGGGTCGTTTCACGTCAGCCGCTGCAGCTGGTCGCCCTGCAGCTGGTACCGCTCGCCAGTGGCGGGGCAGGCCGCCGTGCCCACGCCCTGCGCCGGCAGGGGCAGGCGTTCGCCGTGGCGGCTCATCCAGCCGATGCGCCTTGCCGGCACACCCACCACCAGCGCGTGGTCGGGCACATCGCGGCTGACCACGGCACCGGCCCCGACAAACGCGTACTCACCCACGGTGACGCCGCAGACGACGGTGCAGTTGGCGCCCAGCGTGGCGCCGCGGCGCACCAGCGTGCGCCGGTACTCGTGTTTGCGCGGCACCGCCGCGCGCGGGTTCAACACGTTGGTGAACACCATGCTGGGGCCGCAGAACACATCGTCTTCCAGCGTCACGGCGTCGTACACCGAGACGTTGTTCTGGATCTTCACGCCAGCGCCGATGTGCACGTCATTGGCCACAAAAACACCCTGGCCCAACGAACACCGAGGCCCGATGCGGGCACCGGCGCACACGTGCGCGAAGTGCCACACCTGCGTGCCCGCGCCCAACTGCGCACCGGCGTCGACGATGGCGCTGGGATGCACGGTGGCCGGCGCAGGTGAGGGAGTGGGCGTGGGCGTGGGCGCGTGCATGTTCACGCTCAAAACACCAGCGGCAGGCCCACGCGCACACCGTCGCGTGCGCTGCGGTAGGCGGCGATCACCACTTCCAGGCTGCGCAGGCCTTCATAGCCGTCCACCTCGGCCCGCACCTCGCCGCGCAGCGTGCTGATCACGTTGTCGTAGTACAGCGGGTGGCCCAGCCCATACACCGAAGGCGCGCTGTAGTTGGCGTCGAATACCTGTGCATCCTCGGGCAGCGCCTGGTCGAATTCCCAGTGCTCGATGCGGTTGACGGCCACGCCGCCCACGCGCACCGTGCCGCGTTCACCCAATATGGTGATGCTGCCTTCCAGGTTCTTGCCGTAGGTGAGCATGGTGACGTTGATCGAAGCCAGGCCACCCTTGCGCAGCCGCAGGCTCATGACGCCGGTGTCTTCGGCCTCGATGTCGCGCGCCAGCGTGGCGGTGTAGGCGTGCACGCTGTCCACCGGGCCCAGCAGCCAGTCCACCATGTCCACGTAGTGGCTGGCCTGGTTCAGGAAGGCGCCGCCGTCCAGGTCCCAGCGGCCGCGCCAGGGCGCTTCGTCGTAATAGCTTTGCGGGCGGGTCCAGAACACGTTCACCGCCACCATGTACACACGGCCAAAACGCCCCAGGTCCACCGCCTGCTTCACGCGCTGCAGCGTGGTGTTCAGCCGGTTCTGCTTCACCACGAACAGCTTGACACCGGCCTGGCGGCACACGCGCACCATCTCCATGCCTTCTTCCCACTTGGTGGCCATGGGTTTTTCGGTGACCACATGGCGCCCGGCCTGCGCGGCGGCGATGGCCTGGCGCGGGTGCAGCCCGCTGGGGGTGGCCAGCACCACCACGTCGGCGTCGCTGGCGGCCAGCAGGTGGTCCAGGCTGTCGAACCCCTGTGCCCCCGTCTGCGCCACGGCCTTTTGCAGGGCCTGCGGCTGGTTGTCGCACACGGCCACCAGTTCGGCACGGCTGCGGTGCTGCTGCAGGGCTGAAATGTGGCTGGCCGAAATGCGACCGCAACCCACCAGCGCAAAACGCAACGGGCGACCGGTGACGGGAAAGGTGGGCTGCATCAAGGGTATTGCCGGCGCGGGCGGGCTGCAAGGGCTGCAAGGGCTGCAAGACAGGGCGGTGGAAGCCGGCGAATTCTACGGCTGCGCCTAAAATCAGCGACCCTTCCAAGAGCACCCTTCCAAGAGAACATGCACCTCAAACCCCCATGAGCGACGACAACAACGCCCTGATCACCGAACGGCGCGAAAAACTGCAGGCGCTCCGCGCCCAGTGCGCCGCCAACGGCACCGCGCCCTTCCCCAACGACTTCAAACCCACGCACCACGCCGCCGACCTGCACCAGCAGCATGGCGCGATGCCGAATGAAGAACTGGAAGCGCAACCGGTGACCGTCAGCGTGGCCGGCCGCATGATGCTGAAGCGCGTGATGGGCAAGGCCTGTTTTGCCACCGTGCAAGACGGTTCGATGGGCGCCCAGATGGGCCGCATCCAGCTCTACATCACGCAAGACGCCGTGGGCGCCGAGGCGCTGGCCGCCTTCAAGCACTGGGACCTGGGCGACATCATCGGCTGCGAGGGCACGCTGTTCAAGACCAAGACCGGTGAACTGTCGGTGAAGGCCACGCGCGTGCGCATGCTCACCAAGAGCCTGCGGCCGCTGCCCGACAAGTTCCACGGCATGACCGACCAGGAACAGAAGTACCGCCAGCGCTATGTGGACCTGATCACCGACGACGCCGCGCGCACGCGCTTCGTGGCACGCAGCAAGGCGGTGTCTTCGATCCGCAGCTTCATGGTGGAACACGGCTTCCTGGAAGTGGAAACGCCGATGCTGCACCCCATCCCGGGCGGCGCGAATGCCAAACCGTTCATCACCCACCACAACGCGCTGGACCAGCAGATGTTCCTGCGCATCGCGCCCGAGCTTTACCTGAAGCGCCTGCTGGTGGGTGGCTTCGAACGCGTGTTCGAGATCAACCGCAATTTCCGCAACGAAGGCATCAGCGTTCGGCACAACCCCGAATTCACGATGATGGAGTTCTATGCGGCCTACTGGACGCACCACGAGCTGATGGACTTCACCGAAGCCATCCTGCGCCACGCCGCTCGCGCCGCCACGGGCAGCGCCGCCGTCACCTACGCCGGGCAGGCGGTGCACCTGGACCAGCCCTTCGCGCGGCTTTCGGTGCGCGAGTCGCTGGTGTTGCATGCCGGCCTGACCCACGCGCAGGCCGACGACGCCACCTTCCTGCGCACGCGGCTGAAGTCTGCGGGCCACGAGGCGCCGGCGCACTGGGTGTTGGCGCAACTGCAGTTCGGCCTGTTCGAAGCCGAGGTGGAGGCCAAGCTGTGGCAGCCCACCTTCATCGTTGACTACCCCGTCGAGGTCAGCCCGCTGGCCCGCGCCGCCGACAACAACCCGGCCATCACCGAGCGCTTCGAACTCTTCATCACCGGGCGCGAGTACGCCAACGGCTTTTCCGAGCTGAACGACGCCGAAGACCAGGCCGCGCGTTTTCAGGCCCAGGCGGCCAACAAGGAAGCCGGCGACGAAGAAGCCATGTTCTACGACGCCGACTTCATCCGCGCGCTGGAAATTGGCATGCCGCCTGCCGGCGGCTGCGGCATCGGCATCGACCGGCTGATGATGCTGATCACCGACAGCCCGAGCATTCGCGACGTGATCCTCTTTCCGGCGTTGCGACGGGAATCGGCATGAAACCGGCCTTGCGCCGGGAACGCTGAAGAGGCCGCACAGATGCGGCCATCAACCCCGCGCATCGAAACGCTCGGCCAGATCGAGCAGGCCCTGTGGGCCCAGTTGGCACTGGCCATCCACGAACGCGAACACGCCTGGCGAGTGCTGGCCCTGGCCACCGTGGAAGGCCCGCGCGCCGTGGCCCGCAACGTGGTGCTGCGCGAGGTGGCGCATGACAAGCATGAACTTCTGTTCTACACCGACACCCGCTCACCCAAGGTGCAACAACTTCGGCTGCAACCGATGGCCAGCCTGCTGGGCTGGTCATCGGCGCTGGGCTGGCAGCTGCGTCTGGAAGTGACCCTGGCGGTGGCCGACAGCGGCCTGGAGGTGTCGTCGCGCTGGGCGCGTGTGAAGCTCAGCCGCAGCGCCCAGGACTACCTGGCCGCCCGGCCCCCAGGCACCCCGGTGGACGATTTCGAGCCCGAAAGGGGTTCACGCGCCTACTTCGGCGTCGTCACCGCGCAGGTCACGGCCATGGACTGGCTGGAACTGCACGCGCACGGCCACCGCAGGGCTCGCTTTGACGAACAGGGCGCGCGCTGGCTGGCGCCTTGACCCAGCCGCTGCACCGGTCGGGTGCCTTCAGCCCTGCTTGAATTCCGGTTTGCGTTTGTTCAGGAAGGCATTCATGCCTTCCACCTGGTCGGCAGTGCCGAAGAGTGAATGGAACAGGTGCCTTTCGTAGCTGACACCGTCAGCCAAGCCACTTTCAAAAGCGCGGTTCACGCTGGCCTTGGCCAGGGCCACGCTGGGACCGCTGAGCGCACAGATGGCGGCGGCGGCTTCCAGCGTTTCGGCCAGCAGCTGGTCGGCGGCCACCACGCGGCTGACCAGACCGGCCCGCTCGGCTTCGGCGGCGTCCATCATGCGCGCCGTCAGCACCATGTCCATGGCCTTGCTCTTGCCCACGGCGCGCGGCAGGCGCTGGGTGCCGCCGGCGCCGGGAATGATGCCGATCTTGATTTCGGGCTGGCCGAACTTCGCCGTGTCGGCCGCGATGATGAAGTCGCACATCATCGCCAGTTCACAGCCACCGCCCAGCGCGAAACCGGCCACGGCGGCGATCACCGGTTTCTGCACCTGGCGGATGGTTTCCCAGTTGCGGGTGATGAACTGTTCCTGGTGCGCCTGCATGAAGGTCTTGGTGGCCATGGCCGAGATGTCGGCGCCGGCGGCAAAGGCCTTCTGATTGCCGGTGATGACCATGCAACCCACCGTGGGGTCGGCGTCAAAGGCCAGCAGCGCCTGGCCCAGCGCGTCCATCAGTGCGTCGTTCAGTGCGTTCAGCTGCTTGGGCCGGTTCAGCGTGATCACCGCCGTGCGGCGCGCACCAGTGCCGTGCAGGCCGGTGAACACCAGGGGTTCGTTGCTGTTGGCGGGGGTTTGTTCGGTTGAAGTCATGGTCGGGGTGGTCGGGCTGGGTGGGCAACCTCAGCAGCGGGGCTGCCGGCTCTTCACTATACGGGTTGGCTCAAAGCGGCCCGGCGCGCCAAGGCAGCAGCAGCCAAACAGAAGCCTGGGAAATTTGCAACCACTGTCTTAGGGATGGGGTAAGCTGTGTAACTGATGCAGATAAACCGGCTTCTGCGCGCTCCGGGCGCGCCAGAGCGGGCCGCCATGGGCACCATCTACCGCAAAACCCGCATTGGTCATGCCGAAATAGAGACACGCGCGCTGCGTCTGTTGCCGCGCATGCGCAACCTGCTCATCATCGTGGATGGCCGGCGCGATGTGGACGACCTGCGGGCCCTGCTGGGCTACGAACCCTCGGCGTCGCTGCGGGAACTGCTGGCCTACGGGCTGATCGAGGCGGTGGCGCAGCGTGCATCGTCGGTGGCCACTGCCGGCGGCGACGCGGCACCCACCACGCAGCCGGCAATGCTGGACCCGGCCACGCTGGAGCAGCTGCGCAAGGACGCCGTGCGCGCCGTCAACGACGCACTGGGCCCCGCGGCCGAAACCACCGCCGTGCGCATGGAACGGGCCACCACCGAAGCCGAATTGCGGACGTTGGTGGAACGCGCTGCCAGCACCATCTCCGCCGTGCGCGGCGCAGCCGCTGCTCGCGCCTTCGTCGAGCGCTTCGCGCCCAAGCCCTGACCAGACCGGGCGCGCCGCCGTCAACGCGGCGTCAGCGCCTGTTGCGGCAGGCGCGCCAGCAGCAGGTCCAGGTGGGTCTGCTCGTCCTGCCGAATGACGATGCGGACCGGAAGGTACTGCAGGCTGGGCGCCACCCAAAGCTCGGCCGTCAGGTCACGGCCCGGTGTGGGCGGGCGCCGCGGCTTGACGTGGAAGGTCTGCACGTCGCCGAAGGGCGTGGGCAGCGTCTGCGCCCCCAGCACGTCATACACCCAGGACTCCAGGTGGCGCGGCAAAGCCAGCGGCAGCGTGATGCTCTGCCCCGCCTGCAGCAGTGCCGGCTGGGTGGTGAACAACCACGTGAGGTGCACAAACTGGCTGGCGCTGTCCTGCACGCCCGCGGGCCGGGTCTCGGTGCGGCCGTTGGCCAGGCGAACCCGGTCGGCGTCCAGCCACACGGTGTGCCGCTGGTCCTGCCGCAGCAGCGCCCGCGTCACTTCGTCATAGCGCTGCGGCGCCAGGCCCTGCGCGGTGACCAGGCCTTCGCTGCTGACACGGCGGCTGGCCAGTGGCGCAAAGGCCGGGCCGATGCTCAGGTCCATGTGCACCTGGTAGCGGCCGCCGTTCAGCAGCCATTCCACCTGGGCCTGGCCCTGCACCGGGCCGCGGAAGTTGCCGGTGAGGGTGTAGTTCAGCCGTGTGGAAGGCGGCCAGGCGAAAGTCTCGGCCGCGCTGCTGGCCGCCGCCAGCGGTACGGGCGCCGGTGAAGCGGCAGTGGCGTCTTCAGCCGTTTGCGGCGGAGGCGCCGGCGGAGCGGCCATGCCCTGCCCTGGCAGGGCGGCGGCGCTGTCCGGGGTCAGGGGCGGCACAACGGCCGCCGCAACTTTGTCCACCGGTGGCGGTGCTTCTGGTGGCACAGCGCGGGCCTCGGCCGGCGGCGGCACCGCCACCGACTGGGGCTGTGAAGCTGCCGCATCGGGCGGTGCAACGCGGGGCGCTGGGCGGGGTGCGGCAGGCGGCGCAGCGGCCGGCGCCACCGCCGGGGGTGCCTTCTGCGCCAGTTCCCGCACAAAGGCCACCTGCATGCGCGCAGGCATCGCATCGGGGCTGCCGCTGCCCAGCCCGAAGCGGTCGAGGTTGGCGCTGTCCACCAGCCACAAATGCAAGCCCGTCACCAGCACAGCCAACAGCACCAATGCGTGCTTGGGTTGCGGTCGGGCCTTCGCCGCGGCGTTGCCGCCGGGTTCGGTGGGTGGCGGGCGGCGCGCAGGCGCCAAGGGTTGGACCTGCGCCCTACTTCTTGGCCGCCGCGGCAGCCACCAGCAGCGACTCCACGGTGGCCAGCGGCAAGGCGCCGGGCTTGCGCGTGCCGTCTTCAAACACCACCGCCGGCGTGCCGTTGATGCGGTGCGTGCGCGCGAAGGCCAGATTGCGGTCGATCGCCGCGGTGTCGCAGCTGCTGGGGGCCTTCGCGGCAGCCGTGCCATCAATCATCCACGCACGCCAGCTCTTGGCTGCGTCCTTGGAACACCACAAGTCGCGCGACTTCTGGGTGCTGTCGGGGCCCAGGATGGGGATCAAGAAGGTGTAGATCGTCACGTCCTTCAGGCTGGCCAGGTCCTTTTCGAAACGCTTGCAGTAACCGCAGTTGGGGTCGCCAAACACGGCCAGCTTGCGGCTGCCGTTGCCCTGCTTGATGGTGATGGCGTCCTTCAGCGGCAGCTTGTCGAACTGGATGGCCAGGAGCTTTTCAACACGCGCCTCGGTCAGGTCGGTGCGCGTCTTGGTGTCGACCAGCGCGCCGTTGACGATGATGAAGTCACCCTTGTCGTCGCTGTAGAAGATCTCGGTGCCGCCATAGCGCACTTCCCACAGGCCGGGTACGGGCGACTTGGTCACGTCGTCGATGGGCGGCAGCTTGGGCAGCCGCTCGGCGATGGCCTTGCGGATCGCAGCCTCTTGAGCGAAAGCGCCCACGGTGACCAGCGACAGGCCCGCAGCAAGGGCCAGGGCGCGTGCCAGGGAGTGCAACCGGGGGTTGACAAACATGCGGTGCTCCAATCGATTCAGGTAGAGGGTTTGTTGCGGCCGCTGGCGCGCACGGGGCGGTTGAACAACGGGGATGGGCGGCGTTCGGCGGACAACAAACGCCGCGACTTTCATCCACCCAAGGCCCGACCGACCAGCAGGCGCTTCAGCGGCCCGGTCTTGTCAACCCACGACAGCCCCTTGTTGCGCAACAGGTGCAGGGCCGGGCTGCGGGCGGCAAACAGGTGCAGCAGGCCGTCGGTCACCTGGGCCATGGCCCGCGTGGGCGCCCAGCGCAGGCGGGCGTAGCGCGCCAGCAGCCGCGTGTCGCCCAGCGGGCGCCAGGTTTCGCGGGCTTCCAGCACCTGCGCCAGCGCGGCCACGTCGGCAAAGCCCAGGTTCAGGCCCTGCCCAGCCAAGGGGTGCACCACATGGGCGGCGTCGCCCACCAGCACCCAACCCGGCCCGTGCACGGCATCGGCTTGCGCCAATGCCAGCGGCCACTGCGCACGCGGGCTGGCCAGGTGCAGATTGCCGGCGGCGCCGCCGGTGGCGTCCATCAGCGCACTGGCAAAGGCTTCGTTGTCTAGCGCCAGCAAGCGTTGCGCGTCGTCTTCGGGTACCGACCACACGAGGCCGTAGCCACCGCCCGCGTGCGGCCGGTCCAGCGGCAGCAAGGCCAGCACGTCGGGGCTGCGGAACCACTGCCAGGCCACACCGTTGTGGGGCTGGTCGGTGGTCAGCCGGGCGGCAATGCCCTGGTGACCGTAGGCGTGGCGGTCCCAGCGCACGCCCAGGGCGGCCCGGGTGGCGGAGGCCTTGCCCTCGGCCAGCACCTGCAGCGGCACGGCGGGCAGGCTGTGTTCTGGCGCCAGGCGGGTGACATGCGGTGCAAAACCCACCGCCGCCTGCAGCGCCTGGTCCAGCGCCGCAGCGTCCACGATCCACGCCAGTTCCGATGCACCCTGGTGCCAGGCCGAAAACTCAAGCACGCCACCGGCCACGGGGCCGCGCTCGTCGCCGTGCACGCGCATCTCGTGCACCGGCGTGCGCGCGTCAGTGGGCAGGGCGTCCCAAACCTTCAATGCGGTCAACAGCCGCACCGACGCGGCGTTCAGCGCATACGCCCTCACGTCGCTGCTGCCGGCCTGCGCCTGTTCGGCCACCGACGAACCGCGCAGTGCCACACGCAGGCCCTGTCGGGACAGCGCCAGCGCCGCCGCAAGGCCCACGGCGCCACTGCCGTGAACGAGGATGTCATGCTCTGCCATGGCGGGGCATTGTAGGTAGCGGGCCCCGGGCACAATCAGCAGCTTGCCTCAAAGCCCCACGCCCTGCCCCATCGGGCGGGCGTTCCCGTACCTTCACAGCCCTGCCCCTGTCGTGAGCGACTTCACCTGCACCCTGGCGTCCGTGCATGCCTATCCCATCAAGTCCTGCGGCGGTGTCCAGCTGCAGCAGGGCCTGCTGATCGAAACCGGCCTCGAGTTCGACCGCGCCTGGATGGTGGTGGACCGCCATGGCGAGATGTTGACGCAGCGCGAGCACCCACGCATGGCCCTGGTGCAGGCGGCGTTCAAGGGCAATGACCTGGTGCTTCGCGCGCCGGGCATGCTGGCACTGCACCTGCGGCTGGACGCGGTGGAAGCCGCCACTTATGCGCGGGTGTGGGACGACCGCGTGCGCGCCTACGACATGGGCGCGCTGGCCGGGCAGTGGTTCACCGACTTTCTGCGTCCGGGCAACCAGACGCCCGGCAACCGCCTTCAGCTGGTGCGCTTCGACCCCGAACACCACCGCCCCTGCGACCCGCAGTGGACCGGCACGCTGCCCGCGCAGACCGGCTTTGCCGACGGTTTTCCGCTGCTGGTGGCCAACACCGCTTCGCTGCAAGACTTGAACCGCAGGCTGCTGGCAGCCGGCGCCACCGCGGTGGACATGCAGCGCTTCAGGCCCAACCTGGTGCTGGACGGCCTGCCCGCCTTTGACGAAGACCACACGCGTGAACTCTTCATCGAGACGGCCGACGGCGAAGTTGAACTGCGGCTGGTGAAGCCCTGCGTGCGCTGCAGCATACCCAACGTGGACCCGGCAACTGCGCTGTCGTCGCCCACGGTGGGTGACACACTGGCCAGCTACCGGTCCGACCCACGCGTGGAAGGTGGTGTCACCTTTGGCATGAATGCCATCGTGGTACGCGGCATTGAATATTTCCTGCAACCCGGGCAGGTGGTGCGCGGGCGCATCGCCTTCGACTGAAGCCGCCGCACCGGCGGCTTTGCACCGCGCCCGGCGAGCCCTGCGCAACCACTGCGTTTCCCCCGGCCGGCTGGTGGAAAATCACCGCCCAACCGATTGACGAGCACCGAAAGCACACCATGACCCCTGCCCAGAAACACCGCCCTGCCCGCACGGTGCCCGCATGAGCCTGAAGTGCGGCATTGTCGGCCTGCCCAACGTCGGCAAGTCCACCCTCTTCAACGCGTTGACCAAGGCCGGCATCGCAGCCGAAAACTACCCGTTCTGCACCATCGAGCCCAACGTGGGCGTGGTGGAACTGCCCGACCCGCGGCTGACCCAGCTGGCCGACATCGTGAAGCCCGAGCGCATCGTCCCGGCCATCGTTGAATTTGTCGACATTGCCGGCCTGGTGGCCGGCGCCAGCAAGGGCGAAGGTCTGGGCAACCAGTTCCTCAGCCACATCCGCGAAACCGACGCCATCGTCAACGTGGTGCGCTGCTTCGAAGATGAAAACGTCATCCACGTGGCTGGCAAGGTGGACCCCATCTCCGACATCGAGGTCATCCAGACCGAGCTGTGCCTGGCCGATCTGTCCACCGTCGAAAAAAGCCTGCACCGCTACGTGAAGGCCGCCCGATCAGGCAACGACAAGGAGGCCGCGACGCTGGTGAAGGTGTTGGAAAAGTGCCAGGCCGCGCTGGACCAGGCCCAGCCGGTGCGTGGCATCAGCTTTTCCAAGGAAGAAAAGGTGATCCTGAAGCCGCTGTGCCTGATCACCGCCAAGCCGGCCATGTTTGTCGGCAACGTCAGCGAAACGGGCTTCGAGAACAACCCCTTCCTGGACCGGCTGCGCGAATATGCAGCGCTGCAGAACGCCCCGGTGGTGGCCATCTGCGCCAAGACCGAAGCCGACCTGGCCGACATGAGCGACGAAGACAAGACCATCTTCCTGCAGGAAATGGGGCAGGACGAGCCGGGCCTGAATCGGCTGATCCGCTCGGCCTTCTCGCTGCTGGGCCTGCAGACCTACTTCACCGCGGGTGTGAAGGAAGTGCGCGCCTGGACCATCCACATCGGCGACACCGCACCTCAGGCGGCCGGCGTCATCCACACCGATTTCGAGCGCGGCTTCATCCGTGCGCAGACCATCGCCTTCAACGATTTCGTCGCCTTCAAGGGTGAACAAGGCGCCAAGGACCACGGCAAGATGCGCGCCGAGGGCAAGGAATACGTCGTCAAGGTTGGCGACGTGCTGAACTTCCTGTTCAACGTCTGAAGGGGCCCCCGCACCCTGCCGCCGCCGCATCAGCAACCTCAAGCCAACCCCACGACCGCCATGACCATCATCCGTCAAGCCGACCTCGTCGAAACCGTCGCCGCCGCGCTGCAGTACATCAGCTACTACCACCCGGCCGACTTCATCACGCACCTGGCCCGCGCCTATGAACGTGAGCAGAGCCCGGCCGCCAAGGACGCCATCGCGCAGATACTGACCAACAGCCGCCTGTGCGCCGAAGGCAAGCGCCCGCTGTGCCAGGACACGGGCATCGTCAACGTGTTCCTGAAGGTGGGCATGGGCGTGCGTTTCGAAGGCTTCACCGGCAGCGTCGAAGACGCCGTGAATGCCGGCGTGCGCCAGGCCTACTTGCACCCCGACAACCTGCTGCGTGCCAGCGTGCTGGCCGACCCGCTGTTCTCGCGCAAGAACACCGGCGACAACACGCCCGCCGTCATCCACACCACGCTGGTGCCGGGCAACACAGTGGAAGTCACCGTGGCGGCCAAGGGCGGTGGCAGTGAAAACAAAAGCAAGATGATCATGATGAACCCCAGCGACAGCCTGGTCGACTGGGTGATGAAGACCGTGCCCACCATGGGTGCCGGCTGGTGCCCGCCGGGCATGCTGGGCATCGGTGTGGGCGGCACGGCAGAGAAGGCCATGCTGCTGGCCAAGGAAGTGTTGATGGAGCCCATCGACATGTTCGACCTGCTGGCGCGCGGCCCCGCCAACAAGCTGGAAGAACTGCGCATCGAGCTGTATGAGAAGGTCAATGCGCTGGGCATCGGCGCACAGGGCCTGGGGGGCCTGACCACAGTGCTGGACGTGAAAATCGCCACCTACCCCACACACGCCGCCGGCAAGCCGGTTGCCATGATTCCCAACTGCGCAGCCACGCGCCATGCGCACGTGGTGCTGGACGGCAGCGGCCCGGCCTACATGGACCCGCCCAGCCTGGACCTGTGGCCACAAGTGAACTGGGCGCCCGACTACAACAAGAGCCGCAAGGTGGACCTGAACACGCTGACCAAGGCCGAGGTGGCCAGCTGGAAACCCGGCGACACGCTGCTGCTGAACGGCAAGATGCTGACCGGCCGCGACGCTGCTCACAAACGCATCCAGGACATGCTGGCCAAGGGCGAGAAACTGCCGGTGGACTTCACCAACCGCGTCATCTACTACGTCGGCCCGGTGGACCCGGTGCGTGACGAGGTCGTGGGCCCAGCCGGCCCCACCACCGCCACGCGCATGGACAAGTTCACCGAGATGATGCTGGCGCAAACCGGTCTGATCTCGATGATCGGCAAGGCCGAGCGCGGCCCCACCGCAATTGAAGCCATCCGCAAGCACCAGAGCGCCTACCTGATGGCCGTGGGCGGTGCGGCCTATCTGGTGGCCAAGGCCATCAAGGGCGCGAAGGTGGTGGGCTTCGCCGACCTGGGCATGGAAGCCATCTACGAATTTGATGTGCGCGACATGCCGGTGACCGTGGCCGTGGATTCCAAGGGCACCAGCGTGCACAACACGGCGCCCAAGGAATGGCAGGCGCGCATCGGCAAGATACCGGTGACGGTGGAATAGGCCTCCGGCTGGGGTGCCGCGGTCTGCGGCGCCCGCGGTGGGCACAGGCTGCCATGGCTTGGTGGCGCGCCGCTGACGTCGTGCGCTAGGTCTGGCGGCCGGGTGTTCCGGGCCAGCAGCACACCGTCGGCTTGCTGCAGCATTGGGCGGCATGCTATTTTTGTGCTTGCAGCGCAGCGGTGAGGTACACAATGGCTGTCAGCCTCACCGCCCTTTGCTGCACCGGCGCGCCGTGCCCGCAACCGCTCAGCCCCGAGGCCCGGTTCCCACACCCCCGTCACAGGCCCTGCTGCTCCACCACTGGTGATGTCAGGTACACCACTTCCGCTTGAAGAAACATCGTCCCTGGGCGGTACACGGCCCAAGGGGTGGGTCGTGCTCGGCGTGGCGCTGGTTCATCTGCTGTTGAGCCTGCTCGCGGAAACGCTGGGTGACAAGACTTTTTATGCCGGCCCCGTCAATCCGGCCGCGGGCATGGCACTGGGCGCAGTCTTGGCGTTTGGTCGTGCCGGGCTGGCTGGCGTGGTGTTGGCTTGTGCGGTGCTGCCACCCGTGCAGGCCGCGCTGGGGCTGCCCAACGGCGGCTTGCCCTTGGTGCACGAATGGGCCATCGGCCTGGGCGTTGCGCTGCAGGCCGGGGTAGGAGCGGCATTGCTGCGGCGCTGGCTGCAGCAGCCCTTGAGCCTGAGCACGCCGCACTCGATCCTGTGCGCCGGCGTTCTGGGCGGCCTGCTGGCCTCGACCATCAGCCCCAGCCTCTTCACACTGGTTCACGGGGCCGCCGACCAGGTGGCGAAACAAGCACTGCCCAGTCTGTGGCTGGCCCGCTGGCTGGCCGACGCAATAGGGGTGTTGCTGGTCGCACCTGTGGTGTTGAGCTTCTTCGGCGAACCGGCCGCCGACTGGCGGCCGCGCCGCCGCTGGGTGGCCGTGCCGTTGTTGCTGGCTTTGGCCCTGCTGGCGTGCAGCGCCTTGGCTTTTGAAAGACTGCACGCGCAGCGCGCCCTGGCCAGCTTCGAACGTGACGCGGCGCGGCTGGCCAACGCCGCCGAAGCGCGCCTGGTGGCGCCTTTGCTGGCGCTTCGCGCGCTGCACAGCGCCGTGGCGACCAACCCCGAACCCGACACCAGCAGCCTGCAGCGCGCCACCGACTGGTGGCTGGCACAGCCGTACCAACTGCAGGCCATGGGCATTGCACGGCGCGCGCCCGCCCGCGAAGGCCCGCCACCAGACGGCACCGCAGCACCGGCCTTGCCCACCGCCGAGCGCGCAGCTGCCCCAAGTGGTGACGCGATGGTGGTGCAGCAGGTGCTGCCCCAGCCCGCCAACGGCCCCCTGCTGGGGTTGAACCTGCTGACCGTGGACAGTGCCCGGCTGGCGCTCCAGGCGGCGCGGCTTTCTGGCCAGCCCACCGTCAGCAGCGGCCCGGACCTGCCGGGGCTGCTGGCCGACGAAACCGCCCTGATGCTGTACCTGACGCTGCAGGACAGTACACCCGCGGCCGAGGCCCCACGCGCGCGGCCGTCCGGCGGCGTGGTGTTCGTGGCTTTGAGCGTGCAGCGCGCGCTGACGGGCCTGCGCGAGGCCGAGCTGGCGCACCTGGAGTGGTGTCTGCTGGACGCCATGCCCAGCGGCCCGGCGCAGCGACGGCTGGCTGGCGCCAGTGGCTGCGAGTTGCGGCCCGCGCTGACCGGCAGCCCGTTCCACCAGACGCGTCGCCTGATGCTGGCCGACCGCGTGATGGAACTGCGTGTCAACAGCAGTGCCGACCGACTGCCCAGCACGCTGACCCGGGCGCGATGGGTGCTGCCGGTGGTCGGCCTGTTGTCGTCGGCGCTGCTGAGTGCGCTGCTGCTGATCATGACCGGCCAGGCCCGGCGCACCGAGCAGGCTGTTCACGAGCGCACGGCGGAATTGCGCAGGGAAATGACCGTGCGCACCGAAGCCCAGCAGGCGCTGAACGTCAGCGAACAGCGCATGCGGGCCATTCTGGACAACCTGCCGCTGGGCATTGCGCTGATGACGGCGGAAGGGCGGCTGCTGGAATGCAACCCGCGGCTGTGCAACATGCTGGGCCGCAGCAGCGAGCACCTGCGCGGCGAGTCCGTGCTGGTCTGTTTCGAAGCAGGCGAAGAGCAGCGCGTGCGCAACCTGCGCCACCGCGTGCTGCAGCAGCGTGGCACGGTGGACAGCGTGGACTCGCTGAAGTTGCGCGCCGCGAACGGCCGCGTGACCGAAGTGCGCGTGGTGGCCAGCGCCCTGTTCAACGAAGATGGCGGCATCGGCCACGTGGTGGCCGCCGTGCAGGACATGACGGCGCACCACCAGTTGCTGGAATCCGAACTGGCGCTGGACCGCGCCGAAACCGCGAACCGCGCCAAGAGCGAATTCGTCTCGCGCATGAGCCATGAACTGCGCACCCCGCTGAACGCGATGATCGGCTTTGCGCAACTCCTGGCGCTGAACGAACACCCGCGATTGTCTGTACGCCAGATGGAGTGGGCACAGCAGATCCAGCGCGCGGGTTGGCACCTGCTGGCCATGATCAACGACACCCTGGACCTGGCGCGAATCGAATCCGGCGCCACCCGGCTGAGCCTGGAAGCGGTCAAGCTGGCGCCGTTGCTGACGGCATGCCGCGACTGGGTGCAGCAAGGCGCAGCGCAGCGCGGCGTGCGCCTTCAGCTCTCCATAGACCCCGGCGTGCCTGCGGTACTGGCCGACTCGACACGCTTGAAACAGATTCTGACCAACCTGCTGTCCAATGCCGTCAAGTACAACCGAGAGTCAGGCTCGGTCGACATCACCGCCCGGCAGGCCGACGGCAGGCATGTCGAGATCGTGGTGCAGGACACCGGTCTGGGCATGACCACCGAGCAGCTGTCTTCGCTGTTCCAACCCTACAACCGCCTGGGCCAGGAAAACAGCAGCATCGAAGGCTCGGGCATTGGCCTGGTCATCAGCCGCCGGCTGGCTGAACTGATGGGGGGCACCTTGCAGGCGCAGAGCATGGCAGGCGAGGGCTCGGTCTTCACGCTCAGAATGCCGGCCACCAGCGAACGGGCGCGGGCCGAGGCCCAGCCCGAACCGCCTGGTCCTGGCCGGTACCAGCACCGGCTGGTGCATTACGTAGAAGACAACCCGACCAACGTGGAAGTGATGCGCGGCGTGTTGCTGCAGCGCAGCCAGATCACGCTGCAGACCTCGACGCTGGGTCTGGACGGCTTGTCGGCTATCCGGCACAGCCGGCCGGATCTGATCTTGCTGGACATGCAACTGCCCGACATCAGCGGACTGGAACTGCTGCGGCATATCCTGAGCGACGACCAGTTGGCCAGCATTCCGGTCATCGTGGTCTCGGCCGAAGCCACGCCCCAGAACATGGAGCGCGCGCTCACATTGGGCGCGCGGCACTATGTGACGAAGCCGCTGAACATCGCTGTTTTCCTGGCCCTGTTGGACGAGGTGCTCGAAGAGAACCGGCGCAGTTTATAGATGTGAGTAATTGCTCTCGATATTCGCATTGCGGATAAAGCTACCGCAGACCACCGATGGTCGGCTTTTCAACGGCATCAGCACTCAACCCCAGAGAGTGCTAATATTTCGCCATTGCCACTCCCCAGAGGGAATCTCCAGTCGCATGAACACCATCAGCAGCTCCGCGATTCAACTCCGTGACCCCTGGTCTCTGGTGCCCTCGTTGGGCAACCTGGACGCTTACGTCTCGGCGGTGAACCGCATGCCCATGTTGTCGCAAGGCGAAGAGACCGAAATGGCCCGCGCTTTGCGCGACAAGGGTGACGTTCAAGCCGCCGGCCGCCTGGTGCTGTCGCACCTGCGCCTGGTGGTGTCCATTTCACGCCAGTACCTGGGCTACGGCCTGCCGCAAGGCGACCTGATCCAGGAAGGCAACGTGGGCCTGATGAAGGCCGTCAAGCGTTTCGACCCGGAGCACGGGGTGCGCCTGGTCAGCTACGCCATGCACTGGATCAAGGCCGAGATCCACGAATACATCCTGAAGAACTGGCGCATGGTCAAGGTGGCCACCACCAAGGCGCAGCGCAAGCTGTTCTTCAACCTGCGCTCGATGAAGCAGGGCATGAAGGGCGACGCGCTGGACGCCGACACCCACCGCAACACGCTGACGCCGAATGAGGTGTCGCTGGTGGCACGGCATTTGAACGTGAAGCCCGAGGAAGTGGTGGAGATGGAAACCCGTCTGTCGGGGGGCGACGTGGCGCTGGAGCCGCAGAACGACGATGGTGAAGAGAGTTTTGCGCCCATCGCCTACCTGGCCGACGACAGCAGCGAACCCACGCGGCGCATGGAAGCCGTGCACCGCGACTGGCTGGCCAGCGACGGCATTGGCGGCGCGCTGCAGATGCTGGACGACCGCAGCCGCCGCATCGTGGAAGAGCGCTGGCTGAAGGTCAACGATGACAGCAGCGGCGGCATGACGCTGCATGAATTGGCGGCCGAATACGGCGTCAGTGCCGAACGCATCCGCCAGATCGAAGTGGCGGCGATGAAGAAGATGCGCAAGAGCCTGGAAACCGTCTGAGCCCAGCTCTGTTCATACTGCAAACGGCCCCGCGGGGCCGTTTTGCTTTTGTGCAGCAACAGGTGCCGGTCAGCTGCGCGCCAGCAGCAGCTTCAAGTCGTCGGCCAGCGCCTGCGCGCCCATGCCGTAGCGCGTGAACAGCCGCACCTTGCCCTGGGTGTCGAAGACGTAGCTGGCGGCCGTGTGGTCCACCGTGTAGCTGCTGGGCGTCTTGCCTGGCACCTTGGCATAGAAGATCTTGAACTGCTTGGCCGTGGCCTTGATCTCTTCGGGCGTGCCGCGCAGCGCAACCAGGTCGGCCCCGAAATTGGCGACGTAGGCCTTCAGAAGTTCAGCCGTGTCCCGTTCAGGGTCCAGCGTGACGAAGATGCCCTGCACGCGTGAGCCGTCAGCACCCATCAGCTTGCGCGCTTCGGCCAGTTCCAGCAGTGTGGTTGGGCAGACGTCAGGGCACTGGGTGAAGCCGAAGAACACTACCACCAGCTTGCCCTTGAAGTCGGCAAGCTGGCGGCGCCGGCCCTCGGCGTCGGGCAGGTCGAAGTCCTGGGCATAAGCCGCACCCGTGATGTCAACCGCCTTGAAGGCGGCTGAAGTTGCAATGCGCTCGCAGCCGGCAAGCACGCCAACCCCCGACGCCGCCGCCGCAGCGGCGGCAACCATCAGCCGGCGGCGCTGGACTGCAGCCATGGGCTCAGGTAGTGGTCCACCAACAGCGCCGCAAACAGCAGCGACAGGTGCCAGATGGAAAAGCGGAAGGTTCTGCGCGCCAGCGCGTCGCTGTAGTTGCGCCACAGCATCCATGCGTAGGCGATGAAACCAGCGCCCAGCAGCACCGCAGCCACCAAGTAGATGACGCCGCTCATCTGCACCACGAAGGGCAGCAGCGTCGCTGCAAACAGCACCAGCGTGTACAGCAGCACCTGCAGCCGCGTGAATTCAGGCCCGTGGGTGATGGGCAGCATCGGCAGACCGGCCTTGCGGTAGTCCTCGACGCGGTACAAGGCCAGCGCCCAGAAGTGCGGCGGCGTCCACAGAAAGATGATCAAGCACAGGATCAGGGCCTCGTGGCCCACCTGGTTGGTCATGGCGGCCCAGCCCAGCACCGGGGGCATGGCGCCCGATGCCCCGCCAATGACGATGTTCTGGGGCGTCAGCGGCTTCAGCACCACGGTGTAGATCACCGCGTAACCGATGAAGGTGGCAAACGTCAGCCACATGGTCAGCGGGTTGACCCACACATACAACACCGCGCTGCCCAAGGCACACAGCACGGCCGAGAACAGCAGGGTCTGGCTGTTGTTCAGTTCGCCCTTGGCACTGGGCCGCCAGGCGGTGCGCGCCATGCGGCGGTCGATGTGCTGTTCCACCAGGCAGTTGAAAGCCGCGGCCGCGGCAGCCACCAGCCAGATGCCCACGGTGGCCGCCGCTGCCAGGCGCCAGTCGGGCAGCCCGGGCTGCGCCAGCAGCATGCCGATGACAGCGCAAAAGACGATAAGCTGCACCACGCGCGGCTTGGTCAGCGCGTAGTACTGGGCCCAGCGGGTGCCTGGCAGGCGGGTGGCAGCAAGTGTCTGGGCCATGGGCGAGCTGCTGATTCTAGGAGAGCGGGGACTGCTGAGCGGCGACGCGAACGGTTTCGTGAGCCGGAAG
>JAYSXE010000226.1:0-15963 GCA_043717565.1 Burkholderiales bacterium | reverse complement strand
GCTGATGGTGGCCGGCTTCGACCGCTACTACCAGATCACCAAGTGCTTCCGCGACGAAGACCTGCGTGCCGACCGCCAGCCCGAATTCACGCAGATCGACATCGAGACCAGCTTCCTGGGCGAGGCCGAGATCCGCGCCATCACCGAAGCCATGGTGCGGGCGGTGTTCCGCAAGACCATGAATGTCGAACTGCCGGTGTATGCGGAGATGACCTACGCCGACGCGATGCACCAGTACGGCAGCGACAAGCCCGACCTGCGCGTGAAGCTGGAATTCACCGAACTCACCAGCGTGATGAAGGACGTGGACTTCAAGGTGTTCTCAGGCCCGTCCACCACGCCAGGCGGCCGCGTGGCGGCGCTGAAGGTGCCCGGCGGCGGCGAGATGAGCCGCAGCGAGATCGATGCCTACACCGAGTTCGTGAAGATCTACGGCGCCAAGGGCCTGGCCTGGGTGAAGGTGAACGACGCTGCCAAGGGCCGCGAAGGCCTGCAAAGCCCCATCGTCAAGAACCTGCACGACGCCGCCATTGCCGAAATCATCGCCCGCACGGGCGCGAGGAACGGCGACCTCATCTTCTTTGGCGCCGACAAGGCCAAGGTGGTGAACGACGCACTGGGCGCCCTGCGCGTGAAGATCGGCCACAGCGAATTCGGCCGCAGCCATGGCCTGTTCGAAGACGTCTGGGCCCCGATGTGGGTGGTGGACTTCCCGATGTTCGAATACGACGACGACGGCAAGCGCTGGAACGCCGTGCACCACCCTTTCACGGCGCCCAAGGACGGCCACGACGAGCTGATGAAGACCGACCCCGGTGCCTGCGTGGCCAAGGCCTACGACATGGTGCTCAACGGCTGGGAAATCGGCGGTGGCTCGGTGCGTATCCACCGCGCCGATGTGCAGGCGCGCGTGTTTGAAGCGCTGAACATCACGCCCGAAGAGCAGAAGGTGAAGTTCGGCTTCCTGCTGGACGCGCTGCAGTACGGCGCTCCGCCGCACGGTGGCCTGGCCTTCGGCCTGGACCGCATCGCCACGCTGATGACGGGCGCCGAAAGCATCCGCGACGTGATCGCCTTCCCGAAGACGCAGCGCGCGCAGTGCCTGTTGACCGGCGCCCCCAGCCTGGTGGACGAAGCGCAACTCCGCGAACTCCACATCCGCCTGCGCAATTCGGGTTGAGGCCGCATGGCCGTGCCCGCGCACGGGCAGGCGTGCACCTTGGCCATGTCCGCTGTCACAACGCGCGCTATGGCTAAGATTGCTGAACTGTTCATTGGAGCCCGGCCATGCATCTCACCACCCCCACGCAGGCTTGCGCGAGCCCGCCGCAGCGCCTGCGTTGGTGGCCGGTGGTGAACGCCCGGGCCTGGGCGCCCATTGACGCCGTCGCCTGCGGTGTCTGAGGCGCCCGCTCCCCGCCCGTTCAAGATCCCGCGCTCGGTGCTGGTGGTCATCCACACACCGAAGCTGGACGTGCTGCTGATCGAACGCGCTGACAAGCCGGGTTACTGGCAAAGCGTGACCGGCTCGCTGGATGCCGAAGACGAGCCGCTGAACCTGACGGCGCGGCGCGAGGTGTTTGAAGAGACGGGCATCCGCGCGGGTGCGTTGCGCGACTGGGGGCTGACCAACCTGTACGAGATCTACCCCGTGTGGCGCCACCGCTATGCACCCGGCGTGACGCACAACACCGAACATGTGTTTGGCCTGACACTGCAGCGGCGCCAGCCCGCCCGCCTGAGCCCGCTCGAGCACACCGCCAGCGTCTGGCTGCCCTGGCGCGAAGCGGCCGACCGTTGCTTTTCACCCAGCAATGCAGAAGCGATACTGCAATTGCCGCACTTCACCGGCCTGCCCGCCTGACACCGCCTTGAAGTCGCTCTGAAGCCACCCCGAAGCCACCCCGAAGCCACCCGAAATGGCCCGCCTGAACCCGCTGAATTCCACGCTTCTGCCGCCCCAGACGGGCTTCAGTTCACTGCGTGTGGCCACCTACAACATCCACAAGGGCGTGCGTGGCATCGGCCCGCGCAAGCGGCTTGAAATCCACAACCTGGGCTTGGCGGTGGAAGCGCTGGACGCCGACATCGTGTTCCTGCAGGAAGTGCGCCTGTTCCACACCCGCGAGGCGCGTCGGTTTGACCGCACGCACCTGGGCTGGCCCGATCAGGGCCAGGCCGACTATCTGGCGCCAGAGGGTTACGAAGTGGCCTACCGCACCAATGCCGTCACGCGCCATGGCGAACATGGCAACGCGCTGCTGTCACGCTGGCCGCTGGGCGACGTGGGGCACCACGACGTCAGCGACCACCGGTTCGAGCAGCGCGGCCTGTTGCACGTGCCCGTGCTGTGGAACGGCAGCACCGTGCACTGCGTGGTGGTGCATCTGGGCCTGGTTCACAGCAGCCGCCTGCGCCAAGTGCAGCAGCTGGCCGACTTCATCGCCCGTGAGGTGCCCACTGACGAGCTGCTGGTGGTGGCCGGCGACTTCAACGACTGGGGCGAAAAACTGGACAGCCCGATGGCCGAACTGGGCCTGCATCGAGCACGTGCCCAGGGCGCGTCGCGGGCGGCGACGTTTCCGTCGCTGGCGCCGGTGTTTGCGCTGGACCGTTTCTACCTGCGCGGCCTGAATTGCCGTTCGACGATGGCGCCGCAGGGCATGAGCTGGGCGCGCATGTCGGACCACCTGCCGCTGGTGGCCGAACTGGAGCTGGCCTGATGGGCGAAGGCCGCCGCAGCCGCGCCAAGGCCGGCGCAGCCCCTGAAGAGCCATCGGGCCATTCGTTGGTGCAGACCATGCGCGGCTGGACGGTGGTGCCCAAGCCGCGCGTGGTGGGCGGCAACCGGGTGGAACTGCTGGAGGGCGGCGACATGCTGTTCCCGCGCATGCAGCAGGCCATCGATGCCGCCACGTCCGAGGTCTGGCTGGCCACCTACATCTTCCACAACGACGAGGCCGCACAGGGCGTGGCCGACGCGCTGAAACGCGCAGCCGGCCGTGGCGTGGCGGTGCATGTGGTGGTGGACGGTTTCGGCTCCATCGCCACCATGGGCGAGGTGCGCAAGCTGTTTGCCGGCAGCGCGGTGAAGTTGGAAGTGTTTCGACCGCTGGACCGCTGGTATTCGTGGCTGCAGCCCGGCCAGCTGCGGCGGCTGCACCAGAAGCTGTGCGTCTGCGACGGGCAGGTGGCCTTTGTGGGTGGCATCAACATCATCGCCGACCGCCTGGACATGAGCCACGGCTGGTGCGACCGGCCGCGGCTGGACTTCGCGGTGCAGATCACCGGTGCGCTGGCCGAGCCCGTGGGCGCCACCGCGCGCGCCATGTGGACACGGTCGCACCTGTCGCGCGGCTGGCGCGACGAAGCTCGGCTGCTGGCCCGCAGCGCCCGCCCGGTGAACGAAGCGCTCAGCCTGCTGCGCCAGCTGCGCGGCAAGCCTGAAGCGCTGACCGGCACCGAAGCCACCACGCCCATGGCCATGCGCGCGGCCTTCCTGGTGCGCGACAACTTGCGCCAGCGGCGCGCCATCGAACACAGTTACGTGCAGGCCATCAACCGGGCCCAGCAGCGGGTGGACATTGCCGTGCCTTATTTCTACCCCGGACGGCGGTTCCGCGCGGCGCTGCGCCGCGCCGCGCGCCGGGGTGTGCGCGTGCGCCTGCTGATGCAGGGCAAGGTGGACTACCGTGTGGCGGCACTGGCCGCGCGGGCGCTGTACGACGAACTGCGGACCGCCGGCGTGCGCGTGTTCGAGTACACGCCGGCTTTCCTGCACGCCAAGGTGGGGCTGGTGGACAGTGAATGGGCCACCGTGGGCAGCTCGAACATCGACCCGTTGTCGCTGCTGTTGAACCTGGAGGCCAACGTCGTCGTCTACGACCCCGAATTTGCCGCCACGCTGGCGCGGCGATTTGACGAGATCTTCGAGGTCTCGGCCGAGGTGCTGAGCCCGCAAGCCCGCCCCGGTCTGCGCGGATGGTTTTACCGCGGCCTGGTGGCCTGGGGTGCCTACCTGTACCTGCGGGTCGCTGGCATCACCGGCAGGTACTAGCCGCCCTGGCCGCCCCCTGGCCGCCGCTTGCGCCAGCAGCACTGCGCCCTTTGGGGTACCGTAGCGTGATGAACGGTGAACCCGCTGCTGCGCCCGTCCACACCGCCCTGGCGCGCGCCCCCGACTCCCCGTGATTGACGACCCGAGCCGCGACCTCATCGTGCAGCGCCCGCAGGGCCTGTACTGCCCGCCGGGCGATTTCTACATCGACCCCTGGCGGCCGGTGCCGCGCGCCGTCATCACGCACGCCCACGCCGACCATGCGCGGCGCGGCCACGGGGCCTACCTGGCCACGGCCGTCAGCGAAGGCGTGCTGCGCGCGCGGCTGGGCCCCATCACGCTGCAGGCCCTGGCCTATGGCGAGGTGGTGCATGTGGGCGGTGTGCGCGTCAGCCTGCACCCCGCGGGCCATGTGCTGGGTTCTGCGCAGGTGCGGGTTGAACACGCTGGGCAGGTGTGGGTGGCCTCGGGCGACTACTTCACCAGCGGCCACGTCGACGACGTCAACGCCACCTGCCTGCCCTTCGAGCCTGTGCGCTGCCACACCTTCATCACCGAAAGCACCTTCGGCCTGCCCATCTACCGCTGGCAGCCGCAAAGCCACGTGCTGGCGGGCATCAACCAGTGGTGGCAGGCCAACGCCGAGGCGGGCCGCGCCAGCCTGTTGATGGGCTACAGCTTTGGCAAGGCGCAGCGGCTGCTGGCCGGGGTGGACGACAGCATCGGGCCCATCGTGGTGCACGGCGCGGTGGAACCGCTGAACCAGGCCTACCGCGAAGCCGGGGTGCGCTTGCCGGCCACGCAGCTGCTGGACGCCGTGGCCGACAAGGCGCTGCTGCGCCGGGCGCTGGTGGTGGCACCGCCCGCGGTGCATGGCAGCGCCTGGGCGCGCCGCCTGGGCGAGCACAGCGACGCCTTTGCCAGCGGCTGGATGCAGTTGCGCGGTGCGCGCCGCCGCCGGGGCGTGGACCGCGGGTTCGTGTTCAGCGACCACGCCGACTGGCCCGGTCTGCAGCGGGCCATAGCGGCCACCGGCGCCGGTCGCGTCATCGTCACGCACGGTTATGAAGCGGTGATGGTGCGCTGGCTGCAGCAGCAGGGCCTTCAAGCCGGCAGTTTCAGCACCGAATACGGCGGCAGCGAAGACGGCGATACGTTGCCCGCTGCTGCCGCTGCCGCCGACAGTGCCCCGCTGGCCGTTGAAGGCTGAGGCCCTTGCAGCACTTTGCCGCACTGTATGAAGCGCTGGACGCCAGCACCGCCACCAACGACAAGCTGGCAGCGCTGGTGCAGCACCTGGGCCAGGCCGCGCCGGACGACGCCGCCTGGGCCGTCTACGTGCTGGCCGGCGGCCGGCCGCGCCAACTGGTGCCGGTGGCGCTGCTGCGCGAAGCCGCCTGCCGCCAGGCTGGCGTTGACGAGTGGCTGTTTGAGGCCTGCTACCAGGCGGTGGGTGACCTGGCCGAAACCATCGCGCACATCCTGCCCGGCGGTCCCCACGCGCCAGACGGTGGTGCCCAGGACATCGACAGCGCTGGCAGCGCCGCCGGCCCTGCACCGGCCGAACACGCACCGGGCGCCGACGCCGCAGAGCGCCCCGAGGCCGCTGACACCGCCTGCGTCGCCACGAGCGCCGGGCGTGCCGAGAACGGCCTGGCCTACTGGATGACCGAGCGCCTGCTGCCCCTGCGCGGTCTGCCCCCGGCCACGCAGCTGCAACGGGTGCTGCAGGCCTTTGGCGAACTGGACGCGGCAGGCCGCTTTCTGCTGGTCAAGCTGATCGGTGGCGGCTTCCGAGTGGGCGTCAGCCGCCTGCTGGTGCAGCGCGCGCTGGCCCGCTTGACGGGCCTGGAGCCCGCGCTGCTGGCGCAGCGCCTGGTGGGCTGGACCGACGCCAAGGCCACACCCAGTGCCGCGCGCTGGCACGAACTGGTGGCCCCGGCCGGCCAGGGCGTGCGCGCGCCGGGCCAACCTTACCCCTTCTTCCTGGCACACGCGCTGCAAGAGCCGCCGGCCACTCTGGGGCCGGTGCAGGACTGGCTGGTGGAATGGAAGTACGACGGCATCCGCGCCCAGGTGGTGAAGCGCCAGGGCCAGGTGTGGGTGTGGTCACGCGGCGAAGAACTGGTCACCGAGCGCTTCCCCGAAGTGGTGGCCCGCGCCGCGCAACTGCCCGACGGCACGGTGCTCGACGGTGAACTGCTGGCCTGGCATGAAGGCGAGGAACATGCCGCGCCATTCAAGCTGCTGCAACAGCGCATCAACCGCAAGACGGTGGGCAAGAAGCTGCTGGCCGACGCGCCGGTGGCCTTCATGGCCTACGACCTGCTGGAAGACGGCGGGCAGGACCTGCGTGCGCAGCCGCAGCAGCAGCGCCGCGCCGCCTTGCTGCAGCGGCTGGCACGTGGCCCGTTCAGTTGTTCGCCAGCCATTGAAGTGGGCAGCTGGGAAGAGGCCGCGGCCTTGCGGCAGCAGTCGCGCCAGCGCGGTGTGGAAGGCTTCATGCTGAAGCACCTGCAGGCCCGCTACGGCAGCGGCCGCACCAAGGCTGATGGCCTGTGGTGGAAGTGGAAGGTGGAACCGCTGACGGTGGACGCCGTGCTCGTCTACGCCCAGGCTGGCCACGGCCGCCGCGCCAGCGTCTACACCGACTACACCTTTGCGGTGTGGAGCCGACCCCCCGACAGTGCCGCCGAGGCACAGGCCGTGGTCGCAGCCATCGCGCGGCGTGAACCGCCACCGCCCGCCGGCAGCGAAGCGCTGCGCCTGCTGCCATTTGCGAAGGCTTACTCGGGCCTGAGCGACGCCGAGTTCAAGGCGGTGGATCAGGTGGTGCGCGCCAACACGCTGGAAAAATTCGGCCCCGTGCGCAGTGTGCGGCCCACGCTGGTGTTCGAGATCGGCTTTGAAGGCATTGGTGCCAGCCCGCGCCACAAGAGCGGCGTGGCGGTGCGCTTTCCGCGCATGTTGCGCCTGCGTGCTGACAAGCCCTTGCACGAGGCCGACACCCTGGCCACGCTGCAGGCCTTGATCCAGGGTGAAGCGCCGGTCTGAGCCGGCAGGCGGCTGCAGCGCCCGCTGAAGCTGCGAATTGGCGGTGCTGAACCCAGGTGTTCGGTGCCTTGCTTTCAAGCGAAATGGCCACACTGGCACAGCCCGGAGTGGACGCCTCGCCCTGCGCAGGCCGCGCGCCTGCAGCACCGGGCGGGGCCCCGCACAACCGGGCAATAAGCACCCTGAAACCCCTGCACCCGAGGAGAAACCCATGACCCGATTTGCCCGCACCCTGGCCGTTTCCGCTTGGCTGGCCTCGGTGAGCTTGGCCCATGCCTACGACCCGAAGTCCACCATCGCCGACCTGGACGCCCGCCTGACGAAGATAGGCGCGCCGAAGATCAACGGCACCGAAACCGTGGCGGGCAAGGAAGTGCCGGCCATCTTCTTCGGCGAGCGCAAGATCAACAACAACTACGACGTGGTGGACGCCATCCGCAAGGAGCACAGCGCCACTGCCACCGTCTTCGTGAAGGACGGCGAAGAGTTCGTGCGCGTCAGCACCAACGTGCTCACGCCCGAAGGCAAGCGCGGCGTGGGCACCCAGCTGGCACGCAATGCGGCCTATGCGGCCGTCAGCGCCGGCAAGCAGTTCTGTGGGCCCATCGACGTGCTCGGCACGGCCTTTGACGCTTGTTACAACCCCATCAAGGACGCCAGCGGCAAGATCATTGGCGTCAGCTACATCGGCCACAAGAAGTGAAGCTAGCGCAGGTCCGCCGCCTCACGCCTGTCGCCTGACCATCACGCACCGAGAAATTCACGATGACCCTGCGCACCCGGCTGATGGAGACCCTGGCCCGCATACCCGTGGGTCGGCAGCTGGCGACAGCCTTTGCGCTGCTGCTGGCCATGACCGCGCTCACCGGGGGCGTGGCACTCACCGCCATGCACCACGAGGACCAGCGCGTGCTCGAGGTGTCGAGAAAGTGGATGGCCGGCGTGGGCCACTTGTTCAAGGCGCGTGTGTCGCTGACCGATGCGCGCGAGATGGAAGTCAAGCACGGGCGCACCACCGACGCCAGCTACCACCGGGAGTACGAGGAAAAATTCGCTGCCGGCCTGAAGGGTCTGCAGCAGGGCCTGGCGGCCTACAAGGCCCTGGCAGAGGGCGAACAGGAAACCAAGCTGGTGAGCAAGGCCGAGAAGGCGGTGGCCGAGTACGCACGGTTCAGCCAGCAGGTCGTGGCGCTGGGCCGCGACAAGAAACAGGTCGATGCCGCCGACGTCAGCGACGGCGCCGCCGCCATGGCTTTTGACGATTGCATGGGCGCGCTGGTGGCCCTGACCCGGTTCGGCTTTGACGGCGGGCAGGAAGCCGCCGAAGACGCACACACCACCTTCCGCTCCACGGCGGTGCTGGTGGTCGGCCTGCTGCTGCTGGTGGTGGTGATGGGTTCGTTCGCGGGCGTGGTCATCACCCGCGGCATCGTGGGCCAGCTGGGGGGTGAGCCTCATGTGGCCGTGAACCTGGCGCGTGCTGTGGCGCAGGGCAACCTGACCACACCCATTCCACTGCGACCGGGCGACACGCAAAGCCTGCTGGCCAACCTGAGCGCGATGCAGGACGGGCTGGCGACGGCGGTGAACCAGGTGCGCCAGGGGTCCGACGGCGTGGCCACGGCCAGCCTGCAGATCGCCGAGGGCAACCAGGACCTGTCCAACCGCACCGAACAACAGGCCGGTGCGTTGCAACAGGCCGCGTCAACGATGGACGAATTGGGCACCACCGTTCGCAACAACGCCGACAACGCGCGCCAGGCCAACGTGCTGGCGCAAGGTGCTGCTGAAGTGGCCGTCAAGGGCGGCGAGGTGGTGGGCCAGGTGGTCGACACCATGAAGGGCATCAACGAAAGCAGCCGGCGCATCGCCGACATCATCTCGGTCATTGATGGCATTGCCTTCCAGACCAACATCCTGGCCCTGAACGCGGCGGTGGAAGCCGCCCGCGCGGGCGACCAGGGCCGTGGTTTTGCCGTCGTGGCGGGCGAGGTGCGCAGCCTGGCGCAGCGCAGCGCCGAAGCGGCCCGCGAAATCAAGAGCCTGATCGGTGCCAGCGTGGAACGGGTGGAGCAAGGCACGGCGTTGGTGGACCAGGCCGGCCGCACGATGGCAGAGATCGTGGCCGCCATCGGAAGGGTGAGCGCCATCGTGGGCGAGATCAGCTCGGCCAGTGCCCAGCAGAGCGATGGCGTCACGCAGGTGTGCACCTCGGTGTCGCAGATGGACCAGGCCACGCAGCAGAACGCCGCGCTGGTGGAGCAGAGCGCCGCTGCGGCCGACAGCTTGCGCCTGCAGGCGCAGCAGCTGGTGCAGGCGGTGGCGGTGTTCCGCCTGTCCTGAGACTTCGGTATGCGGGCGCCGGCCTGGCGGCGCGGCATCTTTGCACCAAGGCGCGACCCAGCGGGCGCCTGCGCTACGGCGTTTCGGGCCCGCCGCGCTGCGGGGGCTTGCGTGCCACGCGGGCCGCGGCGCGCGCCTGGCGGGCCGCTTCGCGGTCGTTGCCGGCGGCCACCCAGGCAGCAAATTCGGCTGGCGTTTCCAGCGACACGCGGCCCCAGGCCGCGCTGCGGAAGTCGGTGATGGTCAGCTCGGCCGCCTTTTGCAGGTCCACCTGCGCGCCGGGCCGCAGGGCGCTGCGCCGGCGGCCCACTTCGGTCAGCAGCGCTTCTTCGCTCAGGCCTTCCAGCGTGGGCAGCTTGTAGCGGGCCAGCAGGCGGTCGCTGTAAGTGCCGCGCACGCGTTCCAGCAGGTGCAGCGCCACATCCACGTCGTCATAGGCGTTGCGCCCCACCGCGCCGCTGGCGGCCAGGTGCCAGCCGCTCTCTTCCACCAGGATGCGCGGCCACAGCATGCCCGGGGTGTCGTAGAGGTCGAAGTCGTTGGCCAGGGCAATGCGCTGTTCGACCTTCGTGATGCCGGCTTCGTCGCCGGTCTTGGTCTTGCGGCGGCCCACCAGGGTGTTGATCAGCGTGCTCTTGCCGACGTTGGGAATGCCGCAGATCAGCACGCGCATTGGCTTGACCATGCCGCCACGCAGCGGCGCCAGCGCGCGGCAGGCCGGCACCAGGTGGCGCGCCGGCGCGGTTTCGCTGGCGTCCAGCGCCAGCGCGTTGGTGCCGGGCTGGGCTTTCAGGTGCGCCAGCCAAAGCGCAGTGGTGTCGGGGTCGGCCAGATCCTGCTTGTTCAGCACCTTCAGGGCCGGCTTGCCACCGGCGGCCTGCACCAGTTCAGCCAGCAGCGGGTTGGCGCTGGAACCGGGCAGCCGCGCGTCCAGCAATTCGATGACCACGTCGATGTCGGGCAGGCGTTTGGTCAGCGCCTGCCGCGTGGTGTGCATGTGACCGGGGAACCATTGGATGGGCATGGGGTGAAGTGTCGCAGGCGGCGAAGTGGGTCTCGGGGAAGGTCAGCGGCCGGCCGGCGCCAGTTGCAACGGGTGGCGGCGCATCAAGGCCAGCAGCAGCACCGCGCCCAACACCAGCGCGCCAGTGGCCACCAGCAGGGCCCGGTCGAAACCCTGGCCGACACTGGCGCTGCGCGGCAGCAGCCACGCCACCAGCGGCGGACCCAGGATCTGCCCCAGGCCCCAGGCGGCGGTCAACGTGCCGATCAGCGCAGAAGTGTTGTGTGGCTTCAGCCGCCGCGCTTCCTGCATGGCAAACAGCGTGATGGCCGTGAACGGCAGGCCCAGCAGCAGGCTACCCAGCGCAAAACCCGCCAGGCTGGGCCACACCACGGTGACGCCGACACCCAGCGCCTGCATCACATAGCTGCCGGCCAGCAGCGCGCGGCGGTCCCAGGGCGGCAGGCGCACCGTCACTGTGGCCCCGCAGGCCACGGCCAGGCCGAAAAGAGGCCAGAACAGGTCCAGCCACACCGAGCCCCCGGGCAGCGCCTGGCGCGCGATCACCGGCAGGAAGGTGGCGGTGACGATGTAACCCAGCCCCGCCAGCCCGTAGGCCAGCGCAAACAGCGCCAGCGTGCCGGGCCGCGTGGTGGCCGGGCCGCCCGCAGCCGGCGCGGCCGGCGTGGCCACCGCGCCGCGCAGCCGCGGCCAGGCCAGCGCTGTCAGCACGGCCGCCAGCACCGCAAACACCGCCCACGCGGTGGCGGCGGTGGCGCCGCCGGCCAGCATGCCGGTGGCGGCCAAACCGCTGATGGCAATGCCAAGACCCGGGCCGACGAAGATGAAACCCGCCATCGCCGGCTGGCCCAGCGCCGTCAGCCGCGCCAGGCACCAGCCCGCGATGTAGACGAACACCAGTGCGCTGGCCAGGCCGGCCATGAAGCGCCACAGCGGCCAGGCCGCAGCAAAGGGCAGCGCCATGGCCGCTGTCAGCACCGCCGTGGCCACCAGGCCCACGCGCACGGCCGTGGTGTGCACCAGCGGCCGCCCGGGGCGCCAGCGCGCCCACACCGCGGGTTGCAGCGCGCAGGCCATCGCCCCCAGCAGGTAACCCACGTAGTTGGCCGTGGCCAGCCAGCTGGCGCCCGGCAGTTCGATGACACCGTCGTGCAGCATCATCGGCAGCAGCGGTGTGAAGGCAAAACGGCCGATGCCCATGGCCACGGCCAGGGACAGCAGGCCCGCCAGCGCGACCGCCTTGGGGTTGGCGGCCAGCGCCGCTGCCTTGCTGCCGCCGCTTTCGGGCGCCGTATTCACGCCTGCCGGTGCAGGGCCGGGTGGGCCCGGCGGATGCGGGGCGGTGCTGGCAGGATCAGGGGCAGGCATGGGCAGGATGTGACTGCCGCTGGGCTGGGCAGGGATGGGCGGTGAACGGTTCCCGATTGTCAGGCTTGTCGCGCGGCCGCCGGGCCAGCGTGCGCCGTGGCGACAGCTTGGCGGCACCGGCGCCAATTCGGAGCCATCAATCCCAGGGATGACCCTGAGGCATAAAGCCGCCGCCGCGTTCGTAATACCCATGCGGCCTGACTCATGGGCCGACCAACCGGAGAACCCGAACATGCGAAAGACATACAAGCTGGCCCTGGCCACCACCGCTGCGCTGATGCTGGCCGCTTGCGCCACCACCCCCACCAGCGGCCCGATGGGCTTTTTCATCACCAGCGAAGGCAGCAACAAGGGTGCCGACCTGGGCGGTATTGCGGGCGCCGACGCCCATTGCCAGAAACTGGCGGCCGCCGCCGGTGCCGGCGGCAAGACCTGGCGCGCCTACCTCAGCGTGCCGGGCTCGTTCCCCACGCCCACGAACGCCGCCGGTGTGCCTTCCGTCAATGCGCGCGACCGCATCGGCAAGGGCCCGTGGTTCAACGCCAAGGGCGAGCTGATCGCCGCTGACGTGGCACAGCTGCACACCGCCAACCGCATTGCCAAGACCACCGCGCTGGACGAGAAGGGCAACGTCGTGAAAGGCCGGGGTGACACGCCCAACCAGCACGACATCCTGACCGGTTCACGCGCCGACGGCACCGCATTTGCACCGCAGACCGACACCACGTGCAAGGCCTGGACCAGCAGCACCGACGGTTCAGCCATCGTCGGCCACCACGACCTGACCGGGCCTTTGCCCGAGGCCTGGGCCCAGTCGTGGAACTTCTCGCACCAATCGGCCGGGTGCAGCCAGGAAGCGCTGGTGCGCACGGGCGGTTCGGGCCGTTTCTACTGTTTCGCGGCGCAGTGATGCGGCGGGCCGCGGCCGCCCGTGCGGCCTGACTGCCCGTGCACCAAAACCCCGCCGCCTGAAGCTGCAAGGCAGCCCACTGAAGCCGAAGGCCCGCCGAGTGCGGGCCTTTGTCGTTTCTGGCGCCTGCGCAGCACGCACCCCCCCCTGCGCCTGTGCCCAGCACCGAAAGTGGCGGGCCAATGCGGCGCTTTTGCGGCTGCGGCCCGCGGGCCCGTCGTCAACACTGCAAGTCTTGTGCTCCCGCGGCCGCAACGCCCACCCTCACCATGCAACACGACGGAATTCCCGCCTTCACCCTGCAACCCCTGAAAAGGGAGCCCGTCAAGGTGGCGGTCGAGACTTCAAACACCCCCAGCTTCATCGAAGACGTGGCCGCGGGCCGCGTCGAACTGCCGGTCATTCCGGCCATCGTGCAGCAGCTGATGACCGCGCTGCGCGACCCCAACATCGACTCGCGCAGCATTTCGCAGGCGCTGGCCCGTGACCCGGTGCTGACCACCAAGGTGCTGCGGCTGGCCAACTCTTCGTTCTTCGGCGGTCAACGTTCCATGACCTCCATCGACGGCGCCGTCGGCCTCATTGGCATCGCGGCGCTGAACCGGTTGGTCATGGCGTGCGGCGTGTCGTCGGCGTTTGGCGACGTGCAGGGCATCGACCTGCCGCTGTTCTGGAGAGAATCCCGGTTGGCGGCCAACGCGGCACTGAAGCTGGCGGCGCGCGTGGACGCTGACGCCGACGAAGCCTACCTGTGCGGCCTGCTGCATGCGGTGGGCCACCTGATACTGTGCCGCAGCTACCCGGCGGTGGCGCATGCCATGTTCACCGGCTTTGCACCGGTGCGCGGCGCTGAACTGGCGGCCATCGAGATGGAAGCCTTCGGCATCGAGCACCCCACCGTGGGCGCGCTGTGGGCCGTGTCGATCAAGTTCCCGCAGGCGGTGGCCGACACCATCAGCAAAAGCATCCGCCCACTGCAGGAGCTGGTGACGCCGCTGGACCTCGCGCTTCACGGCGCCTGCGCCCTGTCCGCGGCCGTGGCCCAGCAAGCGCCGGCTGAAGCGGCGTTGGCGGCCCTGCACCCGGCCTTGCGCGCACGCTGTGCCAAGCCCGGCGGTGAGCCCGATGGTGCTTTTGTGAAGATGTACGACGCGCTGCTGGAGCCCGAAGCGCCAGTCTGACCGCGCCGGGCAGTGCCCTGCGCCGCGCGGCCGGCGGCGCCGCGGAAAACAGGGCAGCGAACAGGCCCGTAAGTACCCCAGTTTTGCCGCCCCGCCGCGTGCCCAGTCTCCCTAGGATGCAAGGAATCTGCATCCACCGAGGGAGCCGGATGGACTCTGCCTTCGCCCACGTGGCACCTGCCACCACGGCCGTGCCTGTTTCGAACCCGAACCCCGACCTGCCGGGCTGGCTGGCAGCCGCGTGTGCAGGCACGCTCAGCGCACCCGACCTGATGGACCGTGCGCAGGGCCTGCAAACGGCAGGGCAGCTGGACAGTGCCGCGGCGCTGTACCAGGCCTGGGTGGAGCACAACGATTCGCCGCTGCGCCATGTGGCCTGTTTCAACTGGGGCACGGTGCTGTCTGCCAGCGGCAAGCCGGCTGAAGCCGAGAAGGCCTACCAGCGTGCGCTGGACCACAGCCCCGGCTTCGCGCCAGCCAGCCTGAACCTGGGCCACCTGCTGGAACGCCGGGGCGACACCGAAGGCGCACTGGCCCTTTGGCGCGCGGTTTTCGAAGCCCAGCCGGCACCCACGCTGGAACACCGCCTGCACGCCCTGAACAACAGCGCGCGGCTTTTGGAACAGGTGCGCCGCTACCCCGAAAGCGAAGCGCTGATGCGGCAGAGCCTGCAGTTGAAGGCCGCGCAGGGCGACGTGATCCAGCATTACGTGCACATCCGCCAGAAGCAGTGTGCGTGGCCGCACGACCTGGCGGTGGGCGACGTCACGCCCAACCAGTTTCTCAGCGGCACCTCGCTGCTGGCGATGATGGGCCTGAGTGACGACCCGGCGCTGCAGCTGCTGTCGGCACAGCGCTTTGTCAACGACAAGGTTCCCAAGCCGCCGGCCGTGCCGCTGTTCGAACGCCTGGCACCGGCCACTGGAGCGCGCACCGGGCGCGTGAAGGTGGCGTATTTGTCGGGCGACCTGCACATGCACGCCGTGGGCCTGCTCACGCCCGAGCTGTTTGAACTGCACGACCGCTCGCGTTTCGAGGTGTGGTCTTTCGACTGGACACCCGAATCGCCGATGCCGCAGCGGCAGCGCATCCTGAAGGCCATGGACCACCACGTGCGTCTGGGCGGCGTGGACGACCACACGGCGGCCAAGCTCATCGCGCAGGCCGGCATCGACGTGCTGGTGGACCTGCAGGGCCTGACCAGCGGCGCGCGGCCGGGCATCCTGGTGCAGCGCCCGGCGCCGGTGCAGGTCAGTTACCTGGGCCTGCCCGGCACCAGTGCCGTGCCCGGCATTGACTGGATGCTGGCCGACCGTTTTGTCATGCCCCCGGCGCTGCTGCCCTACTGCACCGAGCGCCCGCTGTTCCTGCCGCACTGCTACCAGGTCAGCGACCGCCAGCGCGACGTGGCGCCGCGCCCCGCGCGCAGCCGCTACGGCCTGCCCGAAGAAGCCTTCGTGTTCTGCAGCTTCAACAACAACCACAAGTTCACGGCCGAGATGTTCGCCGCCTGGATGCGCATCGTGGCCGCCGTGCCCGGCAGCGTGCTGTGGCTGCTGGCCGACAACGACACCGCGCGCGAAAACATGCTGCGCCAGGCCGACGCCCACGGCGTGGCGCGCGAGCGGCTGATCTTTGCGCCGCGCGTGGCGCCGCCCGAGTACCTGGCACGCTTCCAGTGCGCCGACCTGATGCTCGACACCTTCCCCTTCAACGCCGGCACCACCGCCAGCGACGCGCTTTGGATGGGCCTGCCCATCGTCACCCGCACCGGCCGCACCTACATCAGCCGCATGGCCGGCAGCCTGCTTTCTGCCGTAGGCCTGCCCGACCTGGTGACCGAAGACCTGGCCGCTTACGAGAAGCTGGCCATGTCGCTGGCGCGCGCGCCCGCCCGCGTGGCCTCGTACAAGCGCTACCTGGCCGAGCACGGCCGACAGTCTCCGCTGTTTGACCTGCCGCAGATCGTGCGTGACATCGAAAGCCATTTCGAGCGCCTGGCGCTGGCCGCGCGCGCCGCCGCACC